>CAYYHR010000001.1:0-39310 GCA_964471705.1 uncultured Chromatiaceae bacterium
GTGATGATGCCTTATCTCTTTGCTGCATAGGAAATTAAAGCGCGCTCGCCCTGCCCTTCCCGCCTATACTTCACACTTTGATTCACAAATTGGCCAATTTGCGCTACCTTCAATCTGAGGCCCTTCGAGGCCAGAACCGATGGAGGAGACGCCTACCGTGACTGCCAACGAGACCCCACTGACGGGCCCACCACCAGCCGAGGTGCCGCTGAGCGACGCCCCCTTGGTGCGCGTGATCGCTCAAGTGCGGTTCCCACTGGTGGCGTCCGTGGAGAAGCGCGACTTTATCGCGCCGTTCCAGGAGGCCATCCGCGCTGAATACCCGGTCCTTCGGCCCGAGCAAAACCGTAGCGTCGTTCTCAGCCAGCAGGGCGTGATGGACGCCCGCGCGAACACCGTTTGGCGGTTCCACGATGCCAGTGACGCTTGGCGCGTCACGCTGGCCCCCGACTTTCTCGCGCTGGAAACCGGTCGTTACACCAGCCGCGACGATTTCCTAGACCGGCTAAAGCAGGTGCTCGAGGCGCTTGTCGCCCATGTGGATCCGAAGGTGATCGATCGCCTCGGCGTGCGCTATATCGACCGCGTGGCCGGGGACAACCTCAGCGACCTGCCACAGCTCGTGCGTCCGGAGGTATGCGGCGTTCTCTCGACCCCTCTGGCTTCCCGCGCCCGCCACTCGATTTCCGAGGCTGTGTTCGTTCTGCCTGACAATGCAGGACAAGTGATGGCACGTTGGGGCCTAGTTCCTCCGCGCGGAACGGTCGATCCGGCTGCCGTCGAAGTTATCGACGAACCGAGTTGGCTGTTGGATGTCGACGCGTTTCAAGCGGAAACACGGGAGCTCGATGTCGAGGCGGCCGTGCAGCAAGCACGCGGATTCGCAGAGCGCATTTACAGCGTCTTTCGCTGGGCGGTGACCGACGAGTTCCTCCGGCGCTACGGAGGTTAGCCATGACTCTGCAGCCCCATGTTTTCGAGACGCCGCGTTCGGATATCATCGCCGTCGCGACTGGCTTTGGCGGCATTTGCGAACAACGTGCGCCGCGGCTTTCGGTGATCTTTGTCAGTGGTGCGCTCTCGATCTCCGGTACCTCGTCCGCGGAGCCGGCTCGCCTCTGGGAGGCACCCTACGTTCACGAGTCCGATGCGACGGCCAGCGGGCTCGTCTGGGAACAGCATGCCGAGACCCCGGATGATGCGGAGACCACGCGACAGGCGATTTCCGAGCTGCGTCGTATCTCGGGCCTGACTTGGGAACAGCTCGGCGAACTCTTCGATGTATCGCGGCGAAGCGTGCACTTCTGGGCGAGTGGCAAGCCTCTGAATGCGGGCAACGAGCAACGGCTAATGCAGGTGCTCGACGTTGTTCGGGCGGCAAACCGCGGCGATGCACGGTCAACCCGCGCAGCTCTCTTCGAGGTGAAAGAGGGAACTACCGCGTTCGCCTTGCTGACCGCGGAGCGATTCAAAGAGGCCCGCGCGATTCTGGGCGTTGGCGCTGCCCGACCAAGGCCGGCGCTCTCAGAACTGAGTGCCGCAGCTAAGGAGGCCCGGAAGCCTCTGCCGCCAGAAGACCTTGTCGACGCTCAACACGATCGCGTTCATCGCGACCGTGGCCGAGCCCGGGCTGCTCGCACCTTGAGGAACAAGCGGCGTGGAACCCCTTGATGCCGACGGTCGGGCGAAGATCGACGAACCGCTACAACAGTGGCGGCAGGGCGACTGTGCCCTCGGCGAGCATTGGTTCGTCTTTCGCGTATCGCCCGACGCTCCGCTGACCGAAGACGCAGCCGCGGCGGCAGGGGATGGCGTCGACAACGCGGAAGGTAGCGTATTCGGCTTCGCCGTCGTCACACAGACGTGCGACATCGTTCGAGAATGCGGTGAGCGGCCGTTCGTTGAGGTTTGTCCGCTGGTCGAGGTCGACGAAGGCAAGCTCCACGAGATCGAGCGGGGCCGCCGGCCCAACTACGCGTACCTTCCCGGCGTCTCGGACCGGCACCTCGTCGCTGACCTCGACCGCGTGATGACGGTTGAGAAGCCCGTTGTCGCACGGTGGGAGCGAGTCGCGGGGTGTCTCGACGACAACGACAGCCGTCGCCTGTCCCTCGCCCTCTCCCGCAAGCGTGCACGCATTGCGTTCCCCGACGATTTCGTTGCCTTCGCCACGCCCTTGATGAGCCGCATGTCCGAGAAGCACGACAAGGAGAGCGACGAGGGCCGGGCCCTCAGAGCCCTGCGCGAGATCCGAATTCGGGCTGCTCCGTCTTGGGATGCAGACACCGTCCAGCTCATGTTCTGGTTCATCCGGAACGAGAACCAGCCGACCTTCGAACAGCAGGGCTGGGACGTCCTTCTCAGGGCTTGGTTGGCGCGAGTTCCCGCTGCGGGGCGCTTCGCTGAGGTCGACGGCGCGGTGCTCACCCTCGATGACCTGACGGCGCGCGATTATGTGGAGAGCGATCCGCTAGACCTCGACCACCTTTCAAGTCGCTAGGGATGAACCCTTGCCTAGAGCCAAAGGATCCCTAGGCAACCTTGCACAACAGCCCGTCACTTATCGCGATCACTCTCACGATCTAATGTTCAGGGCCAGCCCCGATCATGGCGCCGCCTCAAGTTGTCGAATGGCCTCGAAAACCGTCCGAGTCTCCCGCGTTGGTGTGATGCAAATGGTTCTATATGCGTCCACGATGGGGAGCCAATTGAAAATCGCCGGTCTGAGTGCGCTCAGCCGGCTTTTTTGTTTCCAGAGAGACCGGATTTCTCGCCAAAGGATCAAACGGTTGTCGGTACTTTGCCGTCAGTCGACCGCTCTGGTAGCGGCCGGGTGCAGCCGCTGGAAGATCTAAAACGAGAACAACAACACCCTCAAGACCAAGGGGACCATTCCGGGCACAACTACGGCCACGGCAAACAGCATCTCACCTCCGTGCTGGCCAGCCTGATCCTGTTGGCCTTCCTCGCCCATACCGTGCTCGATCTGCTTGCCTCCCGCTACCCAGCGGTACGCCCCGCCACATCCCATCCGGGCAAACCTTCTTCGAACACCTGCGCGCACTCACACAATACCTGCCCTTCGCCTCCTGCGATCACCTCTTCGACTTCATGCTGAAGGCGCTCCAGCCCGCGCAGCAAACACCCAAGCGCCGCTAATGCGGCAAACAACGCCAAATTTAGAATTGCTGTTCAGTGGAACCGTCCAAGGGTTGTCCCGGGGAGCTGTGCTATACTGCGCGACTCATGCTGAAAGCCAATCCTCTCACGCTGTCCGACCGACTGATGGCCAAAGAAGACATCATCCAAATGGAAGGCACGGTGATCGACACCCTGCCCAATACCATGTTCCGCGTGGAGCTCGAAAACGGACACATGGTTACTGCCCACATCTCGGGCAAGATGCGCAAGCATTACATCCGCATCCTGACCGGGGACAAGGTGACCGTGGAACTCACCCCCTACGATCTGTCCAAGGGGCGGATCACTTATCGGGCCCGCTGACTCGCGGTCTGAGTGACGACCCCGGTCCTCGGCTCAGCGGAACTTCCTGACCACACCCACTTGGTAGGGCTCCTGTCCCTTCCCCCGCAGCTGCATCCATCCCGCCCCGCCACCTGAAGTCCGTTTCAGCTCAGCGCCCGCTCCCCGTACTCGAAATCCAGGTCCCCGTCCTTGACGAAGACCCGAACCGAGCCCCCGTTCGTCAAGCATCCGAAGAGTATTTCGTTGGCCAGAGGTTTTTTTATGTGGTTCTGGATGATGCGCGTCATCGGCCGAGCGCCCATCTGCAGGTCATAGCCCTTCTCCGCCAGCCAGGCGCGGGCATCGGCATCCATGCTCAGGGCCACCTTCTTCTCGGCGAGCTGCTGCTCCAGCTCGAAGACGAACTTGTCGACGACGCTGGCGATGGTCTCCGCCCCCAGGGCTGCGAACTGGACGACGGCGTCGAGCCGATTGCGGAACTCCGGGGTGAAATAGCGCTTCAAAGCCTCCATCCCGTCGCTGGAATGGTCCTGCTCGGTAAAGCCGATGGAGCGACGGCTGGTCTCCGTCGCCCCGGCGTTCGTGGTCATCACCAGCACCAGGTTGCGGAAGTCGGCCTTGCGCCCGTTGTTGTCCGTCAGGGTGCCATGGTCCATGACCTGCAACAGGAGATTGAAGACGTCCGGGTGGGCCTTCTCTATCTCGTCGAGCAGGAGAACGGCGTGGGGGTGCTTGTTGATCTCCTCTGTCAGGAGCCCACCTTGGTCGAAGCCGACGTAGCCGGGAGGAGCGCCGATGAGACGTGAGACGGTGTGCCGCTCCATGTACTCCGACATATCGAATCGGATCAGCTCCATCCCTAGGACGCGCGCCAGCTGCCGCGTAACCTCCGTCTTGCCCACACCCGTGGGCCCCGTGAACAGGAATGACCCGATGGGCTTTTCCTCGTGCCCCAGGCCGGAGCGGTTCATGCGGATGGCTGATGTGAGGACGTCGATCGCCTCGTCCTGCCCGAACACCACCATCTTGAGGTCCCGATCCAAGTTCTTCAGAGAGTCCGTGTCGGAGAGAGAGACCTTCTTGGGAGGAATACGCGCGATCTTGGAGACGACGCTCTCCACGTCCGAGACGTCGATCCGCTTCTTGCGCTTGTCCTTGGGTCGCAGCTGAAGGTTGGCGCCGGCCTCGTCGATCACATCGATGGCCTTGTCAGGAAGGTGCCGGTCGTTGATGTACTTGGCCGAAAGCTCCGCGGCGGCGCGTAGCGCCGGGATGGTGTAACTGACCTGGTGGTGCTCCTCGAAACGGGACCTCAGTCCCTTGAGGATCTCGACCGTCTCCTCGACGCTAGGCTCTTCGATGTCGATCTTTTGAAAGCGCCGGGCCAGGGCCCGATCCTTCTCGAAAACGCCCCGGAACTCCTGATAGGTCGTGGAGCCGATACAGCGCAGATCCCCGGAAGCAAGCACCGGCTTGATGAGGTTCGAAGCATCCATCACGCCACCCGAGGCCGCGCCCGCCCCGATGACGGTGTGGATCTCGTCGATGAAGAGCACGGATTGGGGCTGGCGGCGAAGCTGGGCCAGCACCGCCTTCAGGCGCTTCTCGAAATCACCTCGGTACTTGGTACCGGCAACCAGACCGCCCAGGTCCAACGCATAGATGGTGGCATCCTCCAACACCTCCGGGACCTCCCCGTCCACGATCTTCTTGGCAAGACCCTCGGCGATGGCCGTCTTGCCGACCCCGGCCTCCCCCACCAACAGAGGGTTGTTCTTGCGCCGGCGGCACAGGATCTGAATGGTCCGCTCGACCTCCGCCTGACGGCCGATCAGCGGGTCGATCCGCCCGCGCCGTGCCAGATCGTTGAGGTTGGAGGCAAAGCTCTCCAAGGGGCTGGTGCTCTCTTTCTCCTCACCGCGATCCTCCTCCGATTCGCCCTGATCTCCGCCCTCCCGGCCCTCATCCTGCACCTTCGAGATCCCGTGGGAGATGAAGTTGACGACGTCGAGGCGCGTGATGTTCTGCTGATTGAGCAGGTACACGGCCTGAGAGTCCTGCTCACTGAACAAGGCCACCAGCACGTTGGCGCCCGTCACCTCCCTCTTGCCGGCGGATTGGACATGAAAGACGGCCCGCTGCAGAACCCGCTGGAAACCGAGCGTGGGCTGCGTCTCGCGCTCGTCCCCCTCCGAGATCAGCGGCGTGGTCTCGTCGATGAACATGGCGACATCGCGGCGCAACTGCTCGGCCTGTACACCACATGCCGCCAGCACCTTGGCCGCCGAGGAGTTGTCCAGCAAGGACAACAGCAGGTGCTCGACGGTCATGTACTCATGGCGCTTCTCGCGCGCCTTCTTGAAGGCCAGATTCAGCGACAGCTCGAGCTCTTTGCTTAACATGGTTTCATCGATCCAGAGTTCGGTACGCCTCGACGAGAAACAAACTTCCTGCGTAATCGGGAGGCATTGGTTCTGCCGATATCCTAAGCCTCCTCCATGGTGCACATCAGCGGGTGCTGATGGCTTCGGGAATAATCGTTGACCTGCATCACCTTCGTCTCTGCAATGTCTCGCGTGAAAGTACCGCAAACGCCGACACCACGCGTATGGACATGCAGCATGATCTGTGTAGCCCTTTCCCGATCCATGCGAAAAAACGTCTCGAGCACCAGCACGACAAACTCCATCGGCGTGTAATCATCGTTGAGCAGAAGCACCTTGTACATCGGCGGCCGCTTCAACGCAGGCTTGCTTTCCTGCACCGAGAGTCCGGAGCCCCGATCAGCATCTGGATTCTGTCCACTCATGATCCTTCGGCGCTTCTTTTGAAGATAGGACGAGCTGGCCTCACGGCAAGATTGTAACCATTGCGCGGACGATCCACGAGCACCGGGGGCTCGATGGTGCCGGACGGTATCCCCTCGACGCCATTGGACAACCAACTTCGTCCTGCGTCCCCATTCGCCCCCCTTCGCCCCCCTTCTTCCACGAGTCGAGGCGAACGCTCATGCAGGAGGCATTCCAACCGGCACCAACAGGCTTTCACCGCCCGCAAATAGACCCATTCGCGATTTGACCAATGAAATCAGATTACTATACTCTAGCCGTTAGGTGCGGACAGGCTGGTCTCGGGCAACCGCGCTAGATAAGAATTCGATAATTGATTGTCTGAGCGGACCCTCAGCCAGTTCCCGGAGGAGTGCAAACAATGATGACCGGTAGTGTGAAATGGTTCAACAATGCAAAGGGATACGGGTTCGTCAAACCCGACGGACGAGATGAAGATGTCTTCGTCCATTTCTCGGCGATCGACATGGATGGATACAAGACCCTGAAAGAAGGACAAAAGGTCGAGTTCGAGATCAGTCAGGGCCCCAAGGGCCTGCATGCCGCCCGCGTGCATCGGGTGGTCTGACCCATCGAGGACCCTGACGGCCGGCGGCACCCCGAGCCGCTCGGGGCGCCGCTTTTTTCGCGAAGGATGCGAAGCGGATTTCCGGCTGTCTCACATCTCGGAGATCACTGCCTCTCCAAATCCCGATGAGCTGAGCTTGGTCGCCCCTTCCATGAGCCTTTCCAGATCGTAGGTCACCCTCTTGGCCAGGATGGCCCCCTCGACGCCCCGGATAATGAGGTCCGCGGCCTCGACCCAGCCCAGGTGGCGCAGCATCATTTCGGCCGACAGGATGATCGAGCTCGGGTTGACCTGATCCTTGCCGGCATACTTCGGCGCGGTGCCGTGGGTGGCCTCGAACATGGCGACCCGGTCGGACATGTTGGCGCCCGGGGCCAAGCCGATGCCGCCCACCTGGGCGGCCAGCGCATCGGAGATGTAGTCTCCGTTCAGATTCAGGGTCGCGATGACATCGTATTCCTTGGGGCGTAACAGAATCTGCTGCAGGAATGCGTCGGCGATCACGTCCTTTACGAGGATCTCGCCACCCGTCTTGGGATTGGTGAGCATGCACCAGGGGCCACTGCCGATCTCCGAGGCGCCGAATTCTTCTTTGGCAACCGCATAGCCCCAGGATTTGAAGGCGCCCTCCGTGAACTTCATGATGTTGCCCTTGTGCACCAGGGTCACGGAATCCCGATCGTTGTCGATCGCGTACCGGATCGCCTTGCGCACCAACCGCGAGGTCCCCTCCGAGGAGACCGGCTTGATGCCGATACCCGAGGTGCCGGGAAACCGGATCTTGGTAACACCCATCTCTGTCTGCAGAAAATCGATTACCTTGCGCGCCTCAGGGGTACCGGCCTGCCACTCCACGCCGGCATAGATGTCTTCGGAGTTCTCTCGAAAGATGACCATATCCGTATGCTCAGGCTCCTTGAGCGGGCTGGGCGTGCCCCTGAAATAGCGGACCGGGCGCAGGCAGACGTAAAGATCGAGCTCCTGACGCAGGGTAACGTTCAGGGAGCGGATGCCGCCGCCCACCGGGGTGGTCAAGGGCCCTTTGATGGAAACGACGAAATCCCGCACCGCATCCAGGGTCTCTCCAGGGAGCCAGACGTCCTCGCCATAGATGCGCGTGGACTTCTCACCGGCATAGACCTCCATCCACCGGATCCGCCTGCGGTCGCCATACGCTTTATCGACTGCGGCATCCACCACGCTCTTCATCACCGGGGTGATATCGATGCCGATGCCGTCACCCTCGATGTATGGGATGATGGGGTTGTCAGGGACTCGAAGGGAATCGTCTTCACCGACGACGATCTTCTCGCCGTCGGCGGGAACCGTTATTTTCTCGTATGTCATTTCGACTCTTCGCTGCAGCGGGAAAGGCCGCAAGTCTAACACCTAGGGTTTCGACTTGCGTAGCGCACGGAAATCGGTGTCGGACGCAGAAAACCCCCGGATGCATGCCAGGGCCTCTGCTCGTATCATCCCCGCCTGGATCGCTCACCGCGACCCCCTCATCCAGCCAATTCGCGAAACCGAATCCCATGCCCCCGGACGTGCATCCCTCGCATTCGAACAGCCACGTCATGGTCGGGCTCTCCGGCGGCGTCGACTCCTCCGTTGCCGCCCTCTTGCTGATCGAGCAGGGCTACCGGGTCGAAGGCCTGTTCATGAAGAACTGGGAAGAGGACGACAGCGCCGACCATTGCGCTGCCATGCAAGACCTCCAGGACGCCAGTGCAGTGGCCGAGCGCCTCGGCATTCCCCTGCACCGGGTCAACTTCTCGACCGAGTACTGGGATGAGGTGTTTACCCATTTTCTCTCGGAGTACCGCGCCGCCCGCACGCCGAGCCCGGACATCCTCTGCAACCGTGAGATCAAGTTCGGAGCCTTCCTGGATTTTGCGTTGGACCTGGGTGCCGAGCGCATCGCAACCGGCCACTACGCGCGCCTAGTCTGCAAGTCCGCCGGCTACCGTCTGAAGCTTGCGGCGGACCACGGCAAAGACCAGACCTATTTCCTTCACCTGCTCGGGCAGAAGCAGCTCCGGCACAGCCTGTTCCCTCTCGGCGATCTGAAAAAGAGCCAAGTGCGCGCCCTGGCTCGACGCGCGGGCCTACCGACGGCGGAGAAAAAGGACAGCACCGGGATCTGCTTCATCGGAGAACGCCGATTCCGGGACTTCCTCGCCCGCTACCTGCCCGACCGACCCGGACCGATGGAGACCCCCGAGGGCAGAGTGATCGGAGAGCATCGAGGCTTGGCCTACTATACGATCGGCCAACGACAGGGATTGGGCGTCGGCGGACTGGCAGGAAGAGCGGAGGCACCCTGGTTCGTAGCCAGGAAAGAGACCGCGCGGAACGCCCTGATTCTGGTCCAGGGTCACGACAATCCGCAGCTCATGAGCAGAGGCCTCGACGGCAGCGCCCTTCATTGGATCGGCGGCGAGCCGCCCGCGACGTCACCCTTCGACTGCCGCGTCCGGCTACGCCATCGTCAGCCCCTTCAGGATTGCCGGATCACCGAAATCCATGGAAGCCGCTGCCGCGTGCGCTTTGCCCAACCCCAACGCGCTGTGACACCCGGCCAAGCTGCGGTATTCTACGATGGTGACGAGTGCCTGGGCGGGACTGTGATCGAGCAGGCTTGGGATTGAGCACTGCCGTCGAAGGTCACGGCCCTCGGCTCGAGACGACCTATGGCATATTCAGAAGAAGACAAGCTGATTGCCCTCTCGGGCATCTATCAGGCGGCGTTCTGCGTGCATCGGATCGCCCGCCAGGGAAGCGTGGACGAGCAAACCATGGCGCCGTGCATCTACAGTCTCTTCCAGACCGATGCCGACAGCGTTCAGGAAGTATACGGAGCCCCGGGCAGCCTGATCCCCGGGGCGAAGGAGCTGCTCGGGCAGCTAACCGGAAAGCAGCCCCGGGGCCTCGAGCCGACCCGTTATGTCATTGGCCTGTTGAAGCTCGAGCAAGTGTTGTCGCGGCGCACCGAGGCGATCGAAGTCATCCAAACGGGCATGGAAGAGGCACGGACCAAGCTCGCACACTTCCCCATGCTGCACGCCAATATGCTCGCCCGCCTGGCGGACCTCTATAGCCGCACCATCAGTCCATTGCGACCGCGCATCATGATTCAGGGCAATCACCCTTACCTGCAGATCCAGGACAATCAGAACCGGATGCGCGCCCTCCTGCTTGCCGGCATCCGGTCCGCTTGGCTATGGCGCCAAGTCGGAGGCAGCCGATGGAAAATCCTCCTCGGTCGCAAAAAGCTGCTTGCAGCGGCGCATGAATATCTGCGCCGATCAGAGAACTAACGATCATGATTCGGCGAATGCGCTGATGAGGTAGATATCCAGAATGGAGCTTTCCAACCTGACCGCCATCTCCCCGATAGACGGGCGCTATGGCACCAAAACCGAGGACTTGCGTCCAATCTTCAGCGAGCTCGGCCTGATGAAACATCGGGTGTTGGTGGAGATCCGCTGGCTGCAGGCGCTCGCCGCCCATCCGAGCATCCCCGAGGTCCCTGCCCTTTCCGGACACGCGCTCGAGCTCCTGAACGGCATATTCGAGGGCTTTTCGGAAGAAGACGCCCACCGCATAAAAAACATCGAGCGCACCACCAACCATGACGTCAAGGCAGTCGAGTATTTCCTCAAGGAGCACATCGCCGGCAACGCCGAGCTGGAGGCGGTCAGCGAGCTCATCCATTTCGGCTGCACCTCCGAGGACATCAACAACCTGTCCCATGCCCTGATGTTGCGGGAGGGACGGGGCCAAGTGCTCATCCCCCAGATGGATGAGGTCATAGAGGCCGTGCGCGGCCTCGCACACGATCTGGCGGGGGCCCCCATGCTCTCTCGTACCCACGGCCAGCCCGCCTCCCCTACTACCCTGGGGAAGGAGATGGCCAATGTGGCTTACCGGCTCGACCGCCAGCGGAATCAAGTAGCGGACATCCGGCTCTTAGGCAAGATCAACGGCGCAGTAGGCAACTACAACGCTCACCTTGCCGCCTATCCGGACATCGACTGGGCGGAGCTCGCCCGCAACTTCGTCGAATCCTTCGGTCTCGACTGGAATCCCTACAGCACTCAGATCGAGCCACACGACTATATGGCCGAGCTGTTCGACAGCATCGCCCGCTTCAATACCGTCCTCACCGACTTTTGCCGCGATATCTGGAGTTACATCTCCCTGGGGTATTTCCGCCAAAAGATGCGGACCGGAGAAGTCGGCTCATCCACGATGCCGCACAAGGTCAACCCCATCGACTTCGAGAACGCGGAGGGGAACCTGGGCCTGGCAAATGCCATCTTCGGTCATCTTGCTCAGAAGCTGCCGATCTCCCGCTGGCAGCGGGATCTGACGGACTCCACCCTGTTGCGGAACCTCGGGGTCGCCTTTGCCCACACCAGCATTGCGCTCCAATCCACCTTGCGCGGCATTGCGAAGCTCGAGTCGGACGAGGAACGTCTTGCAGCTGATCTGGACGCGAGCTGGGAAGTATTGGCGGAGCCGGTCCAAACGGTAATGCGGCGCTATGGGATAGAGAGGCCCTACGAGAGACTCAAAGACCTGACTCGCGGCCATCGGATAACAAGGGAAGACTTGGCACGCTTCATCGACTCCCTGGATATCCCCGAGGACGCCAAGGCTCGCTTGAAGGCGTTGACTCCCGGGACCTACATCGGAAGCGCATCCGCCCAGGCCAAGGCGGTGTGACGAGGCTCTAAGCACGAAAGCCGGCCATGGAACTCGGCCGGCTTTCGCTTCATTTTGCTCGGCAGAGAGCCCTCGCATAGTTGGAGCGAGGAGCCCTCTTGCGTGTCTCGACGAGACCTATTCCCTCGTGAGGACCACGCGCCGCTGCAAGACGGAGTAGGGATCGACGCCGGGAAGCAGGTCACGCTTTCCGTCGCTGACCGGAGGCGCCAGATCCTTGGCGGGATAGCCCTGTGCGATCATGTAGTCGCGAACGGCCTCGGCACGACGCATGCCCAAGGCCATGTTGTACGCGTCCGACCCCTTGGCATCGGTATGGCCGACGACGGTGATGTACTCCTCCTGCGGAGTCGCCTTCACCTGATCGATGTAATCGTCGATCTGGGTGATTGCTTCCCTGTTGACGACGGTCTGAGGCACCTGGTACTTGTCGAACTCGAAGTTGAGAGTCACAGAGACCTCTTTCGGTACGGGCTTGATGCCGCACGGCGGAAGGTCCGTCGGCCCATCCGGATATTCGCTCTTGTAGCACTCACCGTAGCTATTGGTCCAGAGCTGACCATCGGGGAGCGAGATATCGCCGGACGCGTACCAGTAGGACTCGTCCATCCCGGTTTGAGCAGCAACCGGAGCGGATACGGCGATAGCCAAAGCCGCCGCCATCATGGCCCGCTTGGGAGCGAAACTGTTCAATGCCTCGAACATGATTGTGATTCCTCTAGTTGGGGTTGATTTGAGAAGCGAGTCGAGGTTCAGCAGTTCGGTGCAGTCCACGAACAAGAAATCGCCTGACAAGATGAGAAATTCGATCTCAGCGAAATCGCCCGCTTACAACAGCGTACGAACGTGCCTCCCGAAAATACAAGGTGTACCCTAAAGTCGTGACGAAGTGCCCGTCGACCCATATTCTAGCGTAAAATACAGACAAAAGTGCAACTTTTTTCGAATTTCATACAATTCTGCAACGCGCTAACTACTATAGAACTTCAACATACTGAAAAATTGATCGAATAACGAGAAATGCCGCACCGTAACGCCTGTAATACTGTATTCTTTCAGCAACATAACGAGGCATTTTTCGTGCCTGTCAGCCATCCTCGGATTCTGTGCAGATTCCTGGCACAACCGGCTGACCTAGCATCGGTCACCCGCCCGTTCCATGACCTCGCGTGGACGGAGCGATGAAACGAGACATCGACGCGACAAACCGCGTCCTCGGCAAAACGGCGGGCATTGTCCCCCTGCCGGACCGGACGGCCATTCTTGTTGCAAGCGTACAAATGGCGATGCAAGCCATTCATGAGCTTTGCATCTTCAGTCGAGACCTCGACGCTGGTCCGTATGATAGTGCGACTTTCGGGGAGGCCGTTCAGCAGTTGGCCCTGCGCGGCCCGCGCTCGCGCGTCGCGATCTTGCTGTTCGACTTGGAGCCGCCTGTACGCAATGGTCATCGCCTACTCGACCTCAGCCGCCAGCTCCCTTCGTGCATCAGGATTCGGCAAGTCCCAACCGAGCACCAAAACTACCTCGCGGGATATCTGATTGCGGATGGAAGGGGCTACGTACTCCGTCCACTGGCGGATGTGCTCGAGGGTCAGGCAGACTTTTTTGCATCGGGGAAAGCACAACACCTGCGCAGCCAATTCGAGAAAATCTGGGATCGATCGGAGACTCCTCCCGACCTGATCAGCTTCGGGCGCGGGCTATAGACCAACTCGGTGAAAGTTTGTCGGAGCTCGACCAGGGCGGTCGTCACGTGCCGGAACGGCAATCCGGGCATAAGGTACGGTACAGATCCGCATCCTCTCCCGAAAAACAACAGGCAACAATCTCGTCGAAATGATCGCATGCGGCTTTCATCGCATCCAGGGCGATCCTGGCCGCTGCCTCTTTCGGGTAGCCGTACACGCCGGTACTGATGCCGGGGAAGGCGACGGTGCACGCACCTTTCTCCTTCGCCAAAGCGAGTGAACGCTGGTAGCAGCTGCGCAGCAACTCCGGCTCCCCACGACCCCCGCCCTTCCATACGGGGCCTACCGTGTGGATTACCCACTTTGCCGGCAACCGGAATCCGGGGGTGATGCGCGCCTCACCGGTTGGACACCCGCCCAAGACCCGGCAGGCAGCCAAGAGGTCCGGTCCCGCAGCCCGGTGAATGGCGCCATCCACACCACCTCCGCCGAGGAGGGATTGGTTTGCGGCATTGACGATCGCATCCACCGCGAGCTTGGTGATATCCGCAGTGACGATCACTATGCTTCCCATCGTTGCCTCCTGCCTATACGCAAGTGCATTATCCTATAAAACCATAGCGAGGATTCATCCCTCCGGGATCCGCAACCGGGACCCTTGGCCCCGCGGCGCCACCTCGCCGGCAACAAAGTATGGACAACCTGCTCGCAATCTTCGCTCTCCTGCTCATCGGCTGGTTCTGGCTCGACAGCCTGCGTGCCCGGGAGATCGCTACGGGAATCTGCCGTACGGCATGTAGGCAACGCGACCTGCAGTTCCTGGATCAGACCGTTGCATTGGACCGTCTGCAACTGCAGCGAACGTACACCGGCTTACATTGGCGACGCTCGTACCGCTTCGACTTCAGCGAGGAGGGTATCGGCAGACGCAATGGATACATCGTGCTGGTCGGCCTGGATCTCGAAACCATCAGCATGGGGCAACCCGAGCAACCGGTGGATTCTCGACTTTGAGTATTCGGCATCGCGGCCCGGATGCCGTCTACTTTACGACCTTGAGAGTAGGCCGTGGCGGTGGCTCCGGTGGACCGGGCTCCTCGTCGCTGTCTTGCAGATCACCCGTCGCGGGTGCCTCGCCGGGGAACAGCATGCCCTGCCCGTTCTCGCTCGCATAAATCCCAAGCACCGAATCCACCGGGATCTGCACCTTCCTGGCCACGCCCCCGAATCGGGCATCGAAGTCGATGATCTCATTTCCGAGCACGAGCCCATGGACAGCCGTAGGACTGATATTGAGCACGATCTTCCCGTCTTTAACGAACTGCTCCGGTACCATCGCCCGGGGATTGCCCGCATCCACGAGCAGATAGGGTGTCATCCCATTATCCAGGATCCACTCGAACAGCGCCCGGATCAGGTAGGGACGGTTCGAAGTCATACGAGTCATAGCGTAGATCAGGCAATCTCCGCGATCATCTCCCTCTCCGCCTCCGTAAGGCTCTCTTTGAAAGCCGACCATGCGAAGATGCGCCTCGCATAATCGGACAGGGCCTGCGCCTGCGGCGGCAGCTCGATACCGAGCACCGGAAGGCGCCACAAAAGGGGCGCTACACAACAGTCGACGAGGGAAAGCTCGCTGTTCATGAAGAAGGGGGTGGCAGCGAAAACGGGAGAGGTGGCGATGAGGCTCTCCTCGAGCTCCTTGCGGGCCTGAGCGGCCTCGTCGTCGGTGCCTTTCAGGATCCGTTCCATCGACGCGTACCAGTCACGCTCGACGCGATACATGTACAGTCGCGACGTAGCCCGCGAGACGGGATCGACCGGTAGCAAAGGTGGATGCGGAAACCGCTCGTCCAGATACTCCATGATAATGCGTGACTCGTAGAGCCGCAGGTCCCGGTCGACCAATGTGGGCACGGTTCCGTAGGGATTGAAGTCCATCACCTCCTCGGGGAGATCCCGGGCATCCACATCGACGATATCGACAGAGATGCCCTTCTCTGCCAATACGATGCGTACCCTGTGACAGTAGGGACATAGGGGATCGGAAAACAAGGTCATAACGGATCGTCTGGTTGCAGCCACTGCCATCGGTCCTTTTGCTCCAGCGCTTGATTACATGCACCCGGGTGCAACAATGGCCCGAGGAGGATCTCCAGTATAAACGAAGAAGCCCCGTGCGATACGGGGCTTGGTCTCAAACAGCGGTTGCTTGCCAGGTGGCCCTGTCGTCCAGCCTAGAAGCATCCAGGCTCAGTGGACGTCCTTCCAGAATTCCTTCTTGAGAGCATAGGCCAAGACGAAAAGCACGCCCAGGAAGAGCAGCACGTAGATTCCGAGGTGCTGGCGCTCGAGCTTCATGGGCTCACCGGCGTAAGTGAGGAAATTGGTCAAGTCACGGACAACTCCGTCAAACGCATCGGGGCTCATGCTCCCCTTCTCCACGAGCTCGAAGCCCTCGATCGGACCTTCACCCTCGCCCTCCTCAGGCTTCCCATGGACCGCCTTCTGCATCCCTTGCAAATCTGCAACGACATCCGGCATCCCCACGTTCGGGAAAACGGTATTGTTCACGCCAAAAGGCCGTTTATCGTCGATATAGAAGCTCTTGAGATACGTGAAGACCCAATCGGGGCTGCGTCGACGGGTAACCAGCGTGAGATCCGGGACGACCGTGCCGAACCACTTCTCGGTGTCGCTTGGACGCATAGCGCTCACCATCGGGTCGCCCAGCTTGGCGTCGTTGAAGATGAAGTCCCTGTGAAGTTGGGCATCGCTCAGCCCCAGATCCTTACCCATCCGGTTGTAACGCAGGTATTGGAGCGAGTGGCAGCCCATACAGTAGTTGACGAAGTACCCGGCACCACGCTGCAGCGACTCCTTGTCCGCGAGATCGATTCCAGCATGCTCCAAGTGCGCCTCACCGCCGGAAGCGAGCACGAAGGTGGGCATGAGCAGGACGAAGGACGCGATGATTAGCCTTTTCATTTCGTCACCCTCTCCGGAACCGGCTTGGTCTTGTCCAGCTTGCTGTAGATGGGCATCAACAGGAAAAACAGGAAATAAATCAACGTAAAAACCCGCGCCAGAATCGTCTTCGTAGGGGTAGCCGGCTCCAGGCCCAGCCAGGCCAGAACGATGAAGGAGATGGCGAACAGGGCGATGGCGACCTTGGTGAGCGTACCCTTGTACCGGATCGACTTGACCGGACTACGATCGAGCCAGGGCAGTAAGAACATGATAAAGATAGCTGCGAACATCACCACCACGCCCGGGAATTGGGAGTTGAACATGGGTGGAATCGCGCGCAGCATCGCGTAGAAGGGCGTGAAATACCAGACAGGGGCGATGTGTGGCGGCGTCTGCAGGGGATTTGCCGGCTGGAAGTTCGGCGCTTCCAAAAACAGACCACCAAAAGTCGGCCAGAAAAAGACCACGGCCGCGAACAAGATCAAAAATCCGACCACGCCGGCGATATCCTTGACGGAATAGTACGGGTGGAAGGGGATGCCGTCCGCCGGCGCCGTCTTACTCCAACGGTTGCCCTTGGGTCCTTTCTTGATCTCGATCCCATCCGGGTTGTTGGAGCCCACCTTGTGCAGGGCGACGATGTGGAGGAAGACCAGACCCGCCAGCAGAAAGGGCACGAGGAAGTGGAAGGCGAAGAAACGGTTCAGGGTCACATCCGAAACCACGTAATCCCCGCGGACCCAGACCGACAGATCGTCACCCACCACAGGTACCGTCGAGAACAGGTTGACGATGACCTGGGCGCCCCAGTAGGACA
Source organism: uncultured Chromatiaceae bacterium (assembly GCA_964471705.1). Taxonomy (GTDB): domain Bacteria; phylum Pseudomonadota; class Gammaproteobacteria; order Chromatiales; family Chromatiaceae; genus Thiosymbion. The sequence continues at coordinate 17,113 of CAYYHR010000001.1, forward strand.
TCTGTCCCCAGGGCAGGAGATAGCCGAAGAAGGCGGTAGCCATCATCGCCAGGTAGATAACGAGCCCGATGATCCACAGCAGCTCGCGCGGCTTGCGGTAGGAGCCGTACAACAAGGCACGGAACATGTGGAGATAGACGAGGATGAAGAAGGCGGACGCACCCGTGGAGTGCATGTAGCGCAGGAGCCAGCCCCAGCTCACGTCGCGCATGATGTACTCGACGGAGGCGAAGGCCTCGGTTGCCGATGGCTTGTAGTTCATGGCCAGCCAGACGCCGGTAACGATCTGCAGGACCAGAACCAGCAGCGCCAAGGAGCCCATGAAGTACCAGAAGTTGAAATTCTTGGGCGCGTAGTACTCGGACAGATGCTCTTTCCACACCTTGGTCAGCGGGAAGCGGTCGTCGATCCAACCGAGGAAGCCGGAGCCCCCTGCGCCACCCGAAGGGGTATTGGTCGAAGGGGTGCTCATCAGGCTTTTCCTCCGTCTTCACCGATCCTTATCAGGGTGTCGGAAAGATAGCTGTACTTGGGGATCACCAAATTGGTCGGCGCCGGTGAGCCCTGAAAGACCCGGGCGGCCAGATCGAAGCGGGAGCCGTGGCAGGGACAAAAGAATCCTCCCTTCCAGTCCGGCCCCAGATCCGGGGGGGCGACTTCCGGGCGATAGGTCGGGGAGCAACCGAGATGTGTGCATATCCCGACGGCGACCAAGTACTCGGGCTTGATCGATCGTGTAGCATTTTTGCAATATTCGGGCTGAATGGAGGAATCCGAATTCGGGTCCACCAGCTCGGGATCCAGGCCCGGAAGGGCGGCCAGCATCTCCTTGGTGCGATTCACCACCCAGACCGGCTTGCCGCGCCACTTGACGCGCAGAATGGCCCCCGACTCCAGCTTGCTGATGTCCGCTTCCACCGGTGCCCCGGCAGCGCGGGCCCTGGCGCTCGGATTCAGGGAAGCGATGAAGGGAACGGCCACATAGCCGATGCCGACGGCACCCACCACGCCGGTAGCGGCGATAAGGACGCGCCGCCTCTTGTTATCCACGCCTTGTGCGCTCATTTCTCTGACGACCCCCGGAGGCTCTGCAGGTTGCGCTTCCAGAGTGGACAGCAATCCCGATCAGGAAGGTGAAAATCAGAATATGCGAATCATCTGAAAGCCGACATCGCATTCTCCCCGATGTTCCGCCGACCGGTCAAGGTACTCCTGGCCCACCATGGGGTATTCGCGGGTCCATATTCGCTGGGGAAATGGCGGCAAGAAGGCTGCTCGCCTCCCACCCTCATCCTCATTCCCCCTCGTCCTCATGCCCCCCATCCTCATGCAGGGTTGTCGAGATCAAAAAATCGATGCTCGAGCCCGAAGCGCTCGGCGACATGCGCCCCGAGGGCCTGCACACCGTAACGTTCTGTCGCATCATGCCCAGCTGCGAAGTAGCTCAGGCCGAGCTCACGTGCCTGATGCGTAGTTTGCTCGGAGATCTCTCCGCTGAGAAAGGCGTCCACGCCGAGGCCGGCCGCTTCCAGGATATATCCTTGCCCCGCCCCGGTGCACCAGGCCAGGGTTTCGACCGGACGCTCATGCCCCCTGATGACGAGCGGCTCGCGTCCGAGGAGATGTGCCATCGATTCCGCAAAATCACCCGAGGGCATGGGCCGAGGCAACCGCCCCTGCCACAGGAGTCCCGGTCCACCCCCCGCCGGACGTGCGTCGAGGATACCCAGCACCCGCGCCAATTGTCGGTTGTTGCCGAGCTCCGGATGGGCATCCAAAGGCAGATGGAAGGTCAGAAGACTCATGCCGGCCCGCATCAGGCCCCGGATGCGCCTTCCCTTCATGCCCACCAGGCAAGGGGACTCGCCCTTCCAGAAATAGCCGTGATGCACCAGAATGGCATCGGCCCCGAGGTCGGCGGCTGCACCGATCAACGCCTGGCTCGCGGTGACGCCGCTCACGAGGCACCGAATCGGACGATCGCCTTCTACCTGAAGCCCGTTGGGACAAGCGTCTTGGAAGTCGGCGCAGGACAGCAAGTCATCGCAAAAATTACACAGCACCTCGATCTCTACCATGTGTCCTCCCCCCACAGTTGCGGATTGATGACCTTTGGATACCTACATATTGAAGATGAAAGAGGATACTACAGGCCACATCGTCCCCGTGCCCCTGCCGCTCGTGTGACAGGTATCGAAGGATGATTGAGCTCCCCGGATGAAGACAGGATTCCGTTGGCACTGGGCCTTGCTATCCTTTGCAGCCGGCGCCGGAACCGTATTGGTCACCCTTTGGGCCCTGCGGCAGGCCCCTTCAAGCGGCAGCTTGCCGTCGCCGAGCACCCGCATTCCCACCCCATCGAATCCCCCTTCATATGCAGACGCAGTGGCCCTCGCCGAGCCGGCGGTCGTCAACATCTTCGCCAGGGGCGTGCGAGCGGATACCCAGCGCCCCGCCTTCCGTGACTTCACTCTTCCCTTTCCGCAGCGCGGATCGACTGCCAGCCTCGGCTCCGGGGTCATCCTGTCCCGGGACGGGCTGGTGATCACAAACCGCCACATCGTCGAGGATGCCGACGCCATACGGGTGGTGCTCGCCGACGGAACAGTCCTGGACGCCACAGTGCTCGGCTCGGACCCCGAGACCGACATTGCCGTGCTCGAGACGCGTGCCTCGAATCTCCCCGTCATTTCCATCGGAAGGGTGGAGGAGCTGCGGATCGGCGATGTGGTCCTCGCGATCGGAAACCCATTCGGAATCGGTCAGTCCGTGACCATGGGCATCGTCGGGGCGACCGGCCGCAACCAACTGGGGATCAGCAACATCGAGAATTTCATTCAGACCGACGCGGCCATCAACCCCGGCAACTCCGGCGGTGCCTTGATCAACGCGCGCGGCGAGCTCGTCGGAATCAACACGGCCATCTTCTCCAAGAGCGGCGGCTCCGAAGGGATCGGGTTCGCCATCCCCGTGGACCTCGCCACCCAAGTCATGCAGCAAATCCTGACCAAGGGCCGGGTCGTGCGCGGTTGGATCGGTATCCTGGGGCGGGACGTCTCCCCACAGCTCGCAGAATCCTTCGGACTACGGACTCACAGCGGTGTCCTGGTTTCATCGACCGCCGAGAAGAGTCCCGCCGAGCACGCCGGGCTTCGCCCAGGCGACGTGGTAACCAGAGTCGACGGAAAGGCCGTCACCACCACCCACGAGCTGTTCCAAGCCGTAGCCGCGGCCGGGCCCGGCTCGACAATCGAGCTCGAGATCTGGCGGGGAAGCGAGCGCATCCGGACTCGAACGACCTCCATCGAGCCATCGACGAGCAAAGCAACAAAAAACGGGGCCCGAAGGCCCCGTTTTTCCACGAAGGACTGAGCGAAGATCAGAACTTGTGGATCAAGCCGAGCGAGAAGCCGCTCCAGTCGGAGCTCTTCTGGTCGGAATCGGTCGCCGTGTACAGGGCATAGGCCGTGGTCCGCTTGCTGAAGTTGTGGTCGAAACCGATGGCCCAAGAACTGTAGTCCCGGTTATTTAGGTAGGCCAGGTCGGACACTGGCACTCCTGTCTCCGAGGTAATCGCCGAGCTGCAGGTCGCCGCATAGAGACTACCCACGCAGCTGTCGGGACTGTTCTGGCCGTACATGCCCTTGATGGTCTCGTTGCCGAAGCTGTAGGCCGCCTGGATCTGCCAGATATCCATATCCGAATCCTGGGGCGCGCCCAGCACGTTGGAGTGGGACTCGTAGATACCCGTGAGGGTGAAGCCGTTCCAGTCGAGCAGGCCCAGTCCGATCTTCCAGTAGCTCCAGTCGTCGGCGCTTCCATAGTTGGGTATGCCGTAATAGTCCGTTTGGAGAACGCCATCAACATAGAGGTCCTCATTCACCGCCGACCAGTTGTTGCTGTCCAGGGTCTCGTAGGACACCGATGCGAAGAAGGGGCCATTGCTGTAGATACCGGCAACCGACCAGGAGTCGGCGATTCCGTCCGGCGAATCGCCCGGCACGCCCCAACCCTCCGTTGCGGTCGCACCGCCGGCAGGGATCACGGCACCGGCGAACTGGAAGCCGCTGAAGCTCGGCGAGATGTAGAGCACGGTGTTGTCGGCGCGTACATTCGCGAAACCGAGGGTCGAGTTGTAGTCCGCCAGGGTGTCGGAGAAGAGGTCCAGCTTGGAGGTGGCGATCTTCTCTGGCGTGTCGTGACGGCCCACCAGCAAGGTGCCCCAGTCACCGGCCAGGCCGACGAAGCTGTTGCGCATCTTGATCGCATTGTTGTTGCCGCTTTTCAATTCTCCGTCCGCGATGTAGCCATCCTCATCGGACAGGGCCACCTGGAGCTCCACCTGATAGATGGCCTTGAGGCCACCGCCCAAGTCCTCGGAGCCCTTGACGCCGATGCGGTTGTCACGCGAGTTGGCGTTCAGATCCCAGCCCTTGTAGTCTTGAGCTGACTTCACCAAGGTTCCGTTAGGCAGAACTCCATTTACGATCTGCTCTCCCTTGAGAAGGTATTCGCTGCCGTTGTCGCCCCCGTTGAGGTACAGCTCCCCGCTCGCCGGGGCCGTCCAATCGACGCCGGCACCGCCAGCCACCCGCTCGACGCCCACGGGGACGTACTCCCCATCAACGAGCCCATAGCTCGCGAAAACGTTGTCAGGCAAAGTCGGGTTATTCGGGACCTTCGTGTAGGGAATCGAGCCCGGACCGAACATCTGGGCATTCTGCTCCACGTCGACATAGTCGATGGAGTTGTTCAGCTTGCCATAAATGGTCGCTTCCGCGAACGCTGCCGCCGGGGCGGCCAGAGCGGCCGAGACCGCCAAGGTAATAAGCTTCTTTTTCATCATCTTCTCCACTGTTGCTAAATTGCCGTAAATCTTGAAATACCGATATGTCTTAGCATCTTGCGGGATAAATAATAGGCCCACAACAAGCATTTCGCAACAGTTATTTTCAAAAATGACACATGTTATCATTATGTTACAACTTCGTTACAGTTTTCGCACCTTTCGCCGCATGCCCCTAGAATCGGTGGACAAGCTCAAGGAGGGAGCAAACATCCAAGCCACCTCGATCAATGCTCGGCCAAGGCGCAAAGGCGGACACGGCAGTCCTCGGAGGAGGCTGATGGCCTTTTGTCGCGGGAAGAAAACGCCGCTTCCGGACGGACGCCGGAGCGGGATCAGCAGCTCAGCGGAAGAAGGCTGCGATCACCTGTCGGATCGCTCCTATCCAGGATGATCAGTACTTACTCTCTCGCGAAAGTAAGCAAAAAAAAAACGGGGCCCGAAGGCCCCGTTTTTCCACGAAGGACTGAGCCGAAGATCAGAACTTGTGGACCAAGCCGAGCGAGAAGCCGCTCCAGTCGGAGCTCTTCTGGTCGGAGTCGGTCGCGGTGTAGAGGGCGTAAGCCTTCGTCCGCTTGCTGAAGTTATGGTCGAAGCCGATGGCCCAAGAATCGTAGTCCCGGTTGTTCAGGTAGGCCAGGTCGGACACCGGCACGCCAGTGCCAGAAGTAATCGCCGAGCTGCAGATGCCAGCATAGGTCAGGCCCACGCAACTGTCGGGACTGTTCTGGCCGTACATGCCCTTGATGGTCTCGTTGCCGAAGCTGTAGGCCGCCTGGACCTGCCAGATATCCATATCCGAATCCTGGGGCGCTCCCAGCACGTTGGAGTGGTTCTCGTAGATACCCGTGAGGGTGAAGCCATTCCAGTCGAGCAGGCCCAATCCGATCTTCCAGTAGCTCCAGTTGTCGGCGTGGCCGTAGTTCGGGATACCCAGGTAGTTCGACCGCAGAACGCCGTCGTTGTCATACGATTCAGAGGTCAGGGCGGAGTCGAAGTGCTGGTCGCCCAAGACCTCGTAGGACGCCGAGGCGAAGAAGGGGCCGTTGCTGTAGATACCGGCGACCGACCAGGCGTCGGCGAGACCGTCCGGCGCGTTGCCCGCGTCGCCGTAACCGAACGGGGTCGCACCGCCGGAAGGTATCACGGCACCGGCGAACTGGAAGCCGGCGAAGCTCGGCGAGATGTAGGCGACGGTGTTGTCGGCGCGCACATCCGCGAAGCCCAAGGTCGAGTTGTAGTCCGCCAGGGTGTCGGCGAAGAGGTCCAGCTTGGCGGTGGCGATCTTCTCCGGCGTGTCGTGACGGCCCACCAGCAAGGTGCCCCAGTCGCCGGCCAGACCGACAAAGCTGTTGCGCATCTTGACCGCACTGTTGTTGCCATTGTGCAATTCGCCGTCGGCGATGTAGCCGTCGTTGTCCGCCAGGGCCACCTGGAACTCCACCTGATAGATGGCCTTGAGGCCGCCGCCCAGGTCCTCGGAGCCCTTGACACCGATGCGGTTGTTGCGGGTGTTGGCGTTCAGATCCCAGCCTTTGAAATCCTGGGCTGCGGGCACCGCAATCCCTGTTGGTGTGCCGTCAGGAAGCGTGATCTCTCCATTTACGACGCTCCACCCCTCGCCGAGGGCATACCCTCCGTCGGTATTGTATATAAGGCCTTCTCCATTGACGTACAGAACCCCATTACTCTGGGCCGTCCAGTCAGAGCCGGAACCGCCGGGCACCCGCTCGGCGTTCACGGGGACGTACACGGGCCCGTCCGGGCCATCGACCAACCCATAGCCCACGAAAACGTTGTCGGGCAGAGTCGGGACACTCGGGACAGCCGTGTAGGGTATGGTTCCTGGGCCAAAGGTCTGGGCATTCTGCTCCACATCGACATAGTCGATGGAGTTGTTCAGCACGCCATAGATGGTCGCTTCCGCAAACGCGGCCGCGGGGGCGGCCATGGCGGCCGAGACCGCTAAGGTGATGAGCTTCTTGTTCATCCTGTTCTCCGCTGTTGTTGAATTGCCAAAAATCTGCACAAACCAAACGCCGTTGCGTCTTGCGGGTTGAATAATAGTCCAACACGCAACATCACGCAACAAATTTTTCTAAAAAGATACACAAATTTGTAATGTTGCATATACAGCACAGAATCAGCACCTTTCGCTGTACACTTTCTGGATCGATGGGGATGTAGAAGGGGAAACCAGCTATCAAGGCACCTCGACCACCCCCGGCATGGGCGCAAGGGTCGCAGACACTGGGGTCTTCGGGAAACACCCAGGTGCTCTTGTTGCGGGAAGAAAACAGCCGATTCCGGACGGACGCCGGAGTGGTATCCGCGTCTCAACGGAAAAAGGCCGTAATTTCCTGTTGGATTTCTTCGGCCTTGGCGCGCGGATCGGCGGCATCCAGGATCGGGCGCCCCACGACGATGAAATCGGCACCCATCTCGAATGCCTGAGTCGGTGTGACGACGCGTTTCTGGTCGTCCTGCGGACGATTCTCCACGGGGCGGATCCCGGGCACGACGACCATGAGCCGGTCGCCGAGGTCCCTGCGCAAGGCCTGTGCCTCCAGTCCGGACGAGACCACGCCGTCGCAACCGATCTCGAGCGCCCTCCTGGCGCGGGAAAGCACGAGCTCTTGCACATCGCACTCGAAGCCGAGATCCTTCAGGTCGCCCCTGTCGAGACTGGTCAAGACCGTGACGGCGAGGATCTTGAGCCCGCCCTTCTCCGCGGCGGCAGCCCGCAGCATGGAGTCGTTGCCGTGAACCGTCGTGAAATCCACGCCCCGACCTCTGAGCCGGCGCACTGCCCGGGCCACGGTCTCCGGCACATCGAAGAGCTTCAGGTCGCAGAAGACCCGCTTCCCTTGCCCGATCAGCCAGTCGACGAGCTCGAAGTAACGACCGGACATGAACAGCTCCAAACCGACCTTGTAGAAGGTAACCGAGTCTCCGAGCAATGCCACCAGCTCCTTGGCAGGCTCGATATCGGGCACATCGAGCGCGAGGATCAGGCGATCTCTGACGGGAATCGACTTTTGCGAGCCCTGGTCCGGCATATTCTCCCCTTCTGAAAATCAGCGAGCTCGATGTGGCAGCTCAGCCAATCGAGGTGGGAACATCGCTCACCCTCCATGGTGCTGTCAAGATCGGCCTTGCTTGATCCGGAGCTCACAATAGAGAGATAGTTAGCGCCTATGCGGTTGGATTTCCAATTCTTCGCACTGGTCCATGTCCGGGAGCCGGCAGTGACCGCCGAGCGGCTGCCCGCCCTCCTGTGCCAAGCCTTCGCGGCCCGATCCGGATGATCCGCCTGCCCATCGGACGTCCGCGCGTCTTCGTCTACGGATCCGAGCCCTTGTGCTCCCGGGTCGTTGCCGAGTTGAGCGCCGCCGGTCGGGAGGTGAGGCTGATCACGCCCGACCAGCTCGCGCGCTCGAGACCGGGGGCCGTACGGACTCTGATCCTGGCCGACCCGCCTGCCCCGGCCGACCTGATCGCTGCCTTCCTCGCGCGTTGCGGGCACAGCCGCGCGCGGCTGATCCTGATGCACCGCAAGGACCCTCCGCCCCCGCTCCGCGAGCCGGACCCCAGCGTACGGGTGCGTCTGGAGACCTTCGCCGTCGAGAACCGAGCCGCGCGCGCCCTGCTGGCCCGCTGGCCGCTGCATGCGGGCATGGACCCACCGTTCGGGCAGGGGCTGCACCTGCTGATCGCGGGATTCGCGGCTCCCGCGGAGGCCTTCCTGGTCCAGGCCCTGCGGCTGATCCAGTACGGCGAGGAGCGGCCCACGGTCAGCATCCTGAGCGATGACCCGGCATCCCTTTCCGCCGGCTTCCACGCCGCCTACCCCCAGGCCGCCCAGGTTGCGGAGCTCAGATTCGCGCCCCTGGCGTCCCCCGCGTCCGCCTTGGAGGGCATACCTCCCGTGACCCTGGGGTTGGTCAGCCTCGGGGATCCGGACGGAACCGTCCTCGGAACGGTCCGGACGCTCGTCCGGACCATCGCCGAGGTGCAGGGGGTCTCTCCACCGATCCTGCTGGAGATCGGCGACAGCGAGCCGTCGGGCGACGTCGGGGACTGGGACGGCCAGCTCGTCCCGATCTCCCATGTCCGCGAGGCCTGCCGGCCCGGCGTGCTGCTCGACGGAATCGGTGACGAGGTCGCCCTCAGCATCCACGAGCACTATTGCGACAGCATTGCCGCCCAGGGCCGCGATCCGTCCGCCGAGGCGGCCGGCCAGCCCTGGTCGAAGCTGGCGGCCTCCTATCGGCAGGCCAACCGGCACCAGGCGGACCATCTCTGGGCCAAGCTCGCGGTCACAGACTGTCGGGCCGTCTCCGAGGAGATGGTCGAGTCCTTCGCCTTCACCCCGCTCGAGGTCGAGCGGCTCGCCATCATCGAGCACCGGCGGTGGGCCGCGGACCGCTACCTGGACGGCTGGAGCTACGCACCGGTGCGGGACAACGCCCGCCGCCACCATCCGCAGCTCATCCCCTACGCCGAGCTTTCAGAGCCCATGAAGGACCTCGACCGCTTCGCGGTGCGCGGCGTGCCGACCCTGCTGGCGCGCTCCGGGCTCGGGGTGGTGCGCATGCTGATCGTCGGTATTCCCGAGCCGAGCCCGGGGGCGGACCTTGGGTCGCGGCAGGATGACCTGGCGGTGCCGCTGCTGGAGCGGCTTCGCACCCGTTTTCCGGATCGGGCGCTCATCTTCGCCACGACCCTCCGAGACCCCGGGGTACGCGCCCTCGTGCGGCTGGCGCTGGAGCAGGCCGGGGCTGGGCTTTTCTGGCTCTTGCCCCGTCCCGTCGGCGAGCTGCTGGCCGCCCAGCCGGATGCCGGGGCGCGCCGGGACCTTCTGGCGCTCGCCGCCCTGGCCGAACGGCGCATCGGGCTGCGAGACGAGGGCGAGCTGGCGCGCTGGCTCGCCGAGCGTGCCGAAATCGCGCTGGTCTTGGGCGACCCCGAGCCGGCGCTCGGACCCGCCAAGCGGGTCCGGGTCTGCGGCGGGGCACGAGTGCTCGACTGGAATTTCGAGTACTGATCCTGGCCGTGTCGCGGAATTCTCGACCCAGCACCCTCCGCCTCGATGACCGAGTGCGCCCGCTCTTCGCCGGGCCCACCGGCTGGGTCGAGCGGATCGGCCTCGCCGGTCTCGCGCTGGAGAGCTGCATCGGCCTCTATCTGGCCATCCTCCTCGGGCGTGGCCGTCTGGATATGCCGGCCTTCACCGCCTCTCTGCGCCAAGCCGGCCTCTCCATCCTGCCTGCCATCACCCTGGTGAGCCTGGTGGTGGGCCTGATCCTCGGGCGCCAGACCCAGGTGATCCTGACACAGCTCGACCTGCCCGGGCTGGTCCTGCTCTCGGTCACCTATGCGGCCGTGATCGAGCTGGTTCCCATCCTGGTCGGGATCCTGGTCGCCGGGCGGGCCGGGGTAGCGCTGGCGGTCCGCCAGGCGACGCTCGCGGTGAGCGGCGAGATGGACGGGCTGCTGGTGAGCGGCATCGACCCCATCCGCTTCACCCTGGGTCCGGTACTGCTCGCGATGCTGCTCATGAGCTTCGCCTTCGCGGTCTGGGGGAGCCTGGTCACCTTCACCGCCACGGGTCTCTGGCTGTGGGGCGTGGCGGATCTCCCGCCGGCGCTCTTCCTGGATGCCCTGGCGCGTGCCCTGAGCCCGGCCGACATGGTGGAGGCGCTGCTCAAGCCGATGCTCTTCGCCGTGCTGATCGGGCTGATCGCGACCGTCAACGGCACGGCAGCGGGGCGCGATCCTCAGGGGATCGCGCAGGCAGCTACCCGGACCATGATCGGAGCCGTCGCCGCGATCCTGATCGCCGATCTGCTCTACATCCTGCTGATCCGCGGATGAGCCCCCGGATGAACACAGGTGGCCGGAAAATGCCTACAATCTCCGCGGCGCGAGGCGGATCGGAATCCCATCAGAGCACAGACGGTAGGTCGGCATCCCTATGGAGACGCTGATCAAATACAATCCTGGCATTTGATCAGCTCGCGATTCGAAAATGCGATTTCCGAATCGCTCCATTTTCAATCACTTGTAGTGACTGAAAATGCCGGGCCATCCTTGGCCCGTTGGGGAAACGCAGTAAGTCAGCATTTCCCTATGCCGACACTGAAATCTGGGAGCATACGGCGGCAAAGGGTTGCCGCCCTACGATCATCGCAATGCTTGCGTTGCTTAGGAGCACTTGTACGAGTACAGCCGCGTGCAAGCAACAGTACCGAATGATCGGGGTGGATGCGGGATCTTCGGTCCCAGGCCCGACGAGCCCCAAGGGGGCGTAACAGGCTAGCCCAGGGCAACCCCCTGGGTAGCGAGAATGGGGAATCATCCCTGAAAGGGCGTGACATCTCATCGGCTATCTCTGTCACGCCCCTTCAGGGCTGAATCGACACGGCAGCCAACCCAGGGCTACGCCCTGGGCTGATATGTCATGCCCCTTCGGGGCTGAGCTGCTCATTGCGGTGCGGTTACATCATGTTTCCGTTGCTTGTGTGCAGTCGTCGTACCAGGAGCCATCGGCGGTGACTGAATGAGGAATGCACTGGAGCTCACAGGGGTTCATCAGCACGTGAACGGGCACCTGGCGCTGTCGGACATCCGGTTCGGGCTGCCCGAAGGCGTCTGGCTGCTGATCGTGGGACCCAACGGGGCCGGCAAAAGCCTGCTCGTGCGCCTGCTGCTCGGCCTCGACCGCGCCTCGGCGGGTGGCATCCGGGTGCTGGGTGAGGACCTGGAGCGCCTCGACGGTCAGGCCATACAGCGCTTGCGGCGCCAAGTGGGCGCCGTCCTGCAGGGCGGATCGCTCCTGGCCAGTGCGACCGTGCTCGAGAATCTGCTGCTGCCCCTGCGCGAGGCGCCCATGAGCCGTCGCGATATGTCCCGCGCCGCACGGCTGGTGATGACCCTGCTCCAGCTGGACGGCCTGGAGAATCACCTGCCGCGGGCGCTCTCGCTGGGCCAGCGGCGCCGGGTCGAGCTGGCGCGAGGGCTCATCCATCAGCCCCGGATCCTGATCTGGGACGGACTTTCGGACGGACTCGACGCGGCGGCCATCCGGGAAACCCTGAGCCTGCTCGCCGAGCTTCGGGAGAATCGCAGCTTGACCCTGATCGCGACCGACAACCGGCACGATATCCTGGGCGATGCGGAGCATCGGGTGGCCGTGCTGGACCGGGGCCGTCTCCTGTTCGAGGGACCCTCGGCGGACCTGGCGGCGGCGAGCGCCTCGCGGCTGGAGCTGCGTGCGGCGCTCTGGGGGTATCCGTGAGCGCGGGCGAGGGCGCGCCTCGGGGCCGGCTCGACCGGCTCTATTCCCCGCCGGAGATCGGTGCCCCCGGCAAGCGCCGGGCCCGCGCGCAGCGCCGCGACCTCTTGCTCGCCGGTCTCTTCGTGCTGGCCATGGCCGCCATCGCCATCGCCGCCCTGACCCTGCTGCAGCCCGGATTCCTCGCCGGTGCCTACCGGGTGGAGGCCTATTTTCTGGATGCCCGGGGGCTGGACGTAGGGATCCAGGTGGTCCAGGAGGGCTACGTCATCGGGCTGGTCGAGCGGGTTACCCCCCTGTTCCCGGGCCGCGACGACGCCGCGTCCCGGTGTCCGGAGCCCCCCGTCGGCAGCCCACCGCGACATGCCCGTCTACCCTGCTTTCGCGCCGTCCTGCGCATCAAGGACGACTGGCCGATTCCGCGCGACAGCGAGGCCAGGCTAGACAGCGCGGGCCTGCTCGCGGGCGATGTGGTCAGGATCCGCCCGGGCAGCTCGGACGAGCTGTTGGCGGACGGAGGCGTCATCGAGGCGGAGGGCCGGAAGCCGGACCTGGTCGCGCAGCTGGGCATGCTGACCGAGACGATCGACGCCCTGGTCAATGAGACGATCGCACCGGCCCTGGTGAGCCTGGGGGATCAGATCAAGACCATCGAGTCCCTGCTCGGGACGGGCGGTGACGAGGGCGAGAATCGCGAGCGGCTCGCCGGTGCCTTCGAGAATCTCCGGACCCTCTCGCAGCGGCTCGCGGACTCGGTGGATCCGCAGGCGATCGCGTCCATTTTGGCGTCCGTCAGGGACGCCTCGGACAACCTCGCCAGGATGACCGAGCAGCTGAAGGGCAGCACCCGGGATGTCCAGAAGGCGGTCACAAACTACGGTGACCTGGCGGTGGACGTGCGCGGCCTGGTCCGGGACAATCGTCCGGCGCTGCGGCGGGCCCTGGACGACACCCAGTATCTGCTCCAGGAGCTCTCCACGGCCCTGACCCCGATCCTGACCAACATCGAGGACGCGACCCGCAACCTCGCGGGTCTGTCGCGCGAGCTGCGCAACAACCCCGCCACTATCCTCAAGGGCCGCGAAGTCGAGGACGAGACGCCTTGGTTCAAGTGAGACCGCACCGCTGTGCCGGACTGCTTTTTTCCGTCGCGCTCTGGACCCTGCTCCTGGCGTTGACCGGATGCGGCTCGGCCCCGCCGCTCGAGCGCGACCGCAACTACAGCCTGGCGCCGAAGGTTCCCCAGACCGGGGCGGGGGCCCCGACCGGCGCGATCCTGCTGGTGAACGATCTGGCGGCACGAGGGTTCCTCGGCGGACGGCAGATCGTCTACCGCACCCGCGAGGAACCGCTGGTCGTAGATCGCTACGAGCACTATCTCTGGGCAGAGCCCTTACCGCGTGCTTTGGCGCAGTCACTGGTCGGCGCCATTCGAGACGCCGGCGTCTTCCGGTTCGTGGTGATCCCGGCGGACCGGGCGCGGGCGGACTATCTGCTCGGGGGCGAGGTGTCGCAGTTCGAGCACCGGCCGACGGACCAGCCGCCGCGCGTGGTGGCGACCCTGAACCTGTCGCTGGTGAGCGCCGACCAGCGCCGCTCGCTCTGGACCCGGCAGTACAGCGGGGAGGAGCCGGTGCAGGCCGCGACTCCGGATGCCATGGCAGAGGCGTTCAACCGGCTCACGGCACGCCTGGTCGGCGAGGTGGTACGGGACCTGCGGGCGCTGCGGCCACGCCTGAAACCGGCGAGCGGGCACTAGATGGGCGCTTAGACTTGACGGCGGCAATGGATTTCCGCCGCGCCCTACGATCATCGCGACGGTTCCGTTACCGGCATCCTGCTGGATCAATGACCGGCCTTCGCACCGTCCCCTGCCTCGTGGCCGATCGATTCGCTGAAGCGCAGCGCCTGGCGGATGAGCGCCAATCGAGCACGGTCACTGCCCCAGATCCGCGCGAGCTCCGGTTGCGGTCGCGGATCCTCGCTCCAGAGACGCCACAGCAGGGCGGCATTCTCCCAGTAGCCGGCACCGATGCGGTGGCCATCCGGGCTGAAACGGGCCTCGGTGACTCCGCCGAGCTTTGCATCCAGGCTCAGGGAGCGGTCGATCGGCTCGGTGTGCTTCCGGGTCGGGCGCTCCCAGATCTTGATGGCGCCGTCCCTGGATGCGGTCAGGATCCAGCGTCCGTCCGGACTGAACTGCACCGAGGTGACGCGGTTGCGGTGGCCGATCAGCTCGGCGAGCAGGGTGCCGTCGAGCGACCAGACCTGGGCCTTGGCCTCGAACGAGCCGGTCACCAGCGCCTTGTCGTCCGGAGCGAACGCGATGTCGTAGAGGCTCCCGGCCTGCGGGTCCAGATAGAGCGGCTTCCCACATTCGCCGTCCTCGAGCCGGTACAGGGAGGCGCGTCCGTCGCGGCTGGCGGCGGCGAGCCACTCGGCGTCGTGGGAAAAGGTCAGACCGGCGATGGCCGCTTCGTGTGCCTCGAGCCGGCACAGCGAGCGCCAGGTCCCGTTCCGGTCGCTCCGCATGACCTGCAGCGCCCCCTCGTCGTCGCCCGTTGCGACCAGCACTCCGGCCTGGGCATCGGTGGCCAGTGCCGCTTCCCGGACCTTGCCGTGGATCTGGGCCAAGGTCTCTGGCAGGGGGAGGGCCGCACAGCGCTCGGGATCCCAGATTCGGACGGGTTGTTGCGAATCGCTGGAGGCGGTCAGCAGCCAGCTTTCGTCCGGAGCGAACAGAACCTCATAGACGTTCGGGCAGTCGGGAGCCCCCTCCGCTCGGCAGGTATCTTTGCGGCTGGAGACCCGCAGAGCGCAGGCTTCGCCGGTGGCGAGATCCCAGACCCGGGCGGTGCCGTCGGACGCCGCGCTCGCGAGTCGCTGTGCCGATGGCGAGAAGGCGATCTGGCGGATGCGCCCCCGGTGTCCGGTCAGTGACAGCCGCTTCACCGGTGGCCCCGCGTCGTCGCGACGTTCGTACTCCCAGACCGCGATCCGTCCGTCGTAGGCGGCGGTCGCCATCAGAGCCTTGGTGGCAGCGGAGGTCGCTCCGGGTGTCCCGGGCTCGGCCATGGCGATGGCCAGAACATGGTCGTCCGCGAGCAGCCGGGAGGCCAGGTTGCCGACAGGCTCTGTCGACCAGAGACGCGCCGAGCCGTCCTTTTCCGCCGAGGTCATGATCAACCGCCCGTCGGGGCTGAAACGGGCCTCCGAGATCGCCGCGTCCTGACCGAAGACCGCAACCGGCCTGCCGGTCTCCAGGCCCCAGAGCCGCGCCGCCCCGTCCTGCGAGAGGCTGAGCACCAGGGATTCGCCCAGGACGGGATCGAGACTCTGCGAGACGCCCAACTGCTCGATGCCCAGGTCTTGCTCGCCCAGGATCTCGGGGCGCCCGCTGGGCAGATCCCAGCGCACCACCTGCCCCGTACCGTCGCCGGCGACCAGGGACTGGCCATCCGGGGCAAAGGCCAGTGCGCGGACCGATGACTGGTGGATCCGAATGCGCCGTCCGCCGCGTTGCACAGAGCCGAGCTCCGCGAACAGCTTGCCATCCCGGCCATAGACCCGTAACTGCTCGCCCCAGGAGGCCACGGCGACGCGCTGTCCGTCCGGACTGAAGACCGCAAGGATCGCGGGCCGGCCGGGCGAGCCGTCACGGGGAAGGGTGCCCTGCTGATCGCCTGTCGCGACGTCCAGGATGCGGGCCAAGCCGTCGCGCGAGGCGCTCACCAGCCGCTTTCCGTCCGGAGCGAAGGCCAAGCTGCGGATGGTGCCTCCCGCTTGGAGGCGGTCCCAGAGCGGCGTACCCGGACGGGTCAGGTCCAGCAGACAGACGGCGACGCCTCCGTCCGCTACCTCGTGGGTGATGGCCAGAAAGCGGCCCACAGGGTCCAGGGCGATGCTGGCATCCTCGCCTCCGCCACAGGTCCAGTCGGGCCCCTGGCCTGGCTTGGCCGGGAGCCGCCAGACGCCTCCGGCACCGATGCCGATGATCATCGGATCCTGCGCATCACCGGCGAACACCACTCGCTGGATCTTGCTCGCCGGCTCCGCCAACCGGTTCCCGGGCCGAAAGCCGCCCCCGTCCCGCGACCAGAGTCGCGCGCCGTCGTCTCGGGACAGGGTCACTAGCTGCTCGCCGTCGTCGCGAAACACGGGGGCACGCGCGTGATGGGCTGCGGCGTACCCGCCCTGGAGCATGGCCAGCAGCCGGTTCGTGAACAGGGTGCGGCCCAGAACACCGGTGGCCTCTACTGGCAGATCGGTGCCGGCCTGCAGCGCCAGGCGCACCGCCTTGGGCGTATTGCCCCGGTCCACGGCGACCTCCGCCTCCCGCAGCAAGGCACGTTGCTGCCCGAGCCGGGTCTGATAGGCGGCGTCCCAGACCGAGTAGATCGTGATGCCGACGAAGACCAGCAGGACTGCCAGCGCCGAGCCCAGGGCCCAGCGGTTGCGCCGGCGCTGAAAGCGCAGATGCGACCAGGATTGGTCGAGGAGCTCCTGCTCCAGCGGCTCCAGCTCCTCGGCATGCGCCTGGCTGAACACCCGCGCCGCGGAATGCCCGGTCTCGCCGAGCAGGTATTCCCGATTACAGTCGGTGCGTTTCCAGAGGCGCGCCTGACGGCTGATCTGGGCACGCAGGATCAGATCGCGGCGGTTGTCCGGCCCAGCGAGCCATTCCCGCACCGGGGTCCAACGCTCGTAGAGGGCCGGGTGGATGAAGCGGGCGACCGCGCGGTAATCCTGCCACTCGGTCGTCGGTCCGGCATCGTCCTCCTGCTCGGCCGGCGGTGTGGAGACCAGTGTGTCCAGGGGACGCGCTGCCTGCCGCATCCGCGCGCGCGCTCGCCATTCCTCGCGGGTCTGGATCAGGATGCTGCGCAGCCAGTCCCGTATCCTCAGCTCGACCGGCGGGCAGCGAGCTCGGCTGGCGGGATCCCAGACGGACTCGGTGACGACCAAGCGGGCCTCGATCAGCGACTGGACCAGGCGAGCGCACGTGGGGTTACGCCGCAGAAGCAGCAAATCGCCCTCGCGGGCACGTGGCCGCGACCGGCCGTCGCCCTCCAACGTCAGGAGCGCCCGACAGAGCATCGGCAGAGCGGCGCGACTGTCCTCGTCCAACCCCTGCCACAGGGTCTCGGCGTTCTGCAGCAGGCATCCTTCCAGACCGCCGATGGCTCGGTGGTCGCTGAGCGTCAAGAGGCGATCCCGGTCGTCATCCGCCGCCGTGGCACGCGCGCTCGTTCGCCGGTAAAGCATCTCCAGGGTCTGCTCGAGGAGCGCCGGCCAGTGGGCCACGGCGTTCGCCTCCGACTCCAGCGCATCGACCAGACCCTGCTCCGAGCCCCGGTCGCGCTCCTCGTAGCTGATCCCCGCCACACGCGCAGGGATCTCGACCACTTGGCGAATCCGCGACGTGGCGGGCGGGTCCAGCCGAAACCAGCTCTGGGTGTCCAGCAGAGCAGCCAGTATCGGAAGTCTTTCCAGCTCGGCCAGACGGTCGCTGCGCAGCGCGGCGATGACCCAGATCCCCTCCTGTGCGGCAAGGGCCGCGAGGACTCCGGCAAAGGTCTGGGTCCGGGAAGACTCCAGGCGATCAGTGGCGAAGATACCGTCGAGCGGATCCAGGATCAGGGCCAGCTGGAGACGTCCCGGCAGGCCGTCGCTACGCGTGGTACCGTCCGGGACCGTCTGGACCAGGGCGGCATGGACCTGCTTCGCGCCGAGCTCGGGCTCGCTTATCAAGAGACGCGCAAGGCGTGCGGCATCCAGGCCGAAGTCCGCCAGCGAGTCGCCCAGCACGCCGGGCGCCGACAAGGCGATCGCGAGCGCCTCGACCGGATCACCGCTGTCCGGCTCGATCAGGCACCAGCGGCACCCCATGACCTCCGAGAAGAGAAAGGGTCGCACCAGGTGCGGCAGCAGACCGGCGCGGATGAGCGAAGTCTTGCCCACCCCGCTGGGACCGGTGAGCAGCAGCAGGCCCCGTCCCTCGCCGCGCAAATCCGCCAGACGCGCGATCAGGTCGCGTGTCTCGGCCTCGCGCCCGGTGAAGACGCGCTCGTCGCCCACATCGAAGGGGCCATGGCCGCGGAAGGGGCAGCCGCGCCAGTCGGCGGCATCCGCGGCGAAACGCCGCTCGGCGCTGATACGCCGGTTCAGCAGCTTGCGCAGCTGGGTCTCGACCAGATTGCGCAGGGCGCTGTCGCTGTCGAACTGCCTGAAGGCACGTCGAAAGCTGCCGTCCGGGTTGAAGAAATGGGTGCGGAAGAAGGCCTCGAGCCGCTCCCGGTCCTCGACCGCCTCGCGGATCGCCTCGGCGTTGTTGATGTCGACCAGACGCGGCGCCGTCTTCCGGTAGACCAGCACCTCCGGCGTGCTCTGGCCTGACGATGTCCCTACCGCATCGACGAACTCCCACTCGGTGCCCGTCATACCGTCGTAGGGGTCCTTGGCGAGCGGCGTGCCGAGCCGGGTCCAGAGCATGACCAGCACGATCTCGCACTCGGCCGGGCGCTGCAGGCCGGCCTGAAAGCTCTGGGCCGCGGTCAGCGCCTCCTGCTCCCAGAGCACTGGCTCGACCTGGAAATAGGGGCAGTATTCCTGGGCCAGCGACTCGATGACATCCCTGACCAGGGCCCGCTCGTGCTCGAGATCGGACGGCGAGGAAACGAAGATCCGGACCTTGGTGTCAGTCATGGTCGAGCTACCGTGATCGACGACGCCTGGTCGAGACAGCCAGGGCGCCAGGGAATCAGGGGACTCCGGTGTATCGAGCGTGGTGCGAGTGGGCCGCAATCGCGAGACAGGCGATTCATGGATCGCGGTGCGGGTCGCAGATCGGGTCGACACGAGCCGGAGGGGGCAGAATACACTGTGGGAGCTTCTCGTGCCGGGGTCAGTTCGGCTGCAACGAGACGGATGCGCGCTTGCACGAGGCTTCCCCGACGCTTGCGGGTGACTGGCGTTGACCGCGTCTGTTGCGGTCGCGGACTGGAGCACTGTGATGGCGGTATTTTCGTGGCTACGCGAACGGCGACATCAGGAGCTGCGGGGCACCCTGGTGGACATCTTCGTTGCGGACGATGCGGGTGAGCCCATGCGTCGCCTGCAGCGGTGCGAAGCTTTGGTCGGGATGGGGCTGGCGGGCGACCGCTACGCGTCGGCCCAGGGCCAATGGAAGCGCACCGATGCCTGCCAGGTGACCCTGGTCGCGGAAGAAGATCTGCTGCGGGCGGAACGGCGCTCGGGATTGCCGTTCGCCGACGGCCAGCATCGACGTAACCTGGTGGTACGCGGCATCTCGCTGGCGGCGTTTCGCGACCGCCATGTGCGCATCGGCACGGCGCTGTTGGCATTCCATCGCCTGCGCCCGCCGTGCGGGTATCTCGAGCGCCTATTGGGGCCGGGCACGGTCAAGGCGCTCGCGGGAGGCGCCGGCATCGGCCTGACCGTGGTCGAGGGCGGTGTGCTTCGGGTCGACGACGCGGTAGTGCTGCTGCCTCGGCCCATGGGACGCACACCGTAGGGTGATTCCCCCCCGTCCTTCGTGCGAACGAGCCAATCCGGCAATCGCTGACCTGGTGGACACCGCCAGACAAACGGCGCCATTACGCTGACACTTTACCATTTACACTAATTTAAGTTGCCTCGGGTCATTCTTCTGCGAAGGGGGTCGGCCGCGCTTGCCTGGACGTAGAGTTCGGCCAAGTCGTTTCTCAAGCTCGCCGAGCTCTTGGTCACCCATTAATGGTCGCCCTATGGTTTGACCCTTCGTGAGAGCCATCCAATGAGCAATGGAAGGCCGCCTCGCCCCTGATCGTTCCCGAATCCCGGCGAGTAACGGCTGCACATGAACCCCCTGGGTACACTCCGTGCGCCAAATTGGTGATGGATGACCGAGATGGAAGATCCCGGGGGTGTTCAGGATCTATCGCCCCGGGCAAGGTGTTCTCCGGGCTCAGACAATTGCGGAAGCTGAGCGCGTTCGCCGACCATCGCGCAGATTCAGCGCCAGTAGCACGATATTGATCGCACCAGCGGTCAGTTCCAGAAACTGAGCCCCGTAGAAAGCCCAGTCGAGCTCACCAAGCTGTGCCTTGTAGGATAGAAAGAGCGCACATGGAATCAGGATCAGCAAACCGTTGGCTGCGATGAACGGCATGCGTCGGCGTTTGCGCGCGATCAGGGGGTCGGCGTACTCGCGGGCCAGTGCAAGACCGGCCCCACCAGTCGCGGCGAGGGCCAGAATCAGGATCAGAAAGCCCCAAGGGATAGCGGTCTTGACGGTGATCACGGTCGCTGAATCGCCGAGCGTCTCGGAGAGGACCGTACCCGCCCAAAAGGTCAGGATCGTCAGCAACGCAAGTACACCGGCCAAGGGGTGAAGGCGCTTCAACACGAGTGGAACCTCATCTCAACATAAAACATAGCATGCTATGTAACATTGCATAGCTTGCTATGCAAGTGGTACGAAGAGATATGCCATTCAGCAAAGACGACTCGGCGGGCTATCTCACCAACCATCTGGCACGGCTGTTCGCACGTGAGCTACAGGCGCGCATCAAGCCGCTGGGTCTGACTACGGGAATCTTTCCGGCACTGCTGGTGTTGTGGGAAGACGATGGCCTTACCCAGCGCGAGCTCATCGAGCAACTGGACATCGAGCAGCCGACCATGGCCAACACGCTGGCACGCATGGAACGCGACGGGTTTATCGAGCGCCGCCAAGATCCCGATGACGGACGAGCGCAGCGCATCTGGCTGACAGAGGCGGCACGTGCGCTCGCGGGTCCGGCAACAACCGCAGCCAAGGCGGTGAACACCCAGGCGCTGATCGGGCTCGCGCCGAACGAGCGTGCCACCTTCCTCGATCTCATACGCAAGGCCATCGCGAGCTTGCAGACAAAGAGGATCACGACGAAGGAGTAGGAAACTGGTAACCTCTTTTGCGCACACCGCGCAATTCTTTCGCCCGGGTGGCGAAATTGGTAGACGCAAGGGACTTAAAATCCCTCGCCGTAAGGCATGCCGGTTCGAGTCCGGCCCCGGGCACCATATTGATTTCTCAAGCGCTTTTTCGATGGTCCGATTTGCGTATCGGATAAGGGAAAAATTACGGGGCTACACGAAATTCGGATACCCAAATGGAGAAGACCCTGCCGGAGCGGGATCGTTTCTAAGGTCCGTAGGGCCCGCTTGAGGATGGGCCAGGCGCTCGCGACAAATCTTACGCAAATACGACCCAGGTCGTGGCGATGTACTTGACCCCCGCCTTCAGCTCGGCGGCGCGATGCTCGTGGGTCCAGAAGGGAGGAAACAGGACCAGCTTGCCGCGCTGGGGCTTTATGCTCACGTCCTGATAGAGAAACTGGGTCTCGCCGCCCGGTCCGGGTACGTCGTTGAGATACCAGAGGGCGACGAGTTGGCGCTGACTGAGCTCATGACTGCCCCCGTCGATGTGCCAATGGTAAAACTCGCCGGGCCGATAGCGCTGCACCTGGTAGCCCATGTCCTTGAACGGCCCCTTGAAGTAGGGAAAGGTCTCCCGGAACTCCCGAAGGGCCGCCGCCATCGACCGAAAGAACATCTGGTCCACGTCCTTCCAGTCCTCCTTGTTGCTCACGACCAGGTCGGTGGTCGCCTTGACGCTACGGTCTTTTGTCCGTACCTGGCCGATCCGGCCCTCGTACTGTTGCTCGGGATGGGCTTCGAAGCGGTCGATCACCTCATCACAGAAGGCCGGCGGCAGGGCCAGCGGGCGCTCGAAGATGAAGCTGCCGACCTTGATCTCGCGGATGCTGGAAAGGGGAGTGATCGAGGATTGGGCTGACGCGCTCATGGGCAAGGGTCCTGCGTGGTGCTCGGGACTATTATGGTCCCGACGACCGCGATCCCAAAGACAACTGATCCTTATCGGATCAAAAGCGCGAATTGCTGGTGGTGCGCCGTTGACTTTCGATTTTCGAGCGCCTTTCCGGGCAACAATACTTAGGGATCCCGGTTCGAGCTCGGCTGACAGGTCTCCGGAAGCTCGAGTGCCGTCTCCG
>CAYYHR010000001.1:39410-42718 GCA_964471705.1 uncultured Chromatiaceae bacterium
GGATCCCGGTTCGAGCTCGGCTGACAGGTCTCCGGAAGCTCGAGTGCCGTCTCCGGAACCTGGAGCGGATTGCGCCCGCTGAAGTGGACGTGGTAGTAAACACCCCCAGTGGAAGGGCGGAGGACCTTCATGACGACCCCGACTTCGCCCTGCTCCACCAACAGCCTGCCCTGAATCCCCAGCGGAACCTTGGCGGTAACCTTGTCGCGCGTCTCGAAGCGGCTCGGCGTCCAAGGCGCATCCGCGGATTGGAGCTCCTCTTCCCGGCAGCCCACCAGCCGGCCCTCTTCGGGAAAATGGACCGCGTAGATGACCTGATCCTGGAGAAAGGATCCGACGTCTTGGACATAGCCCAGGCTGCCGCGCTTGGCCAGCAGGCTGCCCACGTCCAGGCCGGGGAAGGTACCGTCGTTGCGAATGTTGCGCAGCAACCGTACCTGGTCCCCGTAGTCGTACTCAGGGCGCATGACGCAACTGGTCGCTGAGATCCGCCAGGTCGACGGTTGCCGTCCCGGGCTCGTTCAGATGAAACACCCGAAATACCTTTTCGGTTCGGGCATCGGATTCCACAAAATCCTGATAGGCCCCGGCGAGCAAATCCGTGTAGAGGCGACGACGCTCACCGGCTTCCGCA
The DNA here is from genome assembly GCA_964471705.1 of uncultured Chromatiaceae bacterium. Lineage (GTDB taxonomy): Bacteria > Pseudomonadota > Gammaproteobacteria > Chromatiales > Chromatiaceae > Thiosymbion. The sequence goes on from CAYYHR010000001.1 coordinate 40,045, forward strand.
GGCATCTCCTCCACCGCCGCCAAGTAGTCGTGGAATCGCTGCAGAATGTGCAGGCGATTCACCTGAACCACCGAAGGATCGTAGTCGATCTCGAAGTAATCGAGAAAATCCTCGGCACCTTCGAGGTCCGCGAGGGCACGCTCGAATTCCGCATCGGTCATGATTGCCTCCGATCTCTCACGAGCCAAGAAACCTGACGTTTCCTCCGATCGCCTGAACGCGCTCTTCCGTGATCTTTGCCTGGGCGAGCGCATGCAGCTCCTTCATCCCCAGGCGATCGCTCGCGTCCAGCTCGATCACCTTGTCGAAGCGCTCCAAGGCAGCGACGGCGTCGCCGAGGCGAAACGCGAGGTAACCCGAGCCCTTCAGGGCAAGCAGCAGAAACCGGGTCAAGGTCATCGAGACCAGCACCGCTCGGCCCAGGTCCGCTTTGGACAGATCTCGCCAGTTCTCGGATATCCCCAGCTTCGCCGCGCTCAGCCGGATGGCACGATCGGCGACGAGGATTGCCTCTTTGTAGCGATGCCGGTAGTAGAAATAGCGGTACAGGGCCACCAGAACCGTGAGGTGCTCCGGCTCCAGGAAATAGGCACGAAGCAAGGAGCTCTCGGCTTCGGGCTCCCCATAGCCGGCCGCGGCATCCTCGAGCAGTGTCGCGACTTCCGCGGAAACCGGGTGGTCGAAGTACATCTGCTCACCGTCGAAATCCAACAGGTCCACGTCGTCCTCTCCCTCATTGTTGCAAGATCGCCGCCGGATGCTCGATCTCCGCGAGGAAATGCAGAAGGTCACCCGCATGCGGCGAGCGCTTGTTCCGGTTCACGAAGCGGCGGATCAGGGACAGCACCCGCTCCGCCTGCTCCGGCTCCAGATCCAGGTCCAGAAACTCTGCATAGATCTGGCGTACGGCCCCCCTGCCCGAGTGCTTGCCCAGAACCAACCGGTGTTTGCGCCCCACTTCCGCCGGATTGATCCCCTGGTAGTTACGCAGATCCTTCAGCAGGCCATCCACGTGGATACCCGCCTCATGGGTGAAGGCACCGCCTCCCACCAGGCTCTTGTGCCAGGCAACCGGCCTGCGCGACGCGGAGGAAACCAAGCGCGACAGGCCCTCGAAGCGGGACAGATCCACCCCCGTAGCTATACCGTTCAAGTGCTTGAGGCCAATGACCACCTCCTCGAGCGCGGCATTTCCCGCCCGCTCTCCCAAGCCATGCACGGTCGTGTTCACATGGGTGGCACCGGCACGCACCGCCGCCAAGGTATTGGCAGTTGCCAGCCCCAGATCGTCGTGGGCGTGCATCTCGACCTCGAGATCGCAGATCGCCACCAGGTCGCGGATGCGATCGAAGACTGAGAAGGGGTCCAGGAGACCCAGGGTATCGGCGAACCGAACACGTTGCGCACCGGCCCTCTGTGCCGTTTCGGCGACCTGCCAGAGAAACTCCGGGTCTGCCCGTGACGCGTCCTCCGCCCCGACACAGACCGCGAGGCCCAGGTCCTGGGCTGCGGGAATCAGGCGTCGCACCTGCTCCAAGGCCCAGCGCCGATCCTTTCCCAGCTTGCTTCGGAGGTGCTGATCGGACACCGGCAGAGAGATGTCCACCAGATCGACGCCCAGGTCCCGACACTGGTCGATGTCGGTGGCGGCCATCCGCGCCCAGACCATCAGCTGGACGGGAAGACCCAGGTCTGCAATCGCCCGGATATCCGCGCGCTCCTCTTCGCCCATGGAGGGAATGCCGACCTCCAGCTCGGGGACTCCGAGATCGGCCAAGCCACGGGCAATTCCGATCTTCTCCTCCACCGAAAAGGCCACCCCCGCGGACTGCTCACCGTCACGCAGGGTCGTGTCGTTGATCGTGACGCATCCGGTCTCGTACTTCATCGCGGTTGGCCTCGACCTCAGGTAGTAGCCGGCTCAGCTGGCCGTAATCCCGGACTAAGCAACCCATATGCCAGCAAGAGAAATCGAGGCTATCCACTTGTTTTATGGTTGTTTCATTGGCTTCGGCGGCTTCCGGCGCGGCTTCCCTGTAGCGTGCACAACAAAATCACCAAGGCCGGAGGTCGGAATCGCTACAATCCCGCCCCCTTGCCCTCGGAACAGTATTGGAAGACCGGATCGATAGGGGCCGGGCGTCCGATTTTTTCACAAGCTCTCAGACCCGCTTTCGTGTCGGCAGATCCGAGATCCCGCCGGCGATCAGGTGCGCCGTCCGCAGCGGCTCGGGCATGTGTCCGTTCACCGCCAGGCGCCCGATAGCAGTCGCGGCCGCCGTGTAGGTGCAGCCGGCACACTGGATCCAGAGATCGCCTGCAGCCCGAGGAGGTCCGGCGCGCTCGACCAGGCGCCATTTGCGCTCTCCACCCGGGACCGACCCGAGCAGGGCCGCACGCACGGACTCCGGATCGGGCTCATGGCGCGCAACCACTACAACGGGTATTCCCAGATGCCGGCTGAGGGCGTGGATGTCCACCACGTTGAAACCGGCTACGGCGATGCCCTGCAGCAGAACAAGCTGCAAGTGCTCGCGGAAGCGGCTCCCCTCGATCGCCCCAATGATCCGATCGGTAGCATTTGCCCCGTCCCTGCGCACCCGAGCACGCAGGACGCCCTCGAGACGCAGCCCGGAGAAGACGGCCCCGATCAGGTCCACGTCGCCGCGGTGGG
>CAYYHR010000001.1:42818-44705 GCA_964471705.1 uncultured Chromatiaceae bacterium
TCGAGACGCAGCCCGGAGAAGACGGCCCCGATCAGGTCCACGTCGCCGCGGTGGGTGGGCGCGAATGGGCCGTCGTCGAAGCCGATGGTGTTTGAAAGGCTCATGGACCTAGTACGCCTGCGTGCGAGTAACGGTAACGAGTGAATGGTGAATCCGAGGTCTTCTGTCCAGAGCCCGACGACCCCCAAGGGGGCGTGACATATCAGCCCGGGGCAACGCCCCGGGGTAACGATTTTTGGCAATCAGCCCTGAAAGGGCGTGACATGACAGCCCCTCAGATGTCACGCCCTTTCAGGGTGAATCGACGCGGCAACCAATCCAGGGCTACGCCCTGGGCTGCCGATATGTCTTGCCCCTTCGGGGCTGAGCTGTTCATTGCGGTGCGGTTACATCATGTTTCCGTTACTTGTGCGCAGCCGTACCAACTACCGCTTACGGCAAGTGCCCTCGCACGGAGGTACGCGTCTGGCCGAGCATGGCTGAAATCCGCAGGGCATCCCGCACCGCATACCCCGCCTCGTCGTTGTCGAAGAAGAGCCAGACATCCCGGCCCTCGGGCAGCCAGCCGCGGATACGAGACGCCCAATCGGCCAATGTTTCGTCGGGATAGCTTCCGCAATAGGCGGCCATGCCCGGTCCGTGAAGCCGGATGTACACCAGGTCCGCCGTGACCCAGGGGGGCGCTCGGAGGCCCGCGATCTCGAACTGGCAGAAGGCCAGCCCTCGAGCCGTAAGCAGATCTTGAACGACACGGGTATGCCAGCTCGGATCGCGAAGCTCGAAGGCGTACTCGAGACCGGGAGGCAAGAGATCCACGAAGGCTGCGAGCCGGTCCGGGTTCGCCCGCCATCGCGGCGGCAGCTGGAACAACACCGGGCCCAGACGATCGCCGAAGAGCAGGCACTGATCCAGGAATCGCCGCAAGGCCTCACCACAGTCCTTGAGCTTCTTGCGGTGGGTGATGTAGCGGCTGGCCTTGAGGGCGAAACGAAACCCGGGAGGCACGGCGTCGAGCCAATCCCGGATGGCCTTGATCGAGGGAAACCGGTAGAAGCTGCTGTTGATCTCGACACAGGCGAGCCGCCCCGCATAGTACGCAAGCCAGAGCCGCTTCGGCAGGTCTTGCGGATAAAATGGGCCCCGCCAATGGTCGTACTGCCATCCGCACGTACCCAGGTGCAGGCGCAAGCCGGGATCAGCCCGATCTGGAATTTCCAGTCCTCCCATTTGGTCTCCCCTTAAAATAGCAACCGATTCCCCGCCCGCGAGCCCAAGGACATGCGCCTTTTCAAACGTCTCCTGGTCCTCCTCTTCCTCAGCACACTAGGCGCGGCCGCCTGGTGGTATCTCGGACGCCCGCAGCCTGTGGAGGTCCGAGTCAAGGCCGTAGAGAGGGGCCGGGTCGAGCAGACGGTGGCGAACACCCGTGCCGGCACGGTCAAGGCCTGCCGGCGCGCCAAGCTCGCCCCGAGCATCGGCGGTCAGATCGCTACGCTGAAGGTACACGAAGGGGATCGGGTGAAGACGGGTGCCCTGCTGCTCGAGCTGTGGAACCAGGACCTGAAGGCCCAGGTGACCCTGAGCGAGCGCGAGGCGGAGGCGGCCCAGGCGCGGGCGCGCGCCGCCTGCCTGAATGCGGACAACGCCCAGCGCGAGGCCGACCGCCAGGAAAAGCTCAGCAAGCGGCGCCTGGCATCCGAGGAGGCCGTGGACCGCGCCATGACCGCCGCCCAGGCCGGGCGCGCGGACTGCGAGGCCGCCCAGGCATCGGCCCGAGTGCAGGAGGCCCGGCTGGGTGTTGCCGAGGCCAACCTGGAGAAGACCCGGCTGATCGCCCCCTTCGACGGCGTGGTGGCGGAGGTCTCCGGCGAGCTCAACGAGTACGTC
>CAYYHR010000001.1:44805-49437 GCA_964471705.1 uncultured Chromatiaceae bacterium
CGCCCCCTTCGACGGCGTGGTGGCGGAGGTCTCCGGCGAGCTCAACGAGTACGTCACGCCCTCCCCGCCCGGCATCCCTACCCCGCCGGCGGTGGACCTCATCGACGACTCCTGCTACTACATCTCCGCCCCCATCGACGAGGTGGACGCCCCGGACGTCCGGGTCGGCACCGAGGCGCGCGTCTCCCTCGACGCCTTCGGCGAGAAATCCCTTCTTGGAACCGTGCGGCGGATCGCCCCCTATGTCCTGGACCTGGAAAAGCAGGCGCGCACCGTCGAGGTGGAGGTGGAGATCGAGAAGCCCCCCGAGAACGCCCCCTTACTCGCCGGCTACAGCGCCGATGTGGAGATCATCGTTACGGCCCACGAGGGGGTGCTTCGCGTACCCACCGCCGCGGTGCGCGCGGAGGGCGGCGTCCTGGTCCTGGATCCGGAAACCGGCCTGCTGCATGGGCGGGAGATCGAGACGGGCCTGAGCAACTGGGAGCAGACCGAGGTGAAGACCGGCCTTGCCGAAGGAGAGCAGGTCGTCCTCAACTTGGGCCAGGAGGGCGTCGAGGACGGCGCCCCGGCGGTCGTCGAGACGAGAAGGGCGATTGACCCCGTGCCCCTTCCGAGATGATCCAGCTCCAGGGAATCTCCCGCACCTTCCTGGTCGGCGATCAGCCGGTGCACGCCTTGCGCAACCTCGACCTGACCTTCGGGGACGGAGAGTATGCCGCCATCATGGGACCCTCCGGATCGGGCAAGAGCACCCTGCTCAACATCCTCGGCCTGCTCGACCGCCCGGATACCGGGAGCTACCGCCTCGACGACCTGGAGACCACTCGCCTCGGGGAGGAGCAACGGGCCCGCCTGCGCCGCGACCGCATCGGCTTCGTCTTCCAGTCCTTTCACCTGATCCCGCGCCTGTCCGCGGAGGAGAACGTCGAGCTGCCGCTCTTGCTGGCCGGCATCCCGCCCAAGGAGCGGCGGCAGAGGGTGCAGGACATCCTCTCCGCCATCGGACTGACCGGACGCGCCCACCACCGCCCCGATCAGCTCTCCGGCGGACAGCGCCAGCGGGTCGCCATCGCCCGGTCCACCATCATGCACCCGGGCCTGATCCTCGCGGACGAGCCCACGGGCAACCTGGACCGGGCATCGGGGGAAGAGGTGATCGACACCCTCGAGGCCCTCAACGCACGTGGCCTGACCCTGCTGATCGTTACTCATGATCCGTCGATCGGACAGCGCGCGAAGCGGCGCATCCGCATGGACGACGGCGCGGTTCTGGAGGACGCGTGCTCCTAGAAGACGATCTGCGCCTCGGGCTCCGCTCGCTCGCCACCCACCGCGCCCGCACCTGGCTCACGGTGCTGGCCATGGCCCTGGGCACGGCGGCGGTGGTCCTCCTGAGCGCCCTGGGCGAGGGGGCACGGCAGTATGTGGTCGACGAGCTCGCCCAGCTCGGCACCCACCTGGTGATCGTGCTGCCCGGGCGCAGCGAGACCACCGGTGGTCCGCCGCCCCTGCTCGGCGAGACGGCGCGCGACCTGACCCTGGAGGACGCCGTCGCCCTCGGCCGCTCCCGGCTGGTCAAGCGCTTCGCCCCCATCGTTGTGGGGTCCGCCCCCGTGTCGGTCGGCAGCCTGTCCCGGGAGGTGACGATCCTGGGCACCACCGGCGACTTCCTGGAGGTCCGGAAGCTGACGATGGCACGAGGCCGATTCCTTCCTGCGGGGGACCCGGAGCGCGGACGCCCGGTGGTGGTGCTCGGGGAGAAGCTGTCCACCGAGCTGTTTGGAAGAAAACCGGCACTGGGGCGGTGGCTGCGTATCGGAGACCGGCGCTTTCGCGTGACCGGCATCCTGGCGAGTGACGGAGAATCCCTGGGAATGGACCTGGGAGACCTGGCGATCATCCCGGTGGCCTCCGCCCAGGCCCTGTTCGACAGCCCGGGCCTGTTCCGCATCCTGGTCCAGGCGCCCAGCCGCTCTTCCCTGCCCGCCGCCAAGGAGGCGATCCGGACCATCGTCAAGGAGCGACACGAGGGCGAGGACGACGTCACCGTCATCACCCAGGATTCCCTGCTCTCGACCTTCGACCGAATCCTCGGCACCCTCACCCTGGCGGTGGCCGGCATCGCCGCCATCAGTCTGATGGTCGCCGGGGTGCTGATCATGAACGTGATGCTGGTGACGGTCTCCCAGCGCACTTCGGAAGTGGGGCTGCTCAAGGCCCTGGGGGCGTCAAAGCGACAGATCCTGACCCTGTTTCTCACCGAGGCCCTGCTCCTGGCGGCGGCCGGCACCCTTGCGGGCCTGCTGACGGCCTTTTCGGGCGTGTATCTCTTCAACAACCAATTCCAGGCATTCACCCTGGTCGTACCCCTTTGGTCGCCCCTGGCGGCGGCGGCCGTCTCCGTGCTGACGGGACTGGTCTTCGGCCTGCTCCCGGCCCTGCGCGCGGCGCGCCTGGACCCCGTGGTCGCCCTGTCGGGTCGCTGACATGTTGAGCCGCGACTTTGCCGCCTTCACCCTCGGCGCCATGGGTGCCCACCGCGCCCGCAGCCTGCTGACGGTGACCGGCATCGCCATCGGTGTCGCCGCGGTCGTGCTACTGACGGCCATCGGCGAGGGGATACAGCGTTTCGTGCTGGCCGAGTTCACCCAGTTCGGCACGAACCTGATCGCCGTAGCCCCCGGAAAGACCAGCACCCACGGGATATCGGGCGCAGTCATCAGCAATGTGCGGCCACTGAGCCGTGAGGACGCCCGCGCCCTGGAAGACGTGCCCGAGGTGCAGGCCGTGGTCCCGACGGTCCAGGGCAACGCCGCCGTCGAGAGCCGAGGTCGCAGCCGACGAACCATGATCCTGGGCGTTGGACCAAGGGTGCCCGAGGTCTGGCAGATGCGGCCGTCCATCGGACGCTTCCTGCCGCGGGACGAGGCCGGCTCCGGTCGGGCCTTCGCGGTGCTGGGGGCGACGCTCAAACGGGAGCTGTTCGGCGACGTCTCCCCCCTCGGCCAACGGGTGCGCATCGGGAGCGAGCCTTACCGCGTGATCGGGGTCATGGAGTCCAAGGGCCAGATGCTCGGCTTCGATCTCGACGACACCGTCTTCATCCCCGTTGGCCGCGCCCTGGCCATGTTCAACCGCGACAGCCTGATGGAGATCGACCTCCTCTACGACCCGAAAGCGAACGGCGACACCGTGGCCGAGCGGGTCCGGGAGCTGCTCGAGCGCCGCCACGGGAGCGAGGACTTCACCATTACCACCCAGGACCAGATGCTGGATGTCCTGGGGTCCGTGCTGGACGTCCTCACCATGGCGATCGGCGCCCTCGGGGGGATCTCCCTGGTCGTTGGCGGCATAGGCATCCTGACCATCATGACCATCGCCGTGCAGGAGCGCCGGCGCGAGATCGGCCTGCTACGCGCCCTGGGGGCCGCCAAGCGGCAGATCCTGGTCATCTTCCTGGCAGAGGCCGTGGCCCTGGCCCTGCTCGGGGGCCTGACAGGGCTCGCCGTCGGCTCCGGCGGTGCCTGGCTCATCGGGCTGCTGGTCCCGGCTCTGCCGACGCACACGGCCTGGGAGTTCGTGCTGCTAGCAGAGGTCATTGCAGCTCTTATCGGCCTCACTGCAGGCGTGCTTCCCGCCCTGAACGCCGCCCGGCTCGACCCCGTCGAGGCCCTGCGGGACGAGTGAGCACCTCCTTGACGAGCTTCCGCGCTCACCCGATGCTGTGCCTCGATGCCGCACCTGTCGCCCCGCGACACCTCGCCAGGTGCAACCCCGACCCTCATGAGCTCGAACCGATATGACACACATGCTGCAACACTGGCCCCTGGAGGCATTGCTCGCGGTAATCGCCGGCGTCGTTATCCTGCTGGCCCCGCGCGTCCTCAACTATGTCATCGCGGCCTATCTGTTGGTCGTCGGAGCCATGGGGCTGCTGCACTTCATATACGGGCAATCGATCCGGCCCCAGACCGTCTTCGCGCTCGTGGCCGGTGTGCTGATCCTGATCAAGCCCACAATCCTCAACTATGTCGTCGGGATCTACCTGATACTCACGGGACTCTTCGATGCTGGGATCCTACGGCTTTGAATTGGCCGATCCGTTGTCGAGAGAAGAGCCGTCGATCACTTTCCGAATACCGGACACGAATATGGAGAAGCTATGTGACGCGTTGGATGTCAACGACAGATGAGGACCGATTCGCCGCGAGCCGGAGACCTTCTGATATCGGTTTCCGGTTAGTCGTTGAAGCTCCTGGACTGGATTAGCGAGCCGATCCGGGCTCCTGTACTTGGCCCTGCCCTGATACCGTGCCAGCCCATCAATGCCAAGCCCTTTCTCGACGGCAACCAAATCGCCGAGATACCAACTCTCGAGCTCATGGCAGGCAACCCGTACCAGGGTTTCCGGCTTTCCCTCACTCAGGCAGATTCGGGTCAACTTGTCTTTGACCAACATACAGTCACCGTTGTCCTTATCCCTCAGCACAACGAAATGCGTATCGGGCGCTTTCCAGCCACGAAGCTTTCCAGGCAAGCGTTTTTCGAGATCCTGCTTACCTTCGAAGACCACGCAACGAAAGGACAAATCGGACGGCAACAGTCGTGGTAGAAGACTCTTGAGCATTT
>CAYYHR010000001.1:49537-63671 GCA_964471705.1 uncultured Chromatiaceae bacterium
CAACGAAAGGACAAATCGGACGGCAACAGTCGTGGTAGAAGACTCTTGAGCATTTCGCATGCCGATGGCTCTTCAAGGAACAACACGAGCTGGGTCACAGAGGATCGACCCCCTCGAAGAAACCTTGTTTCCACAGGTAACCCATCTGATCGCCTTCCCGGATAAACGCGACGAGCTGCGGATCATCCTTCGCTCTCTTCACTCTGGAATAGCCCTGGTCCTTGACCAACCAAAAGACTTCGCTGATGTCGACCGCGTTGAGAAAATCGGGTGAATGGGTCGAGACGAATACCTGCCCACCACGATTGGCATAATCACGAAACTCTTCCGCCAATTCCCAGAGCAATTTTGGATAAAGCTGATTCTCCGGCTCCTCTACACACAGGAGAGGATGCGGCTGCGGGTCGTAAAGCAGAATCAAGTACGCGAACATCTTGATCGTGCCATCCGAAACATAACGTGCCAGAAAAGGATCCTCGAACGCGCCGTCTTGAAACCGCAGTAGAACCCGCCCCTCTTCCGTGGTCTTCGCGTCAACCTTCGAGATGCCCGGAACACGTTGTGCGAGCTTGTTGAGCACCTCATCGAAGGTATGCTTGTGCCTCGTATAAAGATATTCGGTTACCAGCGCCAAGTTCTCGCCTTCAGACGACAGATGCTCGGCATATCCCGCCTCCTGCTCGGGGCGGGCACGGTTGATGTGGAAATCGGAAATGTGCCAGTTCTCGATCAGGTTCCCCAACGCGACGACCGCCGGGAATCGCTCGAATTGAGCAAGGCCCTTGATCGCTAGGATGTCCAGAGATTTCAGTTTTTGCTCCTGCCGGTCGAGCTGTGTGACGTCGGTAATCTCGTCCAGCTCGTTGGTGACTGCATACCCACTACCACGGGAAAAGTCCAGAAAATGCCATGGCCGGCCACTACTTCCTCTTCGGTACTTGAGCACCTCGCTTTCGACAACCGGCAAGCCATCGCGCTGCCCGATCGCCAAAGCATAGGTGACCAAAGGTGCATCATGCCGCTCTCGAAATTTCAGCTCGATTTCGATATTCCCTTTCGCCCCGCGGCTCCGGACTTCAGTGAATCCCCGGCTTCCTCCCAATCTGACTAATGCGGTGTGGACGTTGCTGGAAATTGCCGCCTTTAGAAACTCGAACACACTGAATAACGTCGATTTTCCTGTGCCATTGGCTCCAACCAAGACACAGAAGCTCGGTATATCCCGAAGCTCAGTGTTCTGAAAGCTTTTGAAGTTTTTGAGCCGAATCGATTCAATCTTCATGCGCTTCTTCTCTCACGTCAGCTCTATCCAGACCTGGTTACTGACTTGCGTCAAGTTAATAGAGCTTACCGAGGAATTTCCCACAAAGCATCATAGAGTCCGGTGGAGCGGACGACGGGTCGGGCGATGGCCTCGCGCAGGCGCTCCTCGCGGGCGAGCAGCCGAGCCCTTCTCCTGGCCCGGGTGATCCCGGTGTAGAGGAGCTCCCGGGTCAGGACCCGGCTCTCGGCTTCGGGCAGGACCAGGGCCACCTCGTCGAATTCGGAGCCCTGGCTCTTGTGGATGGTCATGGCGTAGGCCGTCTCGTGGGGAGGAAGGCGCGAGGGCAGGACGCGCCGGATGCCCTCGGCGGTCGCGAAGAAGGCACGCAGGGTGCCACCGCTCTGCGGGTCGTTGCCTCGCTCGCACAGGATCAGGCCCACGTCGCCGTTGTACAGCCTGAGCGCATGGTCGTTGGCGGTGAGCATGACCGGACGACCCGCGTAGATCGCCCCCTCGCGGCGGATCAGTCCGGCCGCCTCCAGGGCCTGCTCGATGCGCAGGTTCAGCCGGCCCACGCCCTGGGGCCCGGAGCGCAGGGCACACAGGACGCGGATCCGGCTCAGGGCGGTGAGGGCCGCTTCCGGATCCGGAGCGACCAGCACCTCGCGAAAGGCCGGGAGGATTCTCCGGACGATCAGGTCGGCGATGACATCCCGGCTCGGAGGCTCCAGGCTCACGTCCGAGTACGCCCGGTTGGCCAGGATTGCCAGGCTCTCGTCGGTGCGGCCGAGATTCACTGCACGGGCCAGGGCCCCGATGCCGCTGTCGTCACCGAAGCGCCAGCTCTTGCGCAGGGTGACGATGTGGTCGGCGATCGCCGGGATGGGCGGTACGGCGGGCTCCAGCTCGTCACCCGTGACCTGTGCGATCGCCGCGCAAAGCTCGGGCGAATAGGCGGGCGCCCTACCCCGTCCGCAGACATCGCCCAGGACCATGCCGGCCTCCACGGAGGCGAGCTGGTCCTTGTCACCGAGCAGGATCAGGCGGGCCGCCGCCGGCAAGGCGGCGAGCAGGCGGGACATCAGGGGCAGATCCACCATGGATGCCTCATCGACGACCAGCACGTCCAGGTGCAAGGGGTCGTCCGGGCCATAGCGAGGATTGGCGCGTCCCGGGCGAAAGCCCAGGAGGCGGTGCAGGGTCTGGCTCGCCTCCGGGATGCGGGCGGTGATCGGCTCCGGCAGCGCCAGCTGCGCCTTCGCGCCGCGGATGGACTCGGAGAGCCGCGCCGCCGCCTTGCCGGTCGGGGCGGCCAGGGCGATGCGCAAGCCGGCGCTCTCCTTTTGCTCCGCCAACAGCGCGAGGATCGCGGCGACGGTGCGGGTCTTGCCCGTGCCGGGTCCGCCGGAGATCAGGCACAGGGGCCGCAGCACCGCCACCGCGGCGGCGACGCGCTGCCAATCGATCTCGCCGCCGGCAGGAAACAGACGGCTCAGTCCCTCCCTCAGCCGATCCCGATCCAGGTCGGCGGCCCAGGTTCCGGTCCGCACGCTCATGGCGTCGGCCAACGCCCGCTCGAAATGCCAGTAGCGCCCGAGGTAGAGACGATTCCGGTCGTCGAGGATCAGGGGTGCCGTCTCCCCGGGACGCCCGACGACGGCACGCCCGCGCAACGCCCGGGCCCAGTCGGGGGCGCTCGGCGGTCTTGGCACCCCCGCAAGCCCTTGTGTCCGAAACAGGGGAAGCTCGGCGCAGTCTGCGAGATCCAGGCAGACATCGCCCTCGCCGACCCGGTGGCTGGTAAGCGCCGCGGCCAGCAGGAGCTCCGGGGCGTCGCCACCGGCCAGCGCCTCCAGGCGCCGCGCGAGCTGCAGATCCACCGGGCGCAGGGCACCGAGATCGACCGCCTTGCGCAGCAGATCCCGCATCAGGCCACCTCGCGCCGGCCGTCGAAGAGGCCGTCCAGGGCGTCGATCAGCTCGAAGGAGGGCCGATCGTGCCAGACCCCGCAGCCCGAGCCCAGCTCCGGTCGCATCCCGCGAAGGAAGAGATAATAGACACCCCCGAAGTGGCGCTCGTAGTCGTAGCCGGGCAGCCGCCATCCCAGGAGCCTGTGCAGGGCCAGGGTGTAGATCAGGTACTGAAGGTCGTAGTGGTGGTGGCGGATGGCATCGCGCATTCCCTCGCGCTCGTAGGCCGCGAGCCGCCCTCCCAGCCGGTTGGACTTGTAGTCGACGATGTAGAAACGCCCCTCGTGCCGGAAAACCAGGTCGATGAAGCCGCGCATGAGCCCGCGCAGGGGCTGGAAGCCCAAGCCATAGGCGCTGCCCGCGTGGTCGGGGGACAGAGCCAGGACCTGGCGCAAGGCCGCCGGGTCCAGCCCGGCCACGGGAAAGTGAAACTCCATCTCGGAGATCCGGTCCGCGGCGGCCAGGTCGCGCAACCGCACTGTGCCCGCTGCGTCCAGCCAGGTGTCGAGCACATTGGTTACCAGCTCCTCGATCACGGGCGCCCAGTCCCTGTCGTCTCCGTCTATCGGAACGCGGCGGGCGCCCAGGCCACCGTAGCGTTCCAGGAGATCCCGGACGACCTTTCCGAGGGTCTCGTCGCGGGCCGTGGGAAAATCCAGGTTTTCGAGCACCTCGTGCAGGAAATGACCGGCATGGGTACCGGTCGGAAGCTCGAACAGGAGGTCGGGCACGGTCGGTGCCTCGGCCTCCGGCTCCGGCTCCGGGTCCGGCACGGGCACCTCCGCCGAGGCGTCATAGTCCGGACGCTCGGTGTCCTCGCCCCGCACCAGGGCGGAGTAGCTGGACACCCGCCAGCCCTCGTCGATGGTCGAGCCGAATTCTCTGGCCTGGAGACGATCGCGATCGACGGGGATACCGGCCCAGCGCGCTCCGGTAGGCTGCGGCAGGTCGCGGACCTGGATGGCCTGCGGCGCCCGTCCGGCCAGGGTCTGCAGGTCGGCGCGAATCTCCTCCTCCGACAGGCGCTGCATCCGGCTGGCGGGGGTCTCGCTCTCCGGGTCCCGGTGCAGGAGATAGGCCAGGGCTGCGTCCTGGATGCCGTTGATCTTGCCCCAGCAGAGCACGCACAGCTTGGCCGCCCGGGTCACGCCGACATAGAGCAGGCGCAGCCGCTCCGCGAGCTGCTCCGTGCGCTCCAGGGCGCGGTGCTCAGGCTCCTCGTCCGAGCCCAGGTCCAGACAGGCGACCCGGCTGTCCGGCGTATGGAAAAAGGCGGGTGGCGCGGGCTTCGGTTGCTTGAAATGGCTCCAGGGGAAGGGGATGAAGACTAGCGGATACTCCAGGCCCTTGCTCTTGTGCAGGGTGACCACCTGTACCAGCCCCTCGTCGCTCTCCAGGCGCAGCTGCCGGGCCTCGTCCCGCTCGCCGCCGGCACGCTGGTCCGCCAGCCAGCGCAGCAGGCCATCCTGGCCCGGGTGCTCCGCGGAGGCAAGCTGCAGCAGCTCCAGCAGTTGCAGCAGATTGGTCAGGCGGCGCTCGCCGTCGGGCCGGCGCAGGAGCCGTGCGGGGACCTCCTCCGCGGCGAGCAGCTCCTGCAGCGCGACCATGAGGCCCTGGCTACGCCAGCGCTCGGCGTAGGCATGGAACCGGGCCAGCAGGCCCTCCCAGGCGAGCTCGTCGTCCGCGAGCCTCTCCAGCTCGGATGCACTGCGCCCGAGCAGAGAGGTCGCCAGCGCCGCCCGCACCCGGCCCTCGTCCTGGAGGTCGACCAAGGCACCCAGCAAGGTGGCCAGCTCTTCGGCGTCCTCGGTCGCGAGCACCCCCTCCTGGCTCAGGCTCACGCTGGCGACCCCGCACCTGCGCAGGGCCTGCTGGACCAGGTCCCCTTCGCGATGGGTACGCACCAGCAGGGCGATGTCAGCGGGCTGCAGGGACCTGTCCCCGATGGTCGCCCTGCCCTTCGCCGCCAGGTTCAGCAGATGTGCAACATGCTCGGCGCAGGCCCGAGCCGCCTCCTCGAGGGCCGCATCGCTGCGAATGAAGCCCGGTGGCCGGGTGGTCTGGTTCCCCTCGTCGAGAAGGAGCATCCAGAGCTCCAGGGGCACGGGCTCGGCACCCTCGATCCGCAACTGCTCCTCGTCGGCCTTAGGGCTCGGCTGCGCCGGATCGAAGCCGATGTGGGGCTCGTAGATGAAGGGCGCATGCGCGGTGCCGAACAGGCAGTTGACAGCCTCGATCAGCCGCGAGCCGGAGCGCCAGTTGACGCGCAGACCGTACTGGCGGCCTTCGCGCTCGCTGTCGTCCCGAGCCCGCATGTAGGTGAAGATGTCCGCGCCGCGGAAGGCGTAGATGGCCTGCTTGGGATCGCCGATCAGAAACAGACCGCAGTCCGGGCGTCCTTCGTAGATGCGGCGAAAGATGCGGTATTGCTGCGGGTCCGTGTCCTGAAACTCGTCGATCAGGGCCACCGGATAGCGCTCCCGGACGGCGGCGGCGAGGGCCGGCCCCCCTTCGGCGCCCAGGGCCAGATCGAGCCGCCGCAGCAGGTCGTCGAAGTACCAGAGGCCCTCGTCCCTCTTGCTCCGTTCCAGGGCCTCCCGCACATGCCGCCGCGCGGAGGTCAGGAACAGGGCCTTGGCGCGTACCCGGAGCCGGGAGAGCAGCTCCGGATAGCGCCCACAGAGGTCGAAGAAGGGGTGCGCCGTCGGTGCCTGGCCCTCCTTGGTGCCGCGCTCGAGCATGGCGGGCGTCAGGCGGTCGAAGCCCTCCGGCAGCTCGTCGGGGGGCTCGTCCGCAGCGGCCAACGCCTCGGCGGCCGCGATGGCCTTGGCCACGACGTTCTTGTTATAGGAGCGCCGGTTCAGGGCGGCGCTGGAGCTGAGGATCTCCGCGACCGCCTCTCCCTCGTCCCGCCACAGTCTGCGCAGCTGCCCGAAGACCTGCTCCAGCTCCCCGCGCGCCCCC
The DNA here is from genome assembly GCA_964471705.1 of uncultured Chromatiaceae bacterium. Classification (GTDB taxonomy): domain Bacteria; phylum Pseudomonadota; class Gammaproteobacteria; order Chromatiales; family Chromatiaceae; genus Thiosymbion. Next base: position 55,736 of record CAYYHR010000001.1, read on the forward strand.
GCGACCTCCGCCTCGTCCACCTCGGGCAGAAGCCGCAGGTCGTCCAGGGTCAGGGTGGGCTCCAGGTCGCGAAGCAGGGCCTGCGGTGTCGCCCACTGTGCCCGTACCCAGGCCGCCTCCTCCGCCGGCGCAGCCGCGACCCGCAGGCGCCAGAAGTCCTCGACGGCCCTGGCCCGCAGCCGGCTCTCGTCGGTGATGAGCTCCGCGTCGAAGGCCGAGCCGCTCTCGAAGGCCTGGTCCTGGAGCGTGCGCAGGCAGAACCCATGGATGGTGAAGATGGCCGCCTCGTCCATACGGGTCAGGGCATCGGCCAGCCAGGCCAAGGCCGCGTTCTGGTCCGGGAGCGCCCGCAACAGGCCGGCAAGGGCCGGGTCCTCGTCCCTCGTGGTCCCGCCGTCACCCCGCAGCCAGCCGAGGGCCTGTGCCAGCCGCTTGCGGATGCGCTCGCGCAGCTCCTCCGTAGCAGCCTCGGTGAAGGTCACCACCAGGATGCGGTCCGGCTCGAACCGCCCTTCGAGCAGCAGGCGCAGGTAGAGGGTCGCGATGCTGTAGGTCTTCCCGGTCCCGGCGCTGGCCTCGATCAGGGTCAGGCCACGCAGCGGGACTTCCTGGGGATTCAGGTCGATCACAGGCTAGGGGAATCGGCTTCCGCAGCCAGCCAAGGCCCTGTCTCCGACGCGGAAAGCGGCTTCAAAGTCCACAAGGCATACAAGCTGACCAGGGACAGGACCAACAGATAGATCGCGGGCGACGCGAGATCGCCGGTCCCCCGGATCATCCAGGTCGCGACCATGGGCGCGGTGCCTCCGAACAGGGCTATGGTCAGGTTGTACCCCAATCCGAGGGCGCTGTAGCGGGCCCACGGCGGGAACATCTCCACCATGAGCGCCGGCGTGGGTCCCTGAAGGCCCCCACACAGCAGAGCAAAGACGATCTGGGCTGCGAGCACGGTCGCTGCATCACCGCGATCGATCGCCAGAAAGAGTGGATAGACCAGGAGCCCCATGAGCACGCTGGAGACGAGAATGACCCGCCGGTGTCCGAAGCGGTCCGACAGCCAGCCCGCGACGGGGATCGCAAGAAGGAGCACCGTCATCGCGAGGGTATTGATGGACAACGCCTGCGGCAACGACGGCACCAGGATCTCGCCGAGATACGTGGGCATCCACACGAACAGCATATAGGTGCTGCTCGTTACGATGATGATGATGGCCACCAACCGGAGCACGCGCCCCGGCATGACCGTCAGCACATCCAGCAGGGGCAGCTTTCGCAGGTCTCCCCTCTGCTTCGCCTCGAGAAACTCCGGTGATTCTGCCATTCTCGCGCGTAGCCAGAGCCCCACGAGAAGGACGAAGAACCCCAACAGAAAGGGCAGTCTCCAGCCCCAGAGCTGCAGTGCCGAATGACCGATGAAGTGCTCGAGCGCCGCCGTCAGACCAGACCCCAGCAGGAGTCCGCCCACCGCGCTGCAAAGGCTCCAGCTGCCTTGCAGGCCCCGCCTCCGCGGCGGGGCGGTCTCTACCAGAAACGACACGGAGCCGATGAGCTCCCCGCCGACGGAAATTCCCTGTACGAGCCGAAGAAGGATCAGCACGATCGACGCACCCACACCGACCTGCTGGTAAGTGGGGAGCAGACCGATCAAGACCGTGGGCACCGCCATCAGGAACATGGAAAGCTGCAGTGCCGTCTTGCGCCCCAGCCTGTCACCCAGGTGGCCGAAAAGGATGCCCCCCAAAGGACGCATCAGATATCCGACCGCGAAGACGCCGTAGGTCTCGATCAGGCCGGTCAAGGGGTCCTGCGCCGGGAAAAAGTGCCCGCTGAGTACCGAGGCGAGAAATCCGAAGACCGCGAAGTCGTACCACTCGAAGAGGTTTCCGACGACTCCTGCGAAGGTGTGCTTTCTCAGCTGGACAATGTGCTCGTTGATCATGAGCTGCGAATTCCGATCAGGCCGTCCGAGGAGAAAGGAGGAATCTGCCACAATAGGGTTTTCTCGCCTCGGCCCTCAGGGAAGGGTCTCGAAGACATCGGTGATCAGGTAATCGTCGGACATGCCGATCCCGGCTGCGTTCGGCTGCTGACGGCCGGCCTTCGGCAGTCCGTACATCGCCTCGATTGTGCGCAGGATATTGACGTGGGTAATGCCCCTGCCCTCCGGGTACTCGCCGGGCTTGATATGGGCACCGGCGAAGATGGTCAGGACCCGGTTTTCGAGATCGACACAGAGCTCGCGGTCGATGAGGGCAACCCGGCAGATACCCTGGGGATCTGTCGGGTCGATTCCCGGATTGGTGAGCCCAGTGTACTTACGCAGGTCATCATTCTCATCGAAGGTGACGATCAGCAGGCTATTGTGCTCCTTGGCCCACTGGTAATAAGGATCGATGTTCTCCTGCAGCCACTGGTCGCCCCGTCGAACGCAGCCCTCCGTCTGGTCCGGCTCGCAGTTGTGCATGTCGTTGTCGAGGTTGGGGATGACGAAGGCCACAGTGGGCAGCTCGTCGTAGCCCGCGGGATCCTTGGGAAAATCGGCGAATCTGAGGTTCGATGAGGTGGCTATCGTCCGTCCGTTGGGGACGTTCGCGAAACTGATCCAGGGCACGTGCTTACGGGCGTAGATGTTGCCGACCTCGTCACCGGTGAATCCAATCTCCGGAAGGCTCTCCGCGTAGCCCTTGAACGACAGCCCCTTGGCGATGAGCTGCGCGCCGAGGTTGGGGGTGGTGAAGGGGTAGCTCGGATTCGTCTTCGCCGACGGCACCTGGTCCACGAAGCCGACGGTCTGGTTGTCCCCCGAGAAGAGCCAGAAGTAGTTGCCCTGGCTGTAGTGCTCCTCGCCATACATCCTGGCAAAGCTGGCACCTTCGGCCTTGAGCTTGTTGAGGTAGGGTGCATAGTCCCGACCGACGACCTCGCCGTAGTCCTTGTTCTCCTCGACCACGATGAGGATTTGGTCGTAGACCGGCAACCCCGCCGGCCAGCTCAGGCTCGTACCACTGGCCGCCGGCGAGCTCTTCGCCTCGGTGGTCTGGCCCGGGTCGGTATGTCCTGCCAGAGCGAAAGACGCCAGCGTGGCGAGGGAAAAACCAAGAACGGGGAGTATCGATCTCATCGCAATCTCCGCAACAGCGACTCAGGCTCAAGGGACGGAATCGGCCGGCGGGCGGACACCGATCGCTCGGGCAGTCCGGACCGGGCGCGCAGGCGAAGGGTAACGGGAAACTCCCGCGCTGCCAAAGCGCGGCTGACCGGATCACAAGCTGCTCGACGTCATACCGCGCACTCCACCTGAGCAGGCAGCTCACCAGGGTTGCCCGGACGTTATCGATCCGGTAATTTCGGATGCGGTCCGCGAGGCAGACGCACGGGATTCGAGAGAAGCGATCCTGCAACATTCGTGTCGGACCCCAGCAAGACCGCAGCAGCAGCGGACATCGGCCCACCCGCGGCGGGCGGGCGGCTCGTGCAGCTCATGCTCGCCATCCGTTCCGACCGCATATGACCCCGACACCCGGATCCGCGCCCCCAGGAGATCAGGCCGACGCCATGATGCCCATCATGGCCCGGCTGCTGCCGGTGATCGTATTTGGAACGGCACTTGCCTCGCTAGCCAATATCACCCTGACCCGCAACATGAGCGCCGACGAGTACGGGGCATTCTCCTTTTTTCTGTCGACGATCAACCTGATGTCCCTGATCGGCCTCCTGGGATTTCAGCAGACCCTGCCGCACTTCCTGTCGCGCTACGAGCGGGAGGGAAAGCCCGACCTCGGGCTTGGATTCGTGATCACCATCCTCCTGCTCGTCGTGGTGGCGACGGCTGTCACGACGGTGGTCGGAATCTATGCGGTCGTCCCCTTCATCCGGGGCACGGCATCGCATCGCTGCCTGAGCGACGGCTACTACATGGCAACCGCCTTTGCCCTCATCATCCTGCTCGCCGCGTATTTGAATTACCACAAGCACACGCTGATTTCTTCGGGCGCCGGCCCCAATGGCGTCATCTACCAGCTCATCCTGATCCTGACCGTGCTGCTCGCGCTGTTGCTGCCGCACAAGCACAAGGGCCTGCTCGCGGTCGAGGCGGTCGCCGCCATGGGTCTCGCGGCCGGCGTATGCCTCCTGATCCAAGGGGGGTGGTGCCTGATCAAGGCGAAACGCGAGATCCGCGGCATTCGCCCTCATTTCCGGATCAAGGCCTGGCTGTTGGGGTCACTGCCGGTCGGCGGCAGCGCCCTCCTCAGCGTCCTGATCTATGCCGCCGACGTCATTGCCGTACGGCTCGTGTCCGGCAGCGCCAGTGCGGCGGCCTACGCGGTGGCCTCTTCGCTGGCCTCGTTCGTCCTCATTCCGCGGAAGGCAATCACGCGATACTTCTCACGGGAAGCACCACATGTCGCGGGAGCAGACCGGACCGCCAACCTGCAACGGCTGATCGGCAAGGTGCTCGGTTTCCACCTCCTGTGCGCGGGCGCCATCGGCGCGCTCATCCTTGCTCTCAATCAGGTGTTGCTGGGACTTTACGGATCGAGCTACCGGTCGGCGTGGCCGGTGCTGATTCTGCTCATCGTCGCCCGCGTGCTCGAGGGACCCACGTCGATCGGCATCAGGCTGCTCAATCTGGAGGGGCACGGCACCAAGCTCGCCATATCGAATCTGTGGACGGGAGCGATCTTCATCGCTCTCCTCGCCGGGCTGGTGAATGTCCTGGGACCCATCGGAGGGGCCCTGGCGGTGATCGCGTTCGTGCTTCTTTCTGCCGCCATGTTCTACCGCAACGGCATGAAGTACACAGGGCTCCGGCTGTTGCCCTTTGGCCGTGGTCTACCTCGACGCACGGCCAAAAGCTCCTAGCCCACTCGTAACGGTTCTCGCCTGCTCGGGAGCGAATCCCCGACCCAGCGCAATTGGCTCAGGTTAGAGCACAGATCTTAGGCGAGCAAACCAAGAGCTGCCTTCACTGCGCTGGTGCCATCACGATCGAGCAGCAAGCGAAGTCCTGGAAACCGGGTATGGTAATGACTCTGTCAGACCATTCTTGAGCTCGGCGAAGTTGTGGAATTTGCGGATACCGCAGTCATCCTGTTCGTGCTCGCCCTGCTCGCGGGGCTGGTGGACTCGATCGCCGGCGGCGGCGGGCTGATCTCGGTGCCCGCCTTGCTGTGGTCGGGGCTGCCCCCCGTCTCGGCCCTGGCTACCAACAAGGCCCAGGCGGTGTTCGGAAGCTTCACGGCCACCGCCAACTTCATCCACAAGGGGGCTGTCGACCTGCGTCGGGCAGCCTTCTCCGTGGTCTGCACCTTTGTCGGGGCCACCGCCGGGGCCTTGTTGGTCCAGCGCCTGGGGAGCGACCTGCTGGCGCGCATCATTCCCCTGCTGCTGATCACCTTCGCCCTTTACTTCCTATTCTCTCCGCGGGTGTCGGACCTGGACTCCCGTCACCGCATCGGGGAGGGCGCTTTCGCCCTCTCGGTGGGCACCGTCATCGGCTTTTATGACGGTTTCTTCGGTCCCGGGACCGGAACCTTCTTCGCCGTTGGCTTCGTGGCGCTGCTCGGCTATGGTCTGCGCCGCGCCACGGCCCACACCAAGCTGCTGAACTTCACCAGCAACCTGGCCGCCCTGCTCTGCTTCCTGCCCGCTGGGCACGTGGTCTGGTCAACCGCCTTGGTCATGGGCGCCGGTCAGCTCGCCGGCGCCTGGCTCGGCTCCCACCTGGTCCTGCGCCATGGAGCCCGGCTGGTGCGGCCGGTACTGGTCGTGGCCTCCCTCGCGGTCTCGCTCGAGCTGCTGCTGGACCGATTTCGATGAAGCTCCGTTACCCCTTCTCCAGGGCGTCCAGATACTTCTCCGCATCCAGCGCCGCCATGCAGCCCGTTCCCGCGGAGGTGATAGCCTGGCGATAGACCTGGTCCATGACGTCACCGGCGGCGAAGACCCCGGGTACCGAGGCGGCGGTGGCGTTTCCTTCCGTCCCGCTCCGGACCTTGATGTAGCCGTTCACCATCTCGAGCTGACCCTCGAAGATCCCGGTGTTCGGACTGTGTCCTATGGCGATGAAGACGCCCATCAGCTCGATGTCCTTGGTGGAGCCGTCCTTTACGTTCTTGATGCGCATCCCAGTCACGCCGGTCGGGTCTCCCAGGATCTCGTCGAGCACATGGTCCCACTCGATCTTCACGTTCCCGTGCTCGGCCTTCTCCAGGATGTGCTTCTGCATGATCTTTTCCGCGCGCAGGGCGTCGCGGCGATGGACCAGGGTCACCTCGGAGGCGATATTGGAGAGATAGAGCGCCTCTTCCACGGCCGTGTTGCCGCCACCGATGACCGCCACCTTCTGGTTCTTGTAGAAGAAGCCGTCGCAAGTGGCACACGCGGAAACGCCGCGGCCACGAAACTCCTCCTCCGACGGAAGCCCCAGGTACCGCGCGCTGGCGCCGGTACAGACGATCAGGGCATCGCAGCTGTAGGTGCCGGAATCGCCCGTCAGGCGAAAGGGCCGCTGGGAGAGATCGACCTCGTTGATTTGATCGAAGACGATCTCCGTCTCGAAGCGCTCGGCGTGGCGGCGCATCCGTTCCATCAGATCGGGGCCCTGAACACCGTCCGGGTCGCCCGGCCAGTTGTCCACGTCCGTGGTCGTCATCAGTTGGCCGCCCTGCTCCAGTCCGGTGACGATCACGGGGCTCAGGTTGGCGCGGGCACCGTAGACGGCCGCGGCATAGCCGGCCGGACCGGATCCCAGGATGAGCAGACGGCAATGCTTGGTTTCGCTCATGGTCATAATGCTCCGGAAGCTCGGTACCGCCCCGGGAGCGCGGTCGGAATCCGGCTTGCTGAGCGGGGCGGCGGAAATTGGCGTCGCATCGGATGCGAGCTGCCTCGGTCGATCGCCCGGCAGAGGGTGCGATACGACTATGGAATAGTACGGGCTGGGCAGATCGCGGTAAAGCGGACTATCCTGCGAGTAACCTGCAGAACGATCCGAATCTGGTCGACTCATGCGCATCGGCGTACCACGCGAAACCAAGCCCCTGGAGTCCCGCGTCGCGCTCATTCCGGAGGCATGCGGCGATTTGATGCGCTTGGGACACCAGGTGCTGCTGCAAGCAGGTGCGGGCGAGGACAGCGGCTTTCCGGACGACCATTACGAACGTGCAGGCGCGGTCATTCTGGAAGACGCGGCCGGCCTTTACGGCGAAGCGGATCTGGTAGTGAAGGTCAAGGAGCCCTGGGGACCGGAGCTGGACCTGCTCCATGCGGATCACATCCTGTTCTCCTTTCTACACCTGGCCGCCGCTCCGGAGCTCCAGCGCCGGCTCCTGGCCATCGGTCTCACCGCCATCGGATTCGAGACCCTGGAAGAGGCCGGCCGCCTGCCGATCCTGGCGCCCATGAGCGATATCGCGGGCCGCTTGGCGGTTCAATACGGAACGACCCTGCTCTACCGTCCCAACGGCGGCAAGGGGCTCCTACTGGGCGGACTGTCCGGCGTCGAGCGCGGTCGGGTGGTGGTGCTGGGGGCGGGAAATGCCGGCTCGGCGGCTGTGCACACGGCTGCTGCGACAGGCGCACTCGTGACCGTCTTCGATCGCAAGCCCGACCGACTGGCGGCCATGCGCCGCGTCGGACCCAATGTGACCGCCCTCTACCCTTGGTCCGACAGCCTGGAAGAGGCCGTTACCGGAGCCGACCTGCTGATCGGTGCCGTCCTGGTCCCGGGGGCCAAGGCGCCGCAGATGATATCGGCGGCCCAAGTGGCATCCATGGCCCCCGGCAGCGTCATCGCGGACATCGCGGTGGATCAAGGCGGCTGTGTGGAGACGACGCGCCCGACGACCTACGAAAACCCCACCTATCTGGTCCACGGGGTGGTGCACTTCAGCGTTACCAACATGCCCGGGGCCGTCCCACGCAGCGCCTCGCG
>CAYYHR010000001.1:63771-71879 GCA_964471705.1 uncultured Chromatiaceae bacterium
TGACATTCAGTGATCACCTCCAGCGCGGCATCCGCGAAGGGGCCATGTGGGCACTGATTTGCGTGGCGCTCTACCTGACGCTGGCACTGGCGAGCTACTCAACCCACGACCCGGGCTGGTCCCACGTCGGCCACGATGCGTCGGTGGGCAACGCAGGCGGACCGGCGGGTGCCTGGTTCTCCGATGTTGCATTCTTCCTGTTCGGCTACTTCGCCTATCTCATCCCCCTCATGGTCGCTTACAGCAGCTATCTGGTCTTTCGCAAGCCGGAGCCGCAGCCGGAAACGCGGCTCCACAAGCTGGCCCTGCGCTGGTTCGGCTTCCTGTTCACCCTCGCCGCCGGATGCGCCTTCGCGAGCACCCACCTGCCGAAGCTGGGGGCTGATCTGCCCAACGGCAGCGGCGGCGGCCTCGGATTGCTGATCGGCCAGCAACTGGTCCTCGCCTTCGGGCCCAAAGGGGCCAACTTGTTCCTGCTCGGCCTATTCCTCGGTGGCTCACGGCTGCTCACGGGTATTTCCTGGCTCAGGGCCCTGGACGTCCTGGGCGGGGTCATCCTCGGACTGACCCGCTTGGCCGGACGGGGGGCCGGAGCCCTGCGACGGCACACGCCGAGCAAGCCGGACGATTGGCACGAGAAGGAGCCTGCCCTGCTCGAGGCTTTGCCCGCGTCCGAGCCCTACCATCTCGGGACGACACAGGAGACAGAAGTAACGACCGGTGCCGTCTCTACGACGAAGCCCCGGCGCCCGGCAAAGGCAACCAAGCCCTCCAAGAGCCGGAAGCCCGAGGGAGAACGCCAGCTTCAGCTCCCGGAATTTTCGGGCTCGGACGAGCGACCACCCCTGGAGCTCCTCGACCCCGCGCGCAAGAGCGGCAAGGGCTACACGCTGGAGGCCATCGAGGAGCTCTCGCGCCAGGTCGAGATCAAGCTCGGGGACTTCGGGGTCAAGGTCGAGGTCGTTGCGGCACATCCCGGACCGGTGGTCGTGCTCCTCGAGCTACAGCTCGCGCCCGGGACCAAGGTGAGCAAGATCACCGGCCTGGCCAAGGATCTCGCGAGGTCGCTGTCGACCGTGAGCGTGCGCGTGGTGGAGATCATCCCCGGCAAGTCCGTCATCGGACTGGAGATCCCCAACGAGCAGAGGGAGACCGTCTTCCTGAGCGAAATCCTGGGCTCCCAGGTCTATCAAAACGCCAAGGCGCCGCTGACCATCGCAATGGGCACCGACATCGCCGGGAAGCCGGTCTGCGCGGACCTCGCACGCATGCCCCATGCATTGATCGCCGGCACCACCGGATCGGGAAAATCCGTGGCCATCAACGCCATGATCCTGAGCCTGGTCTACAAGTCCACAGCGCGGGACGTACGCCTGATCATGGTGGACCCCAAGATGTTGGAGCTTTCGGTCTACGAAGGCATCCCGCACCTCTTGACGCCCGTGGTGACTGACATGAAGGAGGCCGCCAATGCCCTGCGCTGGTGTGTGGCCGAGATGGAGCGCCGCTATCGGTTGATGGCCCAGGTGGGGGTGCGGAACATCGGCGGCTACAACCGCAAGGTCGCCGACGCGGAAGCGGCCGGGGAGCCGATCCCCGATCCGCTCTTCGTCACCGAGCACGGCGGGCTCGGCATCGACGGAGCGGAGGAGGAAGTCCCGCACCTCGGCCACCTGCCCTTCATCGTGGTCATCATCGACGAGCTGGCGGACATGATGATGGTCGTGGGCAAGAAGGTCGAGGAGCTCATCGCCCGGCTGGCACAGAAGGCACGGGCCTCCGGCATCCATCTGCTGCTGGCCACCCAGCGCCCCTCGGTGGACGTGCTCACGGGCCTGATCAAGGCCAACATCCCGGCCCGCATGGCCTTCCAGGTGTCCTCGCGGATCGACTCGCGGACCGTGCTCGACCAGATGGGCGCCGAGCAGCTCCTCGGCTGGGGGGACATGCTCTACCTGCCGCCAGGCACCAGTATCCCGCAGCGGGTGCACGGCGCCTTCGTCGACGATCAGGAGGTGCACCGGGTCGTGGAGTACCTGAAGCAGCTGGGTGAGCCGGATTATATCGACGTCGTCCTGCAGGATTCGGGAGAGGTCATTCCGGGAATCGATCCGGAGCCCCGCGGTGACGTCGAGGACCAGGATCCTCTATTCGACGAGGCGGTGCAGATCGTCACCGAGACCAGGCGCGCCTCCATTTCCGGTGTCCAGAGGCGGCTCAAGATCGGCTACAACCGGGCCGCCCGCATGATCGAAGAGATGGAGCGCATCGGCCTCGTGGGACCCGCCGAGACCAACGGCAATCGGGAGGTCCTGGCTCCGCCTCCGCCGGAGGATTGAGTCCGGAAAAGGCCGTTCTCCGAGAGGACCCTTGCCTACGCTTTGCCTTCTCGACCACCGACACCCCGGGCCGGCTTGGCCCCGAAACGACCTTTGCACTCGTGGCCCCTTTGCCGTTCTAATGCAGGAAGAGACAATCTGACGGAAAGCATGCGATGCGGATGACCGAAAAGCGGGTGCCGCCAGGGGCGGGCAACGAGTATCGAGGCGGATGGCTCACACTCACCTACCTCTGCTCGGCGTTGCTTCTCTTGGCCCTGTCCGGAGCCGTGGATGCCACGACGGGAGCCCAGCGGCTGGAGAGCTACCTCAAGGGCTTGCGATCGTTGAGCTCACGCTTCCAACAAACCACCCTGAGCGCCGACGGCGGACGGATGATGGAGTCACAAGGGACCCTCTATCTGAAGCGCCCCGGGAAATTTCGGTGGGAGTACGATGCACCGATCAAACAGCTCATCGTCGCCGACGGCAAGCAGGTCTGGCTGCACGACCTGGAGCTGGATCAGGTCTCCCACCAGAGCGAGGGCAAGGCACTCGACGGCACACCGGCCCAGCTCCTGACATCGGAAGAGCCTATCGAGCGCCAATTCAAGGTCTCCCCCTGGAGCAACGGCGATGAGCGCGAGTGGGTGGAGCTGCAGCCCAAGGCCAAGGATTCCCAGGTGACGCGGATCCGCATCGGGTTCGTTGGAGAACGCCTCGACACCTTGTTGATGGAGGACAGCTTCGGTCAGCTCACACGCTTCACCTTCACGGGGACCAAGCGCAATCCCACCCTCGACGACAAGCTGTTCCGATTCAAGCAGCCGACAGGCGGAAATTTTCTCCAGTTCGATTAACGCAAAAGGCAGGATTTCACAGGACTGCGAGGCTCGCGTCCGAGGGTAATCCGAGGTGCCGAGATCCTCGCCCAGCCTGTTCTCCAGGCCGTCGGCGGCACCGCTGGCCGACCGCATGCGTCCGCGCACCCTCGAGGAGATCTGCGGGCAGTCACACCTCCTGGCACCCGGCAAGCCGCTGCGTCAGGCCATCGAGGCGGATCGGCCCCACTCCATGATCTTCTGGGGGCCGCCGGGTACCGGCAAAACGACCTTGGCACGCCTTCTGGCCGCCTATTCCGGGGCCCGCTTTCTCAAGCTCTCCGCGGTGCTCTCCGGCGTCAAGGACATTCGCGAGGCCGTGGCCGAGGCACACAGGGTCCGCGAGCAGGAGGGGCGCGGCACCATCCTCTTCATCGACGAGGTGCACCGCTTCAACAAGGCCCAGCAGGACGCCTTCCTCCCCCACGTGGAGGAGGGAACCCTGATCTTCATCGGCGCGACGACGGAAAATCCGTCCTTCGAGCTCAACAACGCCCTCCTGTCCCGGGCCAGGGTCTATGTGCTCAAGCCCCTGCAAACGCAAGATCTGGAGCAGGTCCTCGACCGCGCCCTGACGGATCCCGAGCATGGACTGGGAGGTCGGGGGCTGAGCCTGAAGCCGAAGCAGCGACGCCTCCTCGCCGAGGCGGCCGACGGAGACGCCCGGCGTGCACTCAACTTACTGGAGCTGGCGGCTGACCTGACAGAAGGCACTGAGATCGGTGCCGAGGTGGTAGCCGAGCTGATCGCCGGTCAAGTCCGCCGCTTCGACAAGGGCGGCGATGTCTTCTACGACCAGATTTCGGCCTTGCACAAGTCCGTGCGCGGCTCCGCCCCGGATGCCGCCCTCTATTGGCTGGCGCGCATGATCGACGGCGGCTGTGATCCCCTCTACATCGCCCGGCGCGTAGTGCGCATGGCCTCGGAGGACATCGGCAATGCCGATCCAAGAGCCCTGCAGCTGGCCCTGAATGCCTGGGATGTGCAGGAGCGCCTCGGAAGCCCGGAGGGAGAGCTGGCCATCGCCCAGGCCGTCGTCTACCTGGCCTGTGCCGCCAAGAGCAATGCCGTCTACAAGGCCTGGGACGCGGCCCTAGATGACGCCCGCAGCTCCGGCTCCCTGGATGTCCCGGTCCACCTGCGCAACGCCCCTACCCGCTTGATGAAGGAGCTGGGGTACGGGAAGCGCTACCGTTATGCCCACGACGAGCCGGAAGCCTACGCGGCTGGCGAGGACTACTTTCCTCGGGAGCTCGGACACCCCAGGTACTACTTGCCCGTAGACCGCGGCCTCGAAATCCGAATCCGCGAAAAGCTCGCACACCTCGAGGACCTGGACCGCACAGCCAGCAAGGTCGAAGCGGGCCCCGGCGATCAACCTGGATCCGGCAGTCAACCGCGAATGAACGCGAATAAACGCCAATGAAACAATGCGTTGCCTGATGGAATCCATTCACCGACAGGGCGACGGACTTACGTGCCTATCTCCCTGATCTCACTCTGCGTTCTCTGTGTCTCTGCGGTTCAACTGTTCTTTGTAGGATCAATCATGGGCGGACAGCTGATTGTTGCCGGAAAAGCACGATGTCGTTCTATTGCTTCGAAGAGTCGAGGCGGACTGGATCTCAGCCGCTGACTTTCGCTAGAATTCCGCGAACCGAATAAAGTGCGGGTCGTTGTTTTATGCTCCGGACAACCCTGGGTCGGCTCCTTTTCCTCGTCCTTATCGGCGTTAGCGCAACAACCAACGCCATGTCCTATATGCCGGATTTCCTGACCAAGCAGGGCCGGGAGGTCACGGAGGCCGAGAAACGGGAATTTGGTCGGCTGTTCGCCGACAAGATCGTGATCAAGAAGGCCGAGCGCAAGCTGTATCTGGTCAAGAAGGATAAGCCGTTTCGCGCCTACCGCATCTCCCTCGGCTTCCGACCCCGGGGACACAAGCAGCGCCAGGGGGACGGTCGTACCCCAGAAGGCCGATACTATCTCGATTGGCGCAACTCGGGCAGCAAGTTCCGAAAATCCCTGCACGTTTCTTACCCGAGCTACCAGGACAGGCTCCACGCCAACCGTCGCGGCGTCGATCCGGGCGGCATGATTATGATCCATGGGCAGCCCAGCGGCGGATCCAACAACGCATTGCGGAAGGAGATCAGCCGCGAAGACTGGACCCAAGGTTGCATCGCCGTATCCAATCTCGCCATCGACGAGATCTGGAGCTACACGGCGAACGGCACCCCCATCGAGATCCTGCCCTAGCCCCTCACAGGCACAAGCAGCCCGCACAGCTGCTCGATCATGGCACCGCCGAGACCTTCCGCGTCGTCCAGCATCAGGGCATGGCGGTAGTAGTCGGTCACATCGTGCCCGATCCCGATGGCCAGCAGCTCGACGACACCGCGCGTCTGGATATGGGCGATTACCTCGCGCAGGTGACACTCCAGGAAGTCCGGGGGGTTGGCATCCAGTGTGGCATGATCCAAGGGGCAGCCATCGCTGATCACCATGAGGATGCGCCGTCGCTCCGGACGCGCCAGCAAGCGACCGCTCGCCCAGAGCAGGGCCTCGCCGTCGATGTTCTCCTTGAGCAGGTCCTTGCGCAGCAACAGGCCCAGGTTCTTTCGCGCCCGCCGCCAAGGTGTGTCCGCAGACTTGTAGATGATATGACGCAGCTCGTTCAGGCGGCCCGGGTCGGATCTTCGACCCTGGGCACGCCATTGCTTGGCCGGGCGTGCCCCCATCCAGTCACGGGTGGTGAACCCTAGGATCTCGGTCCGGATCTGGCACCGTTCCAGGGTACGGGCGAGTATCTCCGTGCTCAGGGCGGCGATTCGAATGGGGTCTCCGCGCATCGATCCCGAGTTATCGATCAGCAGAGTAACGACCGTGTCTCTGAAGGGGATGTCTCGCTCCCGTTTCCAGGTCAAGGGGTGGGTGGGATCGGCAAGGATTCGGGCCAGACGCGCCGTATCCAGCTGACCCTCCTCCTGGTCGAACAGCCAGCCGTGGGCCATGCGGGCCTGCAATTTCCGCTGAAGGCGACTCGCCAGCCGTCCCACCAGGTTGCGCAGCGGAGCCAGCTCCCGGTCCAGCTCCGAGCGCAGGCGCGACAATTCCTCGTCGTCGCAGAGATCCTGCGCGTCGACGATCTGGTCGAACTGCCTGTCCCATACCCGGTAAGGACATGCATCGGACCCGAATTGCATGGCCGAGGGTCCGTCCGATTCCGAAAGCGTGGGGACCAGATGCCCCTGCTGAGATCCCTTGCCGTCGCCTGTCGAATCGGCCGCATCCTCCCCATCGTCCGGCAGACATTCGAGGCTCGTCTCCTGCGAATTCGATTCCCCTGCGGGGAGCGGCGGCGAGCTGGAGAGGTCCCCCCCCTCCTTCGCACCCCGACCCTCTTCACCCCCGTCCCCGGCGCGCCGAAAGGCTCGGAAAGGGCTTGGGATGTCTCCGCCCGTGTCGGGATCTACACGCAAGCCGAGCTCGCCGAGCAGCCCGAGGGCGATCTCCGTGAAGGCCATGGAGTCGGACAGGCTGGAGGTCAGATTTCTCAGGTGGACCCCGATCCTGGCCTGGAGTCGGGGGCGCCAGAGCCTCAGCAGGCCCTCGGCAACGTCCGGCGGTGGCAAGCCCGTCATGGCTTCTCGGGCAAGCAATCCCAGGATCTCGGGCAAGGGCACCGATTCCCAACGCTCTTCCCTTTCCCAACCCTGTGCGCGACAGCGTTGCTCGAGTGATTCCCGGAGATTTCGGTCCACACCGGCCAAGCGGCCCGCATCCAATGCTTCGCAGCGCGCCTGCTCCAGTGCCGCAAAGGCCGTCCGGGCAGGCTCGGGCAGGGACCTTCCCACAGCGCTCAGGTGCGCGTCCCGGTGCTTGTAGCGCAATGCCAAGGCGTCGGCTTGGCCGCGTACGCGCAGCCTCTCATGACGGTCGGGTCTCGGCGAAGACGGCGGAATCCGGGCCACGCCATCCTCAAGACTCATGGGACCAGGGCCCAGCTCCAGCTCCAAGTCCCACCGGCCCGCCACGGCCCGCGCGGCAGCGGCGGTGATGCGCACCATGGGCACACCGGCGGATCCGGCAGTACCTTCTGCTCGCCGCTCTTTGCGCAGCGGCGGAGCCCCTCTCGTGCCTGTCATGTAAACCCTACCGGCGACATGCCCGATTCGGGCAGCTCCCTGGCGAAGCAGCGCTGGTAATACTCGGCAATGATCGGTCGCTCGAGCTCATCGCACTTGTTCAGAAAGGTGACTCGGAACGAGAATTCCAGATCGTTGAAGATCCGGTTGTTCTCCGCCCAGGTGATGAGCGTCCTGGGACTCAGGACCGTCGAGATATCGCCGTTCATGAAGCCGGCACGAGAAAGCTCGGCAAGCCTCACCATGGCCCGCACCAGCTTGCGCCCTTCCACAGTGTCGTAGCCCGGAGCCTTGGCCAGCACGATGGCCAGCTCCGCGTCCTGTTCCAGGTAGTTCAGGGAGACGACGATATTCCATCGGTCCATCTGCCCTTGATTGATCGGTTGGGTCCCATGATACAGACCCGTGGCATCGCCCAGCCCCAGGGTGTTGGCGGTCGCGAAGAGACGGAATGCCGGATGCGGACGCAGCACCCGGGATTGATCGAGCAGGGTCATGCGACTCTCCGCTTCCAGTACGCGCTGGATGACGAACATGACATCGGGCCGCCCCGCGTCGTATTCGTCGAAAACAAGGGCGGTAGCGTTCTGAAATGCCCAAGGCAGGATCCCCTCCTGGAACTCCGTGACCTGCTTGCCGTCGCGAACGACGATGGCGTCCTTGCCGATCAGATCGATGCGACTGATATGGCTGTCCAGGTTCACCCGCACGCAGGGCCAGTTGAGCCGTGCCGCCACCTGCTCGATATGGGTCGACTTGCC
>CAYYHR010000002.1:0-62530 GCA_964471705.1 uncultured Chromatiaceae bacterium
TGCCAGTGAGGTTTCTAGAGAGTGGGATTAAGAGATAAGGCGTTGATTTGGTTGGTGGAGCCGAGGGGGATCGAACCCCTGACCTTCGCATTGCGAACGCGACGCTCTCCCAGCTGAGCTACGGCCCCGATCTGTTCGAGGATTTGCGACCGGACTCGAGCTTTCGATACAAAACTTCGAGCGCATTCTCTGCAACGGACGATCGCGGGGACGAATTCTAGCACTTTTCAGTCGGAGCCTGACAAGCCGGCTCGACTTTTTCGTACCCTTGCTCTCTAGGGTCTAGAGTAGGATGGATCTGGAAGTTTCCGCCTTTTCACGGGTCCGGATCGCTATATTTCTCGACGGAGGTCTCTGATCCATGCCCCGGATCTCGGTGATCATTCCCTGTCTGAACGAAGCGGCGATCTGCGCCGAGAGACTCGGAGAGATGCAATCACTGCGTCGGGAGGGGCATGAGCTGATCCTGGTGGACGGGGGCAGCTCCGATCGTACTCCTTTGCTTGCGGAAGGTCTGGTCGACCGGCTACTGGCCGGACCTCGTGGCCGTGCGGTCCAGATGAATCTGGGGGCAGAGGCGGCACGCGGCGATGTGCTCTGGCTTCTGCATCTGGATAGTCGCCTTCCGGATCGGGCATCCTCGATGCTGCTGAAAGAGGCCCTGGAAGGACGGGGATGGGGCCGCTTCGATGTCCGACTCAGCGGTGCTGTGTTCATGTTCCGGGTGATCGAGCGCATGATGAACCTGCGCAGTCGCCTCACCGGTATGGTCACGGGGGATCAGGGGCTGTTCGTACGCAGGGACCTCTTCGAGCGCGTCGGCGGCTTTCCGCCGATTGCCCTCATGGAGGACCTGGCGATCAGCAAGCGCCTCGGGCGGATTGCTCGACCGGCTTGCCTGCGGGCCCGCATCCTCACCTCCAGCCGGCGCTGGGAACGGGACGGTGTCTGGCGGACCATCGCGCTGATGTGGTTTCTGCGTGCGGCCTATCACCTCGGTGCCGATACCGATCGGCTTGCGCGCCTCTACTACCCATGCACTCCCCCGACGCGAGGATACTGATCTTCGCCAAGGCCCCCGTGGCGGGCCGGGTCAAGACTCGCCTGATACCCGCTCTCGGCCCGCAGGGTGCTGCGGACCTGCACAAACGGCTGCTCCTGAGCACGGTGGCTCGGCTGGGGACGGCGCGAGTGGCGCCGATCGAGCTCTGGTGTGCGCCGGATCCCGGTCAGGATCCCTTCCCCGAGCTTGCAGATCGGTATGGGGTCGCGCTTTGCGGGCAGCGCGGGGCGGATCTCGGGGAGCGGATGTACCATGCCGCAAGGGATGCCCTTTGCCGTTGCGAAAAGGTATTGTTGATAGGCACGGACTGCCCGCTGCTCGATGCTGGATATCTCCGCCGGGCAATGGAGGCGTTGAAAGAGCACGAGGCGGTCCTGGGTCCTGCGCAGGACGGGGGCTATGTGCTGCTGGGGTTGAAACGGGCCGTCGGCGGCCTGTTCCGTGACATGCCCTGGGGAGGCGACCGCGTTGCGGCGATTACACGGGATCGTATGGCGGCGGGAGGTTGGAAGTGGGCGGAGCTGCCGATCTTGTGGGATCTGGATCGTCCGGACGACTTGGAGCGCATGCTTCCGAGCTTTCGGCCTTGGCGCGCGGTTTGAGCTTAGCCCCGGTTCTCCAGAACTTCCGGTCACAGGTCGCTGCACCAAATCTCCGATCGGGCCGGATCTGCGCCGGGGCAGGTTACAATCTCGGGTGACTGGTTCCCAGGAGGGCCGGGGAGCGATGAGCCTTTCGTTTCTGCTTCAGCGCTGCAGGATGAGCTCCAGAACGGCCTTGCTGCCGAAGTAGGCCAGCATCAGGATGACAAAGCCGCTCAGGGTCCAGATGATGGCCGTTCGGCCACGCCAGCCGTAACGTATGCGCCCTAGAAGAAGGGCTCCGAAGACCAGCCAGCCGAGGACGGAGAGCACGGTCTTGTGAGCCAAGTGCTGTGCGAACATATCTTCGAGGAAGGCAAAGCCGCTCACCAGGGCCAGGGTGAGGAGGACAAAGCCGGCGCCGATCATCTCGAACAGCAGGTTTTCCATGGTCTGCAAGGGAGGCAAGGCGCGCAGGAAGCCGGCCGGCTGGCGGTTGTGCAGGTGGTGATCCTGGACGGCGAGCAGAATCGCCTGCACGCTCGCCAGGGTGAGCAGGCTGTAGGCCAGCATGGAGAGCAGCACGTGGATCTTGATCGCCCAGCCTTTCGACGCGTGCATGAAGCCAAGGCTCGGATAGTGGACTTCGAGAAACAGGGTCAGTGCTGCGATCGGCAGGATGAGGATCCCCAGGTTTTCGACGGGCTTGGTGAGACTGGAAACCAGCAATAGGATGACCACGGTCCAGGAGGTCAGCGCCAGGGCGTTGAAGAAGGCCAGGTTCAGTCCGGGATGGCTGAATATGGCGTCGTAGATCAGCCAGGTGTGCAGGGCCAGCCCGGCGAAGCCGAGCCCGAGAGTCAGCGGGCGTCCGGGCATACCCGGCTCGTCGCGCCGGAACAGCCTCAGGCCGATCAGGGTGGCGGCGGCCAGATAGAGAAGGATGGCTCCGTAGGCGATCAGGGCATGGCTCATAAGGCCGGATGATGGCACAAAGGTGCGAGTGGGGAAAAGCGGCTCCCGGATGAGATGCCGGCCGGGCTGCGGGCGTACCGGCGATTTCCCACGAGGGTCGGAGCCGGCGCGGCACCCTTTCGATACAAGTACCTCAACGAGGTGGAAGATGTTCGAGAATCTCCAGGATCGCTTCGGCAGAGTCCTCAAGAACGTCCGGGGCGTGGGGCGGCTTACCGAGTCCAACGTCAAGGACACCATGCGCGAGGTCCGGATGGCCCTGCTGGAGGCCGATGTGGCACTGCCGGTGGTGCGCGACTTCGTGGAGCAGGTGCGCGCAAAGGCCATGGGCGAGAATGTGCTCGGAAGCCTTACCCCGGGCCAGACCCTGGTCAAGATCGTCAACGATGAGCTGATCCGGCTGATGGGGGAGGCCAACGAGGGTCTCGCCCTGAACGTGCAGCCCCCGGCGGTGATCCTGATGGCTGGTCTGCAGGGCTCGGGTAAGACTACCAGCGCCGCCAAGCTCGCGCGCTGGCTCCGGGAAAAGCAGAGAAAGAAGGTCATGCTGGTCAGCTGCGACGTCTATCGCCCGGCGGCCATCGAGCAGCTTCGGACCTTGGCGGAGGAGGTCCAGGTCGAGCTCTTCCCCAGCAACGCGGATCAGAAGCCGGTGGAGATCGCCCGGCGAGCCCTGGATGAGGCGCGTCGCCATCTCCTGGACGTCCTCATCGTCGACACCGCAGGACGGCTGCACGTCGACGAGGCCATGATGGATGAGATCAAGGCCCTGCACGGGGCCGTCTCGCCTGCGGAGACCCTGTTCGTAGTGGACAGCATGACCGGGCAGGATGCCGCCAAGACCGCCAAGGCCTTCGACGATGCCTTGCCCCTGACCGGGGTCGTGCTCACCAAGACCGATGGTGATGCCCGCGGCGGTGCGGCCCTGTCGATTCGCCACATCACGGGCAAGCCGATCAAGTTCCTCGGCGTCGGGGAGAAGAGCGCGGCCTTGGAGCCCTTCTACCCCGACCGCGTGGCCTCGCGCATCCTGGGCATGGGGGATGTGCTTTCCCTGGTCGAAGAGGTGCAGAGCACGGTAGACCGGGAGAAGGCAGAGAATCTGGTCAAGAAGCTCAGGAAGGGCAAGGCCTTCGATCTGGCGGACTTTCGCGAGCAGCTCCAGGAGATGTCCAAGCTGGGCGGGATGACCGGAATCATGGACAAGCTCCCGGGAATGAGCGAGATCCCGGATGCGGTCAAGAGCCAGGTGAACGACAAAGAGCTCGCCAAGCTGATTGCCATCGTCAACTCCATGACTCCCCAGGAGCGTGCATTTCCGGCGGTTATCAAGGGCTCCCGCAAGCGTCGCATCGCCGCCGGTTCGGGCACCCAGATCCAGGACGTCAATCGCTTGCTCAAGCAGTTCACTCAGATGCAGAAAATGATGAAGAAGATGAAGGGCGGAGGCATGGCGAAGATGATGCGCGGCCTCAAGGGCCGGATGCCGGGGGGGATGCCTCCCGGGGGCTTTCCTTTCTGATGTAGCTTCCAATTCTCGCCTGTTTGTGTATAGTGGCGCGTTTATCCGCAGTGTACTGTACTGCTTCGTATCCAGGGTTGAGCATGGTATCGATTCGCTTGTCAAGGGCCGGCGCCAAGAAGCGCCCCTTCTATCAAATCGTCGTCGCCGACGCGCGGCTCAAGCGCGACGGCCGTTACATCGAGCGCATCGGCTTCTTCAATCCGATCGCCGCCGGTGGAGAGACGCGGCTGCGGCTCGACCGGGCGCGTGCGGAGCACTGGATCGCGGGGGGTGCCAAGCCGTCCGATCGCGTTGCCAAGCTGCTGAAGGAGTCGGGTACCGAGCCTGAGAGCGTGACCGAGACCGAGATCGGGGAGGCGCCGGCTGCGACGGTGGATGAGTCTGCCCCCGAGGCGGTGACCGCCGCGACCTGAGCAGATCCAAGGGGGCGCCGCTGCCGGAATGGAGAGGCGGGCTCGGCAACGGACGCTGGTATTGGGCCGTATCACGGGGCTCTACGGTGTGCGCGGCTGGGTAAAGGTCTTCTCCGAGACCGAGCCGCGAGAGAATATCCTGAGCTATCAGCCCTGGCTGCTGGGTGAATCCTGCACGCCTTGCAGGCTCATGGAGGGTCGTCGGCAGGGGAAAGGCTTGGTGGCGAAGCTGGAGGGCTGCGACGATCGGGACCGGGCCGCAGCCTTTGTGGGTCAGGTGATTTCTGTACGCCGAGATCAGCTGCCCCCGGCGGGGACAGAGGAATTCTATTGGGCCGATCTGGAAGGGCTGAGTGTGGAGACCCTGAGTGGCATTCGCCTCGGTCGGGTCGGGCGTTTGTTTGCCACTGCCGCCAATGACGTGATGGTGGTCGAGGGGGAGCGGGAGAGGCTGGTTCCCTTCCTGTGGGGTCGGGTCGTCCGGGAGGTAGATTTGGAGCTCGGCCGGATTCGGGTCGATTGGGAGCCGGATTTCTAGCGGATAGCGGGCGGATTTCGCGATCGTGCGCTTCGATGTCGTCAGCCTTTTCCCCGAGCTGTTTCGGATCCTCGAGGGACAAGGGGTCATAGGCCGGGCGCTCCAGCGGGGTATCGCGGAGCTGCATCTCTGGAGCCCGAGGGACTACACGCAGGACCGGCACCGCACTGTGGATGACCGTCCCTACGGCGGGGGTCCGGGAATGGTCATGAAGGTGGAGCCTCTGCGGGCTGCCATCGAGGACGCGAAAGGAGCCGCGCCGGATAGTCGGGTAGCCTATCTCACGCCCCAAGGGCGCAGCCTCGATCAGGGGGCGATCTCACAGATCGCTACCCGGCCCGGCTGGATCCTGGTCGCAGGCCGCTACGAGGGGGTGGACGAGCGACTGGTGGAGCGCTGCGTGGACGAGGAATGGTCCATCGGGGATTATGTCGTGAGCGGTGGTGAGCTGCCCGCCATGATCGTCATGGATGCGGTGATCCGCCTCCTGCCGGGGGCCTTGGGTCATGAGGGCTCGGCCAGGGAAGACTCCCATATGGACGGCCTGCTGGATTTCCCTCACTACACGCGGCCCGAGGTGATCGCAGGCGTGCCCGTGCCCGAGGTGCTCCTGAGCGGCGATCATGCGGCCATCGCACGCTGGCGACTCCAACAGGCGCTCGGGCGGACTTGGCTGAGGCGCCCGGATCTGCTGGAGCGCCGCGGTCTGAGCCCCGAAGAGCAGACACTGTTGAACGAGTTTATCCGGGCGTACCGAGACCCGGAACGAGTATCAGGAGCGAGAGCGTCATGAACATCATCGAGGAGCTCGAGAGAGAGCAGATGAACCGCGAGGTCCCGGATTTCGCGCCCGGCGACACATTGGTTGTGAAGGTCAAGGTCAAGGAGGGAAATCGCGAGCGCCTCCAGGCCTTCGAGGGTATCTGCATCGCCAAGCGCAACCGCGGTCTCAATTCCGCGTTTACTGTGCGCAAGATGTCCCACGGCGAGGGCGTGGAGCGAGTCTTTCAGACCTACAGCCCGGCGCTCGCCGGTATCCAGGTCAAGCGTCGCGGCGACGTACGTCGGGCCAAGCTCTACTATCTGCGTGGCCGCACCGGAAAGGCGGCACGGATCAAGGAGAAGGTTTAAGGGCCGGAAAAATCATCCCGAAGGCACGGATGATTTTCCGAAGGTTTTGTCTTGACCAAGACCTTCTTCTGGCACGATTACGAAACCTGGGGCTCCGATCCGCGCAGGGACCGACCCGCCCAGTTCGCGGGGCTGCGTACCGATGAGGACCTGAATCCCGTCGGCGAGCCCCTGGTCGTCTTCTGCCGTCCCCCGTACGACCTGCTTCCCCAGCCCGATGCGTGCCTGGTCACAGGCATTTCACCCCAACGTGCGGAGGCGGAGGGTCTCGTCGAGGCCGAGTTTGCGAGAGCCGTTCACCGCGAGATGGTACGGCCCGGTACCTGCGGTGCCGGCTACAACAGCATCCGCTTCGATGACGAGGTCACGCGCCATCTTCTCTACCGCAATTTCTATGATCCCTATGCGCGCGAGTGGCAGGGCGGCAACTCGCGATGGGATCTGATCGATGCACTGCGTCTCGCGCATGCCCTGCGCCCGGAGGGTATCGAATGGCCCACCCATGAGGATGGGGCTGCCACCTTTCGCCTCGAGCACCTGACAGCCGCCAACGGGATCGAGCACGCGGATGCCCACGATGCCCTGGCGGATGTTCGCGCCACCCTGGGCATGGCGCGGCTGCTCAAGGCACACCAGCC
Source organism: uncultured Chromatiaceae bacterium (assembly GCA_964471705.1). Lineage (GTDB taxonomy): Bacteria > Pseudomonadota > Gammaproteobacteria > Chromatiales > Chromatiaceae > Thiosymbion. The sequence continues at coordinate 6,865 of CAYYHR010000002.1, forward strand.
GCGGCTATTCGATTATGCCCTGTCACTTCGCTCCAAGCGCCTGGTCCAGGACCTCTTGGACCAGGGCGGTCCGCTGCTCCATGTCTCGGCCCGCTATCCCGCCGAGCTGGGCTGCATCGCACCCGTGCTGCCGGTGGCGCGACACCCGGTCAACAGCAACGGGATCGTCTGCTTCGATCTGCGCCAGGACCCGGAGCCGCTGCTCGAGCTCGACGTGGAAGAGGTCCACCGTCGCCTCTTCACGCCGACGCAGGATCTGCCCGAGGGCTTGCAGAGGATTCCCCTCAAGACCGTGCACATCAATCGCTGCCCTATGCTGGCCCCCATGAAGACCCTGACGGCGGAGGCTGCCGAGCGCTGGCGGATCGATGATGCGCTCGTCGCTCGCCATGCCCGAAGACTGCAAGTCGCGCCCGCGTTGGCAGAGAAAATACAGCGCGCTCACAGCCTGGCCGTCCCCCCGCCTGAGACGGACCCGGATCTGATGCTCTATTCGGGAGGCTTTTTCTCCGATGGCGACCGGCGCGAGATGGCGCGCCTGCGTGCGCTGACGCCGCAGGAGCTGGCAGAGCAGAGGCTCGTCTTCGAGGACCCGCGATTACCCGAGATGCTGTTCCGCTACCGGGCTCGCAACTGGCCCCACAGCCTTTCCGAAGATGAGCGCGAGGAGTGGGATGCCTATCGCCTGCAAAGCCTGACCGAGCCCGGCGCAGGGGCCAGTGTTACACTCGACGCTTACCAGGAGCGCCTGGTTGCCCTGCGCGGAGAGTCGTCCGATGATCCGGAGCGGCTCGCCTTGCTGGATGACCTGGAGCAGTGGGTGGACCGGCTGATGGACATGTCTGAATGATCAAGCTGTTGAAGTTCCTCGCCGCGCTGGTGCTTTTGCTGGTCGTCGCGGCGGTCTTTGCCTCTTACCTGATCGACTCGGACGACTTCAAGAGCCGGGTTGAGTCGGCCTTTGCCTCTGCCACGGGGCGTCAGTTGGTCATCGCCGGGCACCTGCGGATATCCCTGGCTCCCAAACTGGCCTTGGAGGTTACGGATGTCTCCGTACCCGAAGCCTTCGGCACCCGAGGTCCAGACCGCGTGGCAGCCGACAAGTTGCGTATTTATCCCCGCTTGTCGCCGTTGCTTCGGGGCCGATTGGTGCTGGGGTCGGTCCGTGTCGATGGCGGGCGCCTGGAGTGGACCCAGGACGGGCAGGGCAAGACCGACCTGGGTGACCGACCGTCCTACTCCCGGTGGTTGGCGATCGACGACCTGGAGGGCGTCGCAGGTCCCATAGGTGCCGGTGAGCCGGTAGCCTTCCATCTGAATGGGTTGGTGGGCGGCCGGGACGGCGAGACGCCCGCTCGGCTTCGGGCCGAGGGCGAGCTCGTGATCGCGGATCCACGGCGGCTACAGTTGGATGCACTGACTGTCGATCTGCAGGGATTGCAGGTGAGAAAGGGGCTAGCGGCGGATCTGGTACTGCATACGTCACTGGACGCCGATCACGATGCCAGGCGCTATCTGACCGACGGCCTGGCTCTGGATATCCATGCCTTCGGTGAGGCACTGGCGGGTGGTCGGATCGAGGCGAGGGCCGGTGCCCGAGTGGAGCTGGACCTGGGCGCAGGGAGCCTCATGGTCAGCGACTTTCGTCTCCGGTCGGGGGGCCTGTCCGCGACAGGTGCCGCCCGGGGACGAGACCTGCTGTCCAGCCCCCTTGTCGAGGGCAATCTGGTGGTGGACGAGCTGGACCTGCGCGCGTGGCTCAGGCAACAGGGTCTGCCCATTCCGGCGATGGCGGACGCAGAGACCTTCAGGCGCTTTTCCCTGAGCACGAACTGGCACTGGAAGGGCGATCGGTACGTCTTCGAAGATTTGGTTGTGCGTGTCGATCAGACGAGGCTTACGGGGAAGGCCGAGCGGATTGCGACCAGCCCGCCGGGGTATCGATTCGACCTCGTGGCCGACCGGATGGACCTGGATCGCTACCTCCAACCTTCCCAACGAACGCGGGCAAAGTCTACAAGGAAGCAGCGGATGCCGAAGGCGGCGAGCGAGCCCGCGGTTTCCAAGGGGCCGGTGGCGGAGCAGCTGTCTTCCGAGCAACCTGCGTCGAGTAAACCTACTACGGGGACAGACGCCGAGACTAGAGCAGCGACACCCCTGACAGACCTGTCGAGGGTCACCTCTCTAATGGGTACCATCAGTGAGCCGGACCTGGAAGGCCGGCTTCATATCGGTGATCTCGTGCTGGCGCGTCTTCGTTTCGGAGATGTCGACCTCGGGCTCAGAGGCAAAGAAGGGCGCCTCGATATCCAGGACCAGATGCAGAGCTTCTATGGAGGACGGCTGGACGGCAGTCTCGGCCTGGACCTGGATGATGTCCAGCCCAGTCTGGCCCTGCAGCAACGTGCCGATCGGATCCGGATGGGTCCCCTGCTCGCGGACCTGGTGGGGGAGGAGAGGCTCACCGGTCGCGGCAAGATCACGGCGGATCTGAGGGCCCGCGGCCGCACGGCCAATGCGCTGCGACGCAGCCTGGCCGGGAATCTGACGCTCGAGGTCCCAAAGGGTGTGCTCGAGGGCATCAATCTGGAGACTCTGGTGCGGGAAGCGGATGCCAGATTGAACGGCAAACCTCCGCCGGAGGACCTGCCGACCAGCACAGATTTCGAGGACTTGAGGGCCAGTGGGCAAATCGAGCAAGGTGTTTTGCACAACCAGGACCTGACCCTGCGTACGGAGTATCTGCGGGTCACAGGCGCCGGTACCCTCGATCTCGTCCAGGAGCGCTTCGATTACCGTTTCGAGCCCGTGCTCGTAAAGCCTCCCAAGGGCCGAAGCATCAAGGAGCTGGAGGGGATTCCCATTCCCGTGCACCTGACGGGTCCCTTCGCTCATCCCCGCTGGGACGTAGACCTGAGCAAGGCCCTGCGGGCAGTGGCGCAGAAGCGTGTCGGCGACCAGGGTGGGACGCTCTTCCACGAGCTGGAGAAGCGCACTCACATCAAGGGGCTGGAGCAGGGACTGAAAAGCTTGCTGGGGCAGTGATCCCTTGTCCGAGGAGGCGTTTCGACCTCGGCCCGACTTGGACGTAGGCGAGGGCCCGGATCGATCAGAGCGGAATTCCGGAACCTGGGGAAGTGCGTCCGGATGAAGACCGCGAAGCTGGCACCCTCCATCCTGGCCTGGTTCGACCGCCATGGTCGCAAGGACTTTCCCTGGCAGCAGGATCCCAGCCCATACCGGGTCTGGGTGTCGGAGATCATGCTCCAGCAAACCCGGGTCGGGGTCGTCGTTCCCTATTTCGAGCGCTTCATGGGCCGTTTCCCCGCCGTAGCTGACTTGGCAGCGGCAGATATTGACGAGGTTCTGCACCTCTGGTCCGGCCTGGGCTACTACGCGCGGGCACGAAACCTGCACATGGCAGCGCGCCGAATCCTTTCCGAGCACCATGGGCGTTTTCCGACAGATCTCCGACAGGTCCAGGATCTGCCCGGCATCGGTCGCTCCACGGCCGGGGCGATCCTGTCCCTCGCCCTTGGTCAGTGCCACCCGATCCTCGACGGCAACGTCAAACGGGTGTTGGCCCGCTGCTTCGCCGTTCCCGGGTGGCCGGGGCGAAGCGACGTGCTCAACCGGCTCTGGAGGCTTGCCGACGCCTGCACGCCAATGGCGGAGGTCGGTGCCTACAATCAGGCCATGATGGATCTGGGGGCTACGCTATGTACCCGCTGGGATCCGGATTGTGCCCGCTGTCCCCTCGCACAGGGTTGCATTGCCTCGGGCCGGGGCGAGCCGACTGCGTTCCCTGAGCCCAAGCCGCGCAGGATCCTGCCGATCAGGCAGTCCCGAATGCTCCTGGTCCGTAATTCGATCGGGGCGGTCCTGTTGGAGCGTCGTCCTCCCAGCGGGATCTGGGGCGGACTCTGGAGTCTGCCCGAGTGCGATCCGGTGCAGGACGCCGCAGATTGGTGCCGACAGCACCTGGGTGTGCTTCCCCGGCGGGTTGAAAAGCTACCGGCGCGCCGTCATACCTTCTCCCACTTCCGTCTGGAGATTGAGCCGCTACAGGTCGATCTGCAGGGCGAGCCGGCGCTAGTAACCGATGGCGACCGGACCGCATGGTGTGACCCCCGTCGCCCCGGCGCGCTGGGCTTGGCCGCGCCCATCGCCGGATTGCTCCGGGAAGTCGTGGATAAACTAGAGCGAAAAAGAGGGGAATCGACATGAGCCGAATGGTTCACTGCGTCAAGCTGCACCGCGAAGAGGAAGGCCTCGACCGACAGCCCTACCCGGGCGAGCTGGGCAAACGCCTCTTCGAGGGTGTCTCCAAACAGGCCTGGCAGGACTGGCTGCGCCAGCAGACCATGCTCATCAATGAATACCGCCTCAGCCCCATGGACCCGAAGGCCAGGGCCTTTCTCGAAGAGCAAATGGAGAAATTCTTCTTTGGGGACGGCTCCGACCTGCCGCCCGATTACAGGCCGTAGGGCTGAAGTAGACGAGCTGCAGACCCGACAGAGTCGCTTTGCTGCCTGGTTGTGTCGGTCAGCGAGATTCCTTCCCGGCCCCTTACCGATGCGCGGTCTCGGGAAGAACGATATTGAGCTCCAGAATCTCCCGAGTGTCCTCCTGCTCGTAATTGACGGAGACAGCGTTCGTGTCCACCTCCACGTATTTGCGGATGACCTCGAGAATCTCACGTTGCAATCGCGGCAGATAGGACGGGCGGCTACGCTCGGTCCGGTCATGGGCTACCAGGATCTGCAACCGTTCTTTGGCAACGGAGGCAGAGCCCTTGGGGCGCGATAAGAAGAGATCGAGCAGTCCCATGAATCACCCCCTGAATAACCGACTGAAAAAGCCCTTCTTTTCCATATCCAAGAAACGCTGCGGAATCTCCTCCCCCAGGTAACGGGCAACAATGTCTCCGTAAGCTTGGCCGGCGTCGCTTTCGGTGTCCAGGATTACGGGCACCCCGGCGTTGGAGGCGCTGAGCACGGACTTGGATTCGGGTATCACGCCGAGCAGGTCCAGGGAGAGGATCTCCTGTACGTCTGCGACGCTCAGCATCTCGCCGTTGGCGACGCGCTCCGGTGAATAGCGGGTCAGCAGCAGGTACTCGTGGATGGGCTCGACATCGGTCTCGGCCCGCCGGGATTTGCTCGCCAGGATGCCCAGCATACGGTCGGAGTCGCGCACCGACGAGACCTCCGGATTGGTGACCACCACCGCATCGTCCGCAAAGTACATGGCCATGGTCGCCCCGTGCTCGATTCCGGCGGGGGAATCGCAGACGATGTAGTCGAAGCTCTCTGAGAGCTCATCCAGGACCTTGCCGACACCCTCTTTGGTCAGTGCCTGTTTGTCCCTGGTCTGGGAGGCCGGCAGCACGTACAGGCTGTCGCAGCGCCTGTCGCGGATCAGCGCTTGGTTGAGGTTTGCCTCTTCGTTGATCACGTTGACGAAGTCGTAAACCACTCGGCGCTCGCAGCCCATGATCAAGTCCAGGTTGCGTAGGCCGACGTCGAAATCGACCACGGCAGTGCGATGGCCCTTCTGTGCCAGACCCATGGCCAGTGCCGCGCTCGTGGTAGTCTTGCCAACGCCGCCTTTGCCGGACGTGATAACAATGATTCTGGCCAAGATTCCGCCCTCCTTCAGGCGCGTGATTCGAATGCCGTCCTGATCTCGGCCAGGCTGGCCAACGATCGGATTCTCCTCAAAGCCTCTCTATGCGCAGGATTTCCTGATCCAGGAAGACCTGCACCGGTACCCCCTGGAGCACCTCCGGTATGTTTTCGCTCACGCGGTAACGTCCGGCTACGGAGACCAGCTCCGCCTTCAGATCCTGGCAAAAGATCCTGGTCCTGGGGTCACCGTTCAGCCCTGCCAGGGCTCGGCCCCGCAGTGGTCCGTAGATATGGATGTTTCCATCGGCCAGAAGCTCGGCCCCTGAGCTCACGGCTCCGACAACAGACAGGTCACAACCAGCGGCGTAGACGCGCTGACCGGAGCGAACCGGCTGGGTTATCAGCTTGGATGTACTGGCGAAGGCCGGCTTCTTCCTGTCCGGCCTCGCTTGCCTGGGATTGTCCGCAGTTGTTCGGGAGTCGGGCTTTCGTGCAGATGCGGTGGCGCCTGGCTTGGCTCTGCGGACGTAGCTGTCTCCCAGGATTGCCAGCTCCATGGCCTCGGCTGCCTCGTTCTGTCCGGCGTTGCCTCCGCGTACCCCGACCGGAATCATGCCGTAACCGCGCAGCAGACCCACGAGCAGCGGAAACTGGACATCGCCGGCGCCCGAAGGCAGGGCGGAGAGGTCGATGACGACAGGTGTGTTGCGGAAGAAATCCGGTGCCTGATCGACCTTGGCGCCAAGCTGCTCCGCAACCTCGTCCATCTCCGCCCCGAGCAGGCGGAGCAGGGGCAGGGTGAAGGATGCCGCCTTGAGCTCGAAGGCTACGGGCGCGGCATCATGCGCTGTTTCTGGTTTGACCGCCATGGATGTTTCTCGGGAGCTCCCCGTGCTCCAGGAAGGGCGCCACTCCCCCGTCTCGAGCGAGGGTAGTGCCGGAATGGCGCCAATGCTAACGCGAGAGCGCGGTCAGGCAAAGCGCCGTTTGCAGATCCTCAGCCGGGAGGCCACTGCATGGGTCGGCCACCCAGAAGGTGCAGATGCAGATGGTAGATGGTTTGGCCTGCGGCTGCGTTGCAGTTGATCACCGTGCGGTAACCGGCCTGCGCGATACTTTCGGCGGCTGCGATCTTTTTCGCGGCAAGAAACAGCTTGCCGACCAGCTCAGCATCTCCCGTCTCGAGGTCGTTTAGCGTGGGAATGGGCTTGCGCGGAATCACCAGAATATGGGTAGGTGCCTGGGGTGCGACATCCCGAAAGGCAAGAACGTCATCGTCCTCGTAGACGATGTCCGCCGGGATCTCGCCCGCGACGATCTTGCCGAAAAGCGTGTCTGACATGAAGGTTTGCTCCGAATGGCTGTGCTCGCGATGCTCTGATAGAGAAATCCGGCGGTCCGAGTCGCCACCGACCCCGGATCAGGTTTCGACTCCGCGGCGCCCTGCGAAGGCGTGGGCCAGGGTGCCGCCATCCACGTACTCCAGCTCACCTCCCAGCGGGACACCGTGGGCGATACGGGTCGCCTTGACCTCGCAACGTGCGGCCATTTCGGCAATGTAGTGCGAGGTTGCGCTTCCTTCCACCGTCGGGCTGATGGCCAGGATCAGCTCCTGGATCTCCTCGTTCCGCAGCCGACCTTCGAGCAGATCCAGCCCCAGCTCTGCAGGGCCGATTCCGTCCAGTGGCGAAAGTCTGCCTCCGAGCACGAAATAGAGCCCGCGAAAGTCGGTGGCTTGCTCGATGGCCATGATCTCGGAGGGATGCTCGATCACACACAACAGGGAGCCGTCCCTGTGGGGATTTGCACAAAGGCCGCATAGCTCGCGCTCGCTCAGTGTACGACAGCGCTCGCAACGCTTGATCCGATCCATGGCTGCGGCGAGGACCGAGGCCAAGTGGCGCCCGCCTTCCCGGTCCCGCTGCAGCAGGTGAAAGGCCATGCGCTGCGCCGACTTCGGACCCACGCCCGGCAAGCAGCGCAGGGCGTCCACGAGCCGGTTGAGGAGGGAGCGTTCCGCCATGGCTCAGAAGGGCAGCTTCATTCCGGGGGGCAGCTGCAGTCCGGAGGTGAGACCAGCCATGCTCTCCTGCATCTTTTCGCCGACGCGCTGCACGGCGGCGTTGACCGCCGCCGCCACCAGGTCCTCCAGCATCTCCTTGTCGTCCTGCATTAGGGTGGCATCGATCTCGATCCGTTTGACCTCGTGTCTGCCGTTCATGGTCACCTTGACCAAGCCGCCGCCGGATTCACCGGTAACCTCCTCTTGGGCCATCTTTTCCTGAGATTTCTGGAGCTCTTCCTGCATCTTCTGGGCCTGTTTGAGGATATTGCCTAGTCCGCCTTTCACCTTGCATTCACCTCTTGCTTCTGTTCTGCGATGGGCTCGTGGCCGGGGAAAGCTCCTGGCTCGTCGCCTCGATGCTTCCCGGCACCCAGCGGGCATCGAGCTCGTCCTGAAGGGACCTTACCACAGGGTCGTCCTTCATCAACGTCTCGGCTCGAATCCGGCTCTCATCCTGGTGACGGGCCTGGCGCCGGGCCGGGGTCTCGCTCCTCGGGGTCGCGATGTGGATTTCCAGCTCGAGTGCATCGCCCAGCACGCCGGCCAGTGCGCCCTTCAACCTTTCCTCTGCGATTGGGACTCTCAGATTTCGACACTCGGGCTCGAGGGTCAGGGAGAGCCTCCGCCCGTCCCATCCGGCGAGCTCGCAATTGCGAGCCAGTTGGCTCGCCACTCCGCCGAGGGCCAGATCCGCTACCAGGCTGTGCCAATTCTCCGGGCGCGTCAGGTCCGGCCTTCCGCCGGGAGCTGGCTTCTGCACCTGGACCCCAGGCATCTCCCTTTTCGGTTTTGTGACCGCCGTTGACGATTGTGGCTCCTGCGTAGCGTGCGACGCCCGTGTTTCGCTTCCGGTGTCCGGCCGGAAGGCGAGCATACGCAACAGGACCATCTCGATCCCGGCTCGCGGGTCCGGGGCCAATGCCAGATCCTGTTGGCCCTGGAGGGCGATCTGATAGAAGAGCTGCACGTCTTCCGGTGCTATCTGCACCGCCAACTCCGCTATGCGTGCACCATCGGGGTCCTCCTCGCCGAGGGTTGCAGGTACCTCCTGGTAGAGGGCAATGCGATGCAGCAATCCGATGAGCTCTTGCAGCACACCGGCGAAATCGGGCGTCAGCTCGGCGATTCGAGCGACCTCGTCGAGAAGGCCGGGGCCGTCCAGTCGTGCCAGGGTCTGGAGCAGGTTCAGGCAGAGATCGCGGCTGACGGTACCCAACATGGTCCGTACCTCGTCCGTGGCCACGCGACCTCCACCGAAGGCAATCGACTGGTCGAGCAGGCTCAGGCCGTCACGCATGCTGCCGTCGGCCGCGCGCGCCAAAAGGGCCAGTGCCTGGGGCTCGAGCTCGATCCCCTCCGCCTGCAGGATATGCGAGAGCTGCTCCCCGATCTGCTCAGGCAGCAGACGCTTCAGGTTGAGCTGAAGGCAACGCGAGAGCACCGTCACCGGCACCTTCTGGGGGTCGGTGGTGGCGAGCAGAAATTTCACGTGAGGCGGGGGCTCCTCCAGGGTCTTCAAGAGCGCGTTGAAGCTGTGAGCCGAAAACATATGGACCTCGTCGATGAGGTACACCTTGAAGCGGCCCTTGACCGGTGCAAAGGGGACGTTGTCGAGCAGGTCCCGGGTCTGGTCGACCTTGGTGCGGGAGGCCGCATCCACCTCCAGGAGATCGACGAATCGTCCCTCGTCGATCTCTCGGCACGCACTGCACTGGCCGCAGGGCCTGGAGCTCACACCCTGCTCGCAATTGAGGGCCTTGGACAGAATGCGCGCCAGGGTGGTCTTGCCGACGCCTCGGGTCCCGGTGAACAGGTAGGCGTGATGGAGCTGTTCCCGATCCAGGGCGTTGCTCAGGGCCCGCACCACATGGGATTGTCCCACCATGTCCTGGAAGGACCTGGGGCGCCATTTGCGTGCCAGCACCTGGTAGGACATCGCGGGTCGAGGTTGCTCTTGAGCCGGAAGGTTTCGGAGTCTCGGAGTTTAACCGATGCCGGCGATACTTGGCATACATCGAGCCGGGATGCCATTTTGTCGATGGAATCAGAACGCTCGGAGCGGCCGTCTCTCGATGCTAAACTCGAGCTTTGGATTTCCGCCGTGCCCCGTCATGAAGCTTTCTCCTCTCCTGCACTTCCTGCTCGGCATCTGGCTGGGGGGCTCCTTGATCCTCGGTGCCGTCGTTGCCTACGACTTTTCCGGATTCGACGATCTCTTCGCCCGCAATCCCAAGTTGCAGGCCCACGCGGGGTTTACGCCCGATGACGTCGATGCCAAGAAGAGCAGTCTCCTCTGGGTCCACTCCTCTGAGCTCAACCGGGTGTTCTTCGAGGTTTGGAACCGTACCCAGCTGGTCCTCGGCGCACTGATCCTCGTCATCGGTGCCAGAAGTGGGGCAGGGCGCTTGCCTCTGGTCTTGCTGGGGGCGGCCACGGCGCTGGTCGGATTGGGGCACTTCGTCCTGGAGCCGCCGCTCGTCGACCTGGGGCGGCAGCTCGACTTCCTGCCCCGCGATCCGCCACCGCCCATGATGGAGGATTTCCAGCGGTACCACGGCATCTACTTCGCAGTCGAGAGCTTGCGTTTCGGGCTCTTAGTCGTCGCCACAGTCCTACTGCTCGTCTCCGCCATGCGTCCGAGAAATCCTGAAGGTGCCAAGTGACGACCGGCCGGTGAAGGGCATTCCGGAATCTTCGTTGTGACCGGCTCGGGAAAACACGAGGATTCTTCGGGAAAGATCCCCGGGTGCCGCGGGTGCCTTCCAAAAAAAAAAGCGCGACGGGGGGCGTCGCGCTAGAAGTTACCACCAAAGGAGGATGGAGGAGTGCACTGAAACGCCGTGCAGTGCTTCAGTACATCAACAGTTTCTTAAATACCGAAGTACTTGTCAAGCGCGATTTCCGACTTTTTTTTGTTGGGCGTCCGATTTTTTCATGGGCTCTCAGTCGGGATAGGCGACCTGGCAACCGCCGAGTCCGCAGTAGCCCCCGGGGTTTTTGGCCAGGTACTGCTGGTGATAGTCCTCGGCATAGTAGAATTCCGGTGCCGGCAGAATCTCGGTCGTGATGGGTCCGCGCCCGGCACTTTGCAGGGCCGCGGCATAGCGTTCCCGGCTCGCCTTCGCGGCCACTTCCTGCTCTTCATCGTAGACATAGATTCCGGATCTGTATTGGGTTCCCACGTCGTTCCCCTGGCGCATGCCCTGGGTGGGGTCGTGGGCCTCCCAAAAGCAGCGCAGCAAGGTATCGAAGGGGATCTCTTCCGGGTCGAAGACCACCAGGACGACTTCGTTGTGACCCGTGAGCCCGGAGCAAACCTCGTCGTACCTGGGGTTGGGTGTATAGCCGGACGCGTAGCCGACGGCCGTCGTGTAGACACCCGGCAGCTCCCAGAAACGGCGCTCGGCGCCCCAGAAGCAGCCGAGGCCGAACAGAGCGGTGCGTGTGCCTGGAGGATAGGGTGGGCGCAGCGGAACGCCCTTGACGTAGTGTCGGTCGGCCACCGGCATGGGATCATCACGCCCGGGGAGTGCCTCCTCGGGGCTGGGCATTTGTCGTTTGTCGCGGAAAATGTGCATGGTCGGGGATCTCTGGTCTTTTCGAACCTCGGCCCGAAGCACTATGTGGGCCGGTGGATGGACGAACAAGGTGGCGGCTGAATGCGGTTTTGATCTGCTGACCGTGGATCTCGACGATACTCTCTGGCCCTGCGCAGCAACCATACAACGGGCGGAGGAGAGGCTGTTTGCCTGGCTGGAGCGGACTGCGCCGCGGCTGACGGATGCTTGCGATCTGGAGGAGATGCGCCGTCACCGTCGGGAGCTCATGACCAACCGACCCGAGATCGCCCACGATATCACGGCGGTGCGTCGGCAATCCCTGCGGGATCTGGTTACGGCCTTCGGCTACGATCCGGCACTGGCCGATGATGCCGTCGCCCTGTTTCTGGACCACCGTAATCGGGTGGAGCCCTATGCCGACGTGATCCCGTCGCTTCGCCGACTGGCTGCCGAGCACCAGTTGGTATCCCTGACCAACGGCAATGCAGATGTGGCGCGTACTCCCTTGCGAGGCATGTTCGATCTGTCCCTGACCGCTGCCCAGGTCGGCGCACAGAAGCCGGATTCCGCCCTCTTTCTCAGCGCCCTGAGGTGGAGCGGTGTGCCTTCTGAGCGTGCCCTGCACCTGGGGGACGATCCCTATCGGGACGTGGAGGCTGCCCGCAGAATCGGCATGGAGTCGGTTTGGGTCAACCGGAGAGGATGCCGCTGGCCGGACGAGCTGGATCCGCCCGTCGCCGAGGTGACGGATCTGGTACAGCTACGGCGGTGGCTGGAGACTGCCTAGCATGCACTTCGAGCTTCTGGCGCAGAACGGCACCGCGCGATCGGGGCGCCTGATATTCCAGCGCGGCGTCGTCGAAACCCCGGCCTTCATGCCGGTAGGCACCTATGGCACGGTCAAGGCCATGACGCCAGAGGAGCTCGCCGCCATGGGTGCCCGGATCATCCTGGGAAATGCCTTCCACCTGATGCTGCGGCCCGGCGTGGATGTCGTGCGACGCCACGGAGGATTACACGGCTTCATGCATTGGGAGGGCCCGATCCTCACCGACTCCGGCGGATTTCAGGTGTTCAGTCTCGGCGATCTGCGCCGAATCACGGAGGAGGGAGTGCACTTCCGAAGCCCGGTAGACGGTAGCCCCGTCTTCCTTTCTCCCGAGAGCTCTATGGCGGTGCAGCGGGATCTGGGCTCGGAAATCGTGATGATCTTCGATGACTGCACCCCCTTTCCGGCTGAAGAAGCACAGGTGCGCGCTTCCATGGAGCTCTCCTTGCGCTGGGCCGTCCGCAGCCGGGAGGCCCATCGTGACAACCCCTCCGCGCTGTTCGGCATCGTTCAGGGGGGGATGTACGAGCATTTGCGCGAGGCGTCCCTGGCGGGGCTCATTGACATCGGCTTCGACGGCTACGCCGTTGGCGGTCTCTCGGTGGGAGAGCCGGCGGCGGATCGCCTGCGCATCCTGGACTTCCTGTCGGGGCGCCTGCCAGCAGACAAGCCGCGTTACCTGATGGGAGTGGGCACGCCGCAGGACATAGTCGCGGCCGTTCAGCGGGGGATCGACCTGTTCGATTGCGTCCTGCCCACGCGGAACGCACGCAACGGCTTTCTGTTCACCCACGAAGGGACGGTGAAGATCCGCAATGCCCGTTACCGGAACGACGAGGGGCCACTGGATCCCCTGTGCGATTGCTACACCTGCAGGAGCTACAGCCGCGCCTATCTGCATCACCTGGACAAGTGCAGGGAGATCCTGGGCTCGCGGCTCAACAGCATCCATAACCTGTACTTTTACCAACAACTCATGAGTGATTTGCGCGATGCGATCACGCGGGGTGGGTTGGATGCTTTCGCGCGGGATTTCCAGTCCTCCCGGATCGGCAGGGATGGGGCGTGACGAGCCTTGTATCCCTGTGGCTGTCTTGCCTGCGGGAGCCGGGTGCTCGCGCATCGTCTCAGGTGTCACTGTGTCATAATCCTCGGATTGATGATTCCGGCAGCCCTCCCCACGCCGAAAATCTTCGGAATTCGGTACAGTCCTCAGCATGAGTCTTCACGAAGCTAAAATCGGTCGCTCCACCGCCTTCGATTGGTCGGAGCGATTGGCGCTCTATACCAGGTTGGTGCGTCTGAACCGGCCCATCGGAATTTTCCTTCTCATGTGGCCCGCTCTCTGGGCGCTTTGGATCGCTGCGCAGGGGATGCCTCCCTGGTGGATCGCGTTCATCTTCGTGGCCGGCGTCATCCTGATGCGCTCAGCCGGCTGTGCCATCAACGATTTTGCGGACCGCGACTTCGACGGTGGGGTCGCCCGTACCCGGGAGCGCCCGATCGCCACGGGGCTGGTGAGCCCGAGGGAGGCCTTCGGCGTTTTCCTGGTGCTCAGCCTTGTCGCTTTTTGCTTGGTCCTGTTTCTGGACTGGCGGACGATCCTCTTGTCGACGGTGGCCTTGGCGCTTACCATCGTCTACCCCTTCATGAAGCGCTTCACGCATGTGCCGCAGCTCTTCTTGGGGGCGGCATTCGGCTGGGCCGTGCCCATGGCATTTACCGCCATCACCGGCTCCGTGCCGCCGTTGGGCTGGCTGATGTTCGGCTCCGCGGTCGTTTGGGCACTGGTTTACGACACCCAGTATGCGATGGTGGACCGTGAGGATGATCTCGCGGTCGGCATCAAGTCGACGGCAATCCTCTTCGACCGCTATGACCGTCTGGTCGTCGGGCTCTTGCAGCTGCTGTTGCTGGCCTTGCTGGCCACCGTCGGCCATCTGGCGGGGCGTGGCCCCTGGTATTTTGCGGGGCTGGTCATCGCTGGGTCTTTGGCGCTGCATCACCAGTACCTGATTCGGGACCGCAAGCCTGCCGACTGTTTCCGGGCGTTTCTGGGGAACAACTACTTGGGCATGGCGGTGTTCCTCGGATTGGTGGCGGATTATGCTTTCGGCTGAGCGCGGCCGTCCGAAACGTCCGCTTCGGTCTGCATCTCAACGAGGCTCAGTCCATTGTGGGCGAAGTGGGCACGGGCCGGCGAGTGCGGGGCGGTTTCCCCGCCGAACCCTGGAGGAATGAGAGCGATGATGGCGAGAGCTTTGTGGGGCGTCCTTTTCGGCGGGCTGATCGCGGTCCAGGTGTTTGCCTTCGAGGAAGGGACCGACTACACGAAGCTGGCAACGCCCCAGCCAACGGAGAGCGAGGACAAGATCGAGGTCCTGGAGGTGTTCCTGTACACCTGTCCCCACTGCTTCCATCTGGAGCCGACGATGGCGAAGTGGCTGGCCTCCAAGCCCGCCGATGTGGAATTCAAGCGCATGCCTGCGGTTTTCAGTCCGAGGGACGAGCCGTATGCCCGGGCCCATTACGCCGCCGAGCTCATGGGGAAGGGCGAGCAGTTTCACGCGGCCCTGTTCCGCGCGCTCCACGTGGAAAATCGGAATATCCAGGACGAGGATGCGTTGGTTGCCTTCGCCGAGGAGCAGGGAATCGACGGGGATAAGTTTCGTAAAACCTACGACTCCTTCTTCGTCGACATGGAGGTACGCCGCAACGAAGAGATGGTCAAGCGCTATGGGGTCGATGCGGTACCTACGCTCATCGTCGACGGCAAATACAGGACCAGCCCCTCCCAGACCGGCAGTCAGGAGCAGATGATGAAGGTGGTCGATTACTTGATCGGTATCGAGTCCCGACAGGCACCTGCCGAGCAAGCGCAACCAGCTGGCGCTAAAGACTCTTAGAGGGCTATCTCAGCGAGATTTGTCGATCTGTGATCATCTCGTTCTTGCCGGTCTGCGAGGACTCGGCTCGAAGTTTTCAGCCCGGGAGGCGGCGGGCGTCTTGCCCGCCGGTCGAGGTCTCAGTCGTAGTAGGCCGGCTTATCTTCGACAATCATCCTTGCGTTGGGATTGGGGAAACGCTCCACGACCCACTTCGGCAGCCTGGCCTGGTTGGCGTGGTAGAGTGCCTCGGACTCCATGATGATGAGGATCAGGACGGTGACCATAACGGGCAGGAGGCCCACACCGCCGATCAATGCCAATACCGCTTCCTTCATCATGCCGGCGTAGGTGTACCCGATCCATCCCAGCACAGCGGCCACGAGCAGCAGGATCAGCATCAGGAGCAGCACCGCGCTGCGTCGCGCACAGACCTGCCAGTGGCACATGACGTACCAGGGGTCGCGACCGATGGCGCGCCGTGCCCGCCACAGGGTGTACCCGAGCAGCCCGAAAGAGGTGATCGGGATGGTGGCCATGATCCAGGGAAAGGTGCCGGCCATGCCGCCGGCGCCCGCGGTCATGAGGATGTGGTTGCCGATGAGGTTGGTCAAAAAGATCTCGTGGGGGACGTTGGCCTTCTTGATCTCTACGTTGCTGACTTCGAAGCGCATGGGGATAAAATGGGTACAGCGAAGGGCGAATAAGCAATCGACGATACACTAATGTCCGCTTGATTTCATCACCCGGGGAGAGCGTGAAAAATCCCATGCTCGGGATTTTTCGAGGTGGCCCCGGGTAGTGGGCTCAATAGGTAGAAGAGAGACGATCGGGAGCTGGGTGTGCAGGTCATCAAGCCACGGGGCGTACACATCATCGTACTGGGGAACGAGAAGGGGGGTACGGGTAAATCGACGACAGCGATGCACTTGACCGTGAGCATCCAGAAACGGGGGTTCAGGGTAGGCGTTCTGGATCTGGATACGCGGCAAAGATCCCTCACCCGCTATCTGGAGAATCGCGAGGCGTTTTTTGTGGGGCATGGATTGGATTTGGGCCTTCCGGAGCATCTGGTGGCGAGCCCCTCCAGTCTCCCCGATATTCGGGAGCGGGCACAGGAAGATGCCGCGCTGTTGGACTCCTTGGTGGACCGCCTGGAGAAGGACAACGATTTCCTGGTCATCGACTGCCCGGGCGGGCACACCCATTTCTCCCAGTTGGCCCACGCCATGGCCAATACGCTGCTCACGCCCATGAACGACAGCTTCGTGGACCTGGATCTGCTGGCACGGGTCGATCCCGAAACCTATGCGATCGAAAGGCTCAGCCTGTACGCGGAGAGCGTCTGGGACAGCCGCAAGCTGCGCGGTGCCTCGGGACTACCCGGAACGGATTGGGTGGTGATCCGAAACCGGATCTCCGCGACAAAGTCGAAAAACCGCCAACGCATGGATACGGCGCTCGAGAGTCTGCAGAAGCGGATCGCGTTTCGTTACATTTCAGGATTGTCCGACCGGGTGATCTATCGCGAGCTCTTTCCGAAGGGCCTGACCCTGGTGGACCTGCAGGACATCAAAGGAGGTCCGAAGATGAGCATGTCGCATGTGGCGGCCCGTTATGAGCTGCGCAAGCTGCTCGACCAGCTCGACCTGCCGGGCTGGCAGGGCTGAGCGACGGTACGGGTTGCTTCCTAATGAAGACCGCCTCCCCCATCCCGTCACGCCGCTGAAGTCAGGGGCACGGCCGATGACACAATACAAGGACTACTACCGGATCCTGGGGGTGGAGCGTACGGCCACCCAGGACGAGATCAAGCGTGCCTACCGTAAGCTGGCCCGCAAGTATCACCCGGACGTGAGCAAGGAGCCGGATGCGGAGGAGCGCTTCAAGGAGGTGAACGAGGCCAACGAGGTGCTGAAGGACCCGGAGAAGCGCGCGGCTTACGACCAGCTCGGTGCTCAGTGGAAAGCGGGACAGGAGTTCCGCCCGCCGCCCGGATGGGACGAGGGCTTCGAGTTTCGCGGCGGCGGGTACACGGGCGCCTCCGCCGAGCAGTTCAGTGACTTCTTCGATGCCTTGTTCGGGGGTGCTCAGGCGCACCTGGGCGGCGGATTTCGCACCAGCTTCCACATGCAGGGCGAGGATCGCCACGCCCGGGTCCTCATCGACCTCGAGGACAGCTATCGGGGGACGACGCGGACCATTACCCTCCGGGTGCCCGAGGTGACCGCCGAGGGTCGTGTTACGACCCGAGAGCAGAGCCTGAACGTGCGCATTCCCAAGGGCATCCGGGCCGGGCAACAGATCCGCCTGGCGGGGCAAGGCGGTCAAGGCGTTGGAGGCGGCGCGGCCGGCGATCTCTACCTCGAGGTGGAGCTGAGGCCGCATCCCCTATACCGGGTCGATGGGGCGGATGTCTACCTGGATCTGCCGGTGGCACCCTGGGAGGCGGCCCTGGGCGCCACGATCGAGGCACCGACGCCCACGGGCACGGTGGATCTCAAGATACCGCCGGATTCCCAGTCCGGCCGGAAGCTGAGGCTGAAGGGCAGGGGGCTTCCGGGGAAGGAGCCTGGTGACTTCTATGTGGTGCTGAAGCTGACGCTGCCATCCGCCCAAAGCGACGAGGCGAAGGCCCTCTATCGGGAGATGAAATCCAAGCTCGGGTTCGACCCGCGTGCCGGCCTGGGGGTGACCTGAAGAATGAGCGAGCAGATATCCCGGCCCCTCAGCGGGCAGGTCCTAGACGAAGAGACGGAGGTCACGCTGGTTCAGCTTTGCCGGTCCTGCAATGTGCGGGGGGAGCTGATCGAGGTGATGGTGGAGCAGGGCATCCTGGAGCCCTCGGGACGCCGCGGCCCTCATTGGTGCTTTCCCCTCTCCAGCCTCAAACGGACCCGCATTACCCTACACCTGCAGCGTGATCTTGGTGTGAACCTGGAAGGCGCGGCCTTGGTGTTGGACCTGCTCGACCGCATCGAGGATTTGAACGCCCGGTTGCGGGCGGTGGACGCCCGGCTCGGACGCTGATCCGCTGAGGGTGGTCGGCTCACCGCCGGCACGGCGCATCCTTTCCTAGAGCCGGAGGCCCAAGAGCAGACCCGCCGTGAAGGAAGCGGCATCGGAAAGGTGGCTCGCCATGAAGTCCCTGAGGCCCCCTGCGTAGGCCGCGAGCCAGGCGAGGAAGCCGTCGTAGTTGGATTCCATTCCGGCCCAGTCGACCTGGATGATGCCCTTGTATTGGAGGCTGAAAAGCAGGATCAGGATCAAGCCTCCGACCACCAGTGCGATCTTGAAGGCGACCTTGAGCGCATAGCCGGCGGCCAGACCCACGATGAAGGAAAATCCGAGTCTGAGAAAGAAACCGGAAGAAAACAGATCGGCCTCTTGCGAGGGCGGCTGCGCCGCCGGGGCTGCTTGTTGTGCCGAGACCGCTCGGGAAAGGACGGCAGCAAGCCCGGACGACAACATCCGCAGTCGCTGAAATGGTCCATGCCGATGGGCGAGTCGACTTCCGTGTGCGTCCCGTCTCATCGCTTCCTCGGTGGCATCAGGTCCGTGATGGAGCCATCCGCCATCTCCGCGGCAAAGGCGATGGTCTCGCTCAGGGTGGGGTGGGGATGGATGCTGAGGGCGATGTCCTCCCAGTCGGCCCCCATCTCCAGGGCCACCACCGTCTCGGCAATCAGCTCGCCGGCATTGGGGCCGACAATGCCGGCGCCTAGTATCCGCCGGTTATCCGGATCGAACAGCAGCTTCGTCAGCCCTTCTTCGCGACCGATGCCCAGCGCGCGGCCACTGGCCGCCCAGGGGAAGATGCCTTTTTCGTAGGGGATTCCCTCGGCCTTCGCCTGAGCTTCCGTCAGCCCCATCCAGGCGATCTCCGGGTCCGTGTAGGCCACCGAGGGGATAGCCAGGGGATCGAACAGGGCGGGTAGCCCGGCGATGACCTCGGCGGCGACCTTGGCTTCATGGGTCGCCTTGTGAGCCAGCATGGGGTTGCCCACCACATCGCCGATGGCAAAGATGTTGGGGACATTGGTCCGCATGTGGGCATCCACCGGGATGAAGCCGCGCTCGTCCACCTTCACCCCGGCCTTCTCCGCGTCGATCAGCTTGCCGTTCGGGCGACGGCCCACCGCAACCAGGATGCGGTCGTAGGTCCGTGACTGCGGGGCTTTGTCTCCCTCGAAGCTGACTCGAATGCCCTCGGACAGCGCGCTCATGCCGGTTACTCGAGTGCCGAGCATGATGTTCTCGTAGCGCTTCTTGACGACCTTTTCGAGGGGACGTACCAGGTCCTTGTCGCAGCCTGGAACGAGTTGGCTCATCAGCTCGACGACGTCGATCCGCGCCCCCAGGGCATGGTAGACGCTGGCCATCTCCAGCCCGATGATGCCACCGCCGACAATGAGCATGCTCCCGGGGATGTCGGGCAGAGCCAGGGCGTCGGTGGAGCCCATGACCCGCGGATCCTCGTGCGGGAAGTCTGGGATCTCCACGGCGCTGGATCCGCAGGCGATGACCGCATGGTCGAACCGGATGGAGACCGGTCCCTCCGGAGAATCGACGCCGATGCGGTTCGGCGCCTCGAAGCGGCCGATGCCTCGTACCACTTGGACTTTGCGTTGTTTCGCCAGGGTTTCCAAACCGCCGGTAAGTCGTTTGACCACCTTGTCCTTGCCGGCACGCAGCTTGTCCAGGTCGATCTCCGGCTCGCCGAAGCGCACACCCATTTCGGCGATCTCCGCAGCCTCGGTGATGACGCGGGCGGTGTGGAGCAGGGCCTTGGAAGGAATGCAGCCCACATTTAGGCAGACACCGCCCAACTGGTCATGGCGTTCGATGAGGATCACCTTCTTACCCAGGTCAGCCGCTCGGAACGCGGCGGTGTATCCGCCCGGTCCGGCGCCCAGCACAGCTACATCTGCCATGATCTCGGAAGCTGGGCCCGAGTCGGTCCGACCCATGTCCTGGTTGTTGTTCATAGCGATTCTCTCGTCTCCTGTGACGACCCCTCGTCAGGAGCCAATTCTACGGGCCAATTCTACACAGGAGAACCAGCTAAAGTAGTGCCGGTATGGTCTCCTGGCTCGGATGCCGGCTTGCGATGGACGGCAATGTCGCAAGACAATTCTGCCGATGCTTCTGGGAATCCGGTGGCATCCTTTCCCTTGGTCCTTTTTCCGAACGGCAGCTGAGATGGTCGATTGCCCCGAGCAGAGTGAGCGAGAATCGATGTCCCACCTCGACAGCTGGTATCTCTCCACGCTGGGCAAGGAGCTGGCAGACCTGGAGGAGAAGTGCCTGGAGCGCATGCTGCGTGATACCTTCGGCTATTATCTGCTTCAGGTCGGAGGAGCCTCCTGCCTGGCGGAAACCGTCCGGATGAGCCGAATCCGTCAGCGCATCTACCTCCCTGCGAGGATTGTTCATGAAAGTCTGGGTTGTCAGGTGGTCGGCACCCCGGATCGGCTGCCCATCGCCGCCGACAGTGTGGATGTCGTGGTACTCCCCCACACGCTGGAATTTGCGCACGATGCCCGCCAGGTGCTGCGGGAGGCGGAGCGGGTGCTGATCGCCGAAGGCCGGTTGGTCGTGATCGGCTTCAACGCACTGAGCATGTGGGGTGCCTGGCGTCTCGTTCGGAGGGGGCGAGGGCGGGTGCCTTGGTGCGGCAGGTTTCTGACGCCCTTTCGTGTCTGTGATTGGCTGTCATTGCTGGGCTTCGATATCGAGATGCGGGAAATGATGATGTTCCGTCCCCCTTGGCGCCGTGCGCTCTTGCAGCAACTTTCGTTTCTGGACACCCTGGGACCTCGACTCTGGCCTGCTCTCGGTGGGATCTTTGCGATTCGGGCGGTAAAACGCGTGTCGACGCTCACCCCCGTGCGTCCACGTTGGAGAAAGCGTCCTCCGGTGCTTGCCGGCGGTGCCGTCGAGCCGACTGCCCGGAGGAGCGCCGCCGAGGGCACAGGATTCAGCCGATCGGCGGGGCGAGAGCATGTCTGAATGGGTGGAGATCTTCAGTGACGGCGCCTGTAAGGGAAACCCGGGTCCCGGCGGCTGGGGGGCGCTGTTGCGCTACGGCACGACCGAAAAAGAGCTCTGGGGTGGAGAGCCTGATACCACGAACAACCGTATGGAGCTGACGGCTGTGATCCGGGCCTTGGAATCCATCAGACGCTCCTGCAAGGTGCGCATCACCACGGATTCCCAGTACGTGAAGCAGGGCGTCACGGCCTGGATGAGCCGTTGGAAGCGCAACGGTTGGCGAACAGCGGACCGAAAGGCCGTCAAGAACCGGGACCTGTGGGAGCACTTGGATGCCTTGCTGTCAGGTCATGAGGTCGAGTGGCGCTGGGTGCGGGGTCACACCGGGCACCCCGAGAACGAGCGGGCCGACCGTTTGGCCAATCGCGGGATTCCCGGTTGACGAGCGAATCCTCCATCGACGAAGGGCTCGGAAGGCAATGAGACAGATCGTACTGGATACGGAAACCACCGGCCTGGAGCCGACAGCGGGTCACCGGATCATCGAGATCGGCTGCGTGGAGCTCGTCGACCGGCGCCTGACTCGAAACAACTTCCATCAGTATTTGCGTCCGGATCGGGAGATCGACCGGGGCGCGGTCGATGTCCACGGCATCACGGACGAATTCCTACGAGACAAGCCGCGCTTTGCCGATATCGCCGGAGATTTCCTGGACTATGTGCGGGATTCCGAGCTGATTATCCATAATGCTCCCTTCGATGTGGGCTTTCTGGACTGCGAGCTCGCTCTGTGGAGAGAGGATGCACAGCCCATAGAAGGTATCTGCCGGGTCACGGACACCTTGGTCATGGCAAGGGCCCTCCATCCCGGGCAGCGCAACAGTCTCGATGCCCTCTGCAAGCGCTACGGGGTGGACAACTCGCGCAGGGATCTGCACGGGGCACTGCTGGATGCAGAGATCTTGGCCGACGTCTACCTCGCCATGACCGGCGGCCAGGGGAGCCTGTCCCTGGGTCCTCGGGAGACCCCCGGGAGCAATGAGGCTCATTCGGGGGTACGCCGGATCTCGGCTTGGCATGCGCCCCTGCGAGTGGTGCTTGCGCATGACGAGGAACTCGCCGCCCACCGTGAGCGGCTCGCCGCGATCGACGAGGCGAGTGAGGGGGGGTGCCTGTGGCTCGAGACCTGGACCGGATGACCGACGTGGAAAACTGTGGAAAAACCCCTTTCCGATAGGAGGCGTTTCAGGTAAATCTCTGCCTATCCCTGTATGCGGGTGCATGGGCGACGATCGCCTCCATCGCTTCCAGGTCGAGGAGCTCCACGTGCTTGCGATCGACCTTCAGCAGCCCCTCGTCCTGAAACCTGGTGAATAATCGGCTGATCGTCTCGACGGCCAATCCAAGGTAATTGCCGATCTCGTGGCGGGACATGCTCAGATAGAAATCGGTGGGACAGAGCCCACGCTTGCGCAGACGCTTCGATATGCTCAGGAGAAATACGGCGAGGCGCTCGTCGGCGCTCTTTTTGCCGAGTAGAAGGAGCATCTCGGTATCCTGACCGATTTCCTTGCTGAGCAATCGGTACAGCTGATGCTGCAGGGAGGGGATGCTGGCACTCAGCTCCTCCAGCCGGGCGAAGGGAATCTCGCAGATCGCCGAGGTCTCCAGGACCTTCGCAGTGCAGGCGTGCACTTCCTTGTCGATCGCATCGAGGCCGATGATCTCTCCGGGAAGGTGGAACCCCAGGACCTGCTCAGCGCCTTCTACGCTCGGGGCATAAGTCTTGACGGATCCTGTCTTGACGACGTAGAGAGAGCGGAAGCGCTCCCCGTTCTGAAAGAGAAAGTCACCCCGGTGCAGAGGGCGGGCACGCTTGACGATGTCGTCCAGGCGTTCAACGTCCTGGGACTCGAGGCCCAAGGGAAGACAGAGCGTGCCGAGGGAGCAATTCCGGCAGGCGACCCGTATCGTTTCGATCGAAATGACCTCGGTCGCAGTCAAACCTGTACCCTCGCTGAAACCTCCGGCTATTCTGCAGGCTCGCTTGATCTGGATCAAGCAGAGGCGTGCCTGGGGCTTTACAGGGCGGATTCGGTTTCTGATTCCGGGGCCCACCGAGCGGGCGACTTGCCGGCCCTCGGGAAGGGCGTGCAGGTGGGCTCACACCCTGCGCAATGGCGTGGGAGGGAAACGCAGTCGCGGAAGTTCAGGTGCGATCGCAGTAGGCGTACGATTTTTTCACGGGCTCTCAGGCAAAAAAAAGCCGCGCCAAAGGGCGCGGCTTCTCGGCAAGCGCAGGAAGCGCTCGTCTACTTGGACTCGCCGGCGGCGGGGGCAGCCGGTGCTGCAGGTGCAGCATAGGGGGCGCCGTAAGGCATGCCGTAACCGCCCATACCCGGGTAACCGCCATATCCACCCCAAGGGCCGCCGTAACCGTAGGGGCCGTAGCCGTAATAGTCACGGTAGCGATTGTAGCCGCGACCCCAACCACGTCCCCCACCGGACATGCTCATGTTGAAGTCGCCCGAGCCATCGCCCATCATGTCGTTCCACCAATCATTACCGCCGTTGCCCCAACCGGGACCACCGCCCCAAGGGCCACCGCCCCACCAAGCCTGGGCGGAGCTCATGGAAAAAGCGGCGGCGCCCGCGATAGCGGCAACGCCCAGGACCTTGGAAAGCTTCTGCATAATTTGTCGCTCCTGATCGAGAGATGAGTGTCTCTCCGTGGAGGCCGCCACCCTGGGTTCGTTGACGAACGGATTCAGCGGCATTGTCGAGAGAAAAATTCCGCGTCATAAAAACGCCAGGCGAGTATACGGGAGCCGGTGTCAAATGTGAAGATATCGCTGATCCCTTAGCATCTCAAGGCTCATGGACAGATGCGAACGAAGGCCACGGAATTGAGGCACCTCAGGGAATTTGGTAGTTTGTGTGCGGCGTCCGAGCCGGCTCCCTCGTTTCTCCGATTCCAAACACAACGACGGTCTGTATGACTAAGTACATCTTCATTACGGGCGGTGTCGTCTCGTCGCTCGGAAAGGGCATTGCATCCGCGTCGCTGGCGGCCTTGCTGGAGGCGCGTGGACTGCTGGTGACCATGATCAAGCTGGACCCCTATATCAACGTGGATCCTGGCACCATGAGTCCCTTTCAGCACGGAGAGGTCTATGTGACCGACGACGGCGCGGAGACGGATCTGGATCTCGGCCACTACGAGCGTTATCTGCGCACCCGCATGGGACGCAACAACAATTTCACCACCGGTCAGATCTACGAAAGCGTCATCAGGAAGGAGCGCCGTGGTGATTATCTCGGCGGCACCGTCCAGGTGATTCCCCACATTACCGACGAGATCATGCGCAGCATTCGCCTGGGCGCGGGTGATGCGGACATCGCCATGGTGGAGATCGGAGGTACCGTCGGCGACATCGAGTCCCTACCGTTCCTGGAGGCGATTCGTCAGATGCGGGTAGAGTTGGGGCGGGCGAGTGCCCTCTTCATGCACCTCACCCTGGTCCCTTACATCAAGACGTCCGGAGAGATCAAGACCAAGCCCACCCAGCATTCGGTCAAGGAGCTGCGGTCCATCGGCATCCAGCCGGACATCCTCTTGTGCCGTGCCGAGCAGCACCTGCCGGAGGCGGAGCGCAAGAAGATCGCCCTCTTCACCAATGTCCCGGAGCCGGCGGTGATCTCCGCCGTGGATGCTGACAACATCTATCGCATTCCCTTCCTGCTCCACGCGCAGGACCTCGACGATCTGGTGGTGCAACAGTTCGGACTCTCGGTACCGCAGGCAGACATGCGCGAGTGGGATGGGGTGCTTCAGGGCTTCGATCGGCCCGAGCACCATGTGCGGGTGGGCATGGTGGGCAAGTACATCCACCTCACCGAGGCCTACAAGTCCCTTTCCGAGGCATTGGGTCACGCCGGTGTCCATACCCGCACCAAGGTGGAGATCGTCTATCTGGACTCGGAGCAGATCCAGGAGGAAGGCACCGAGTGTCTACACGGCCTGGACGCGATCCTGGTGCCTGGTGGCTTCGGGGAGCGGGGGGTCGAGGGGAAAATTGCCGCGGCCCGCTATGCACGGGAGAACCTGATCCCCTATCTCGGTATCTGCCTGGGCCTGCAAGTGGCGGTCATCGAGTATGCCCGCGACGTGGCCGGCCTCGAGGGCGCACACAGCACCGAGCTCGACACCGCGACACCGCACCCGGTCATCGCCCTGATCACCGAATGGCAGGAGGCGGACGGACACGTCGAGCGGCGCGATGAGAGCGCCGATCTCGGTGGTACCATGCGCCTCGGGGGACAGAATAGCCGACTGGAGCCCGGGAGCCTCGCCCGCAGCGTCTACGGCAAGCCCCAGGTGCGAGAGCGGCACAGGCACCGATACGAGTTCAACAACCGTTACCTGGACATCCTGAAGGATGCCGGTATGCGCTTCTCCGGTTGGTCGCTGGACGGCAAGCTCGTCGAGATCATCGAGATCCCGGATCACCCTTGGTTCATTGCCTCCCAGTTCCATCCCGAGTTCACCTCCACCCCGCGGGATGGTCACCCCCTCTTCCGGGGTTTCATCGAGGCCGCGCTTGCCCGTCGCGAAGTCGCGGAGGGGAGGGGGGAGTGATGCGGATGCTCGATTTCGAGGTCGGGATCGATCGGCCCCTGTTTCTGATCGCCGGTCCCTGCGTCCTGGAGGGAGAAGGCATGGCGCAGGAAATCGCGGGAATGCTTGCGGAGATCACCACCGACCTAGGCATCCCCTTCCTGTTCAAGTCCTCCTTCGACAAGGCGAACCGCTCCTCTATCGGCAGCTTCCGGGGACCGGGGCCGGATGAGGGGCTGCGCATTCTCGCTGGTGTGCGCGAGCGAGTGGGCGTCCCCGTCCTGACGGATGTGCACGAGGCCACGCCGCTGGCGGCGGTTGCCGAGGTGGCGGATGTGCTCCAGACCCCGGCCTTTCTGTGCCGTCAGACCGACTTTATCCGGGCGGTGGCGAGCCAGGGCAAGCCAGTCAACATCAAGAAGGGCCAGTTCCTGGCACCCTGGGATATGAAGCTGGTGGTCGAGAAGGCGCGCGCCACGGGAAATGAGTCCATAATGGTCTGCGAGCGGGGCGTCTCCTTCGGCTACAACAACCTGGTATCGGACATGCGCGCCCTGTCCCTGATGCGCGAGACCGGCTGCCCGGTAATCTTCGATGCGACCCATTCCGTCCAGCTCCCCGGAGGGTTGGGCAGTTGCTCCGGGGGGCAGCGCGAGATGGTGCCGGTGTTGGCGCGCGCAGCCGTCGCTGCAGGTGTTTCCGGGCTGTTTATGGAGACCCATCCGCGACCCGATGAGGCCCTGAGCGATGGCCCGAACTCCTGGCCTCTGGGCCGCATGCGCGAGCTGCTCGAGACGCTGATGGAGCTGGACCGAGTGGTCAAGGCGCGCGAGTTTCCGGAGGACAGCCTCTAGGCTCCCGATTGCTTTCGAAAAATCGCCTTAACCCGACTCGCCGAGTACGCGAGCTTTACACCAAAAAGAGGAAGACCCAAATGTCTGAGATCGTCGACATCCGTGCCCGCGAAATCATGGATTCCCGCGGCAATCCCACCGTCGAGGCCGATGTGATCACCGCCGACGGTACTGTCGGTAGCGCGGCCGTCCCCTCCGGCGCCTCCACCGGCTCCCGTGAGGCCCTGGAGCTGCGCGACGGGGACAAGTCCCGCTATCTGGGCAAGGGCGTGCTCAAGGCCGTGGCCAACATCCAGGGTGAGATTCGCGACGCCTTGGTCGGCACCGACGTCAGCGACCAGCAGACCATCGACCGCAAGATGATCGAGCTCGACGGCACGGACAGCAAGAGCCGTCTCGGCGCCAATGCCACGCTCGGCGTTTCCATGGCCGCCGCCCATGCTGCCGCCGGGGAGCGGTCGGTGCCACTCTACCGCTATCTCGGTAGTGGCACCTTGCTTCCGGTGCCCATGATGAACATCCTCAACGGCGGCGAGCACGCGGACAATAGCGTCGACTTCCAGGAGTTCATGATCATGCCCGTGGGTGCGCCCAGCGTTCGCGAAGCGGTGCGCTACGGGGCCGAGGTCTTCCACTCCCTGAAATCGGTGCTCCACGGAAAGGGCTTGTCTACCAGCGTCGGCGACGAAGGCGGCTTCGCGCCGAATATGCCCTCCAATGTGGCAGCCGTCGACGTGGTCCTGGAAGCTATCGAGAAGGCGGGCTTCAAGGCCGGAAAAGACATCTACATCGGCCTGGATGTTGCCAGCTCCGAGTTCTACAAGGACGGTAAGTACACGCTGGCGGGCGAGGGCCGCAGCCTCGATTCCCAGGGTATGTGCGAGCTGCTGTCGGATTGGGTGAGCAAGTACCCGATCCTCTCCATCGAGGACGGTATGGCAGAGGGGGACTGGGACGGCTGGAAGCTGCTCACGGACGCCATCGGCGACAAGGTCCAGATCGTGGGCGACGATCTGTTCGTCACGAACACCAAGATCCTGAAGGAGGGCATCGACAAGGGCATTGCCAACTCCATCCTGATCAAGGTGAACCAGATCGGCACCCTGACCGAGACCTTGGACGCCATCGCCATGGCCCACGAGGCGGGCTACACGGCCGTGGTATCTCACCGCTCCGGCGAGACCGAGGACACGACGATTGCCGACCTGGTAGTGGCATCGGGTGCAGGGCAGATAAAGACCGGATCCCTGTCCCGCTCCGATCGCGTGGCCAAGTACAATCAGCTCATGCGTATCGAGGAGCAGCTCGGAGACGAGGGCAGCTATGCCGGCAAGGGCGCATTTCGCTGGCTCTGATCTGCTCGCAGTGTTGACCTGACCTCATGACCTGACCTCATGCGCTGGCTCGGTGTCGTACTGCTGCTGGTGTTGCTGGTGCTGCAGTATCGCCTGTGGGTCGGCGACGGCAGCCTGGCAGAGGTCCGGGCGTTGCGCGAGGAGATCGACACCCAACAGATGGAATTGGCTCAGCTGCGCAGTCGCAACCAGACCCTCGAAGCGGAGGTGTTCGACCTCCGCGAGGGCCTGGATGCCTTGGAGGAGCGTGCCCGCAGCGAGCTCGGGATGATCAAGGATGGTGAGATGTTTCTACAGGTCATCGAGGAGCCGCCTGACGAGACCCCCGCAACACCGGTTCCTGCCGCCGGCAATCCGCGGACGTCGCGGCGCTGACCTGGGGTGTGGAGCCGGTGGGAGGGTGAGGTCATCGTCGACGCGCGTTGGATTCTGATTTTGGCCCTGAATTTGGATTGAATCGTGGTCGAGTGCTGGGCGGTGGTCCCCGCGGCCGGAATTGGCCGGCGCATGGGTGCGTCGATACCCAAGCAGTACCTGGATCTGCATGGACGTACCGTTATCGACTGGTCCCTCGATCTCTTCCTCGACCACCCGCGGATCTCGGGCGTTCTGGTTTCCCTGGATGCGGGCGATGACCATTGGCCACGGACCTCTTTTGCGGATCATCCGCGGGTCCGGCGGGTGAGCGGAGGGAGCGAGCGCTGCCATTCGGTGCTCAATGCCCTGGATCTGTTGGTTACGGAAGCGAAGGATCTGGATTGGGTCCTCGTCCACGACGCGGCGCGACCCTGTCTGCGCAAGGATGACCTCGACCGCTTGCTGACCGTCTTGATGGAACATCCGGTGGGTGGTCTTCTCGGTGTGCCCGTGCGGGACACCATGAAAGAGGTCGGCGCGGACGGTGCGGTTTTCCGGACCCTGCCCCGCGACCATCTTTGGCACGCCTTTACCCCCCAGATGTTTCGTCTCGGAGCCCTGCGCCGAGCCCTGGCCGCGGCCCTGGACGAGGGCAAGTTGGTCACGGATGACGCCGGTGCCGTTGAGCTGTTCGGGCTGAGCCCCCTCTTCGTAGAGGGTCATGGGGACAACATAAAGATCACTCGGCCCGAGGACTTGCCCTTGGCGGCCTTCTTTTTAGAGCAGCAGGGGCGCCTGTGCTGATCGGCCAGGGTATCGACGCCCACCGCTTCGTGCCGGGTCGCCCTCTGATACTGGGGGGGGTGCGGATCGCTCACGATCAGGGGCTTGCCGCCCATTCGGACGGCGACGTGGTAATCCACGCCCTCTGTGACGCGCTGCTGGGGGCTGCCGCTTTGGGGGACATTGGCCGCCACTTTCCCGATAGCGATGCCCGCTTCGCCGGAATCGACAGCCGCATCCTTCTGGTGCGTGTGGTCGAGACTTTGCTGGCGCAGGGGCTTCGGGTGCACAACGTCGACCTGACGGTGGTCGCCCAGCGTCCCAGACTCGCGCCCCATATCGCCGCCATGACGAAGGTTTTGGCCGAGGATCTGCGCTGTCCCCCGGAACGGGTCAATGTGAAGGCGACTACCACGGAGAGGATGGGGTTCACTGGTCGCGGCGAGGGGATCGCCGCCTTCGCCGTGGCCCTCTTGAGCGGGACGTAATCCTAGAAACGGCTACGATTGCGCCGGGATTTTTCGGGATTGCGCAGCAGCAGGTAGGCGGCCCCCGTGCCTCCGTCTCGTCGGGTGGCGCTGCAGAAGGCGAGGACTTGGTCGTGTAGGCGCAGCCAATAATTCACCTTTCGCTTGAGCACGGGCTGTCGCCCCTCGGAGCGATAACCCTTGCCATGGACGATGAGGGCGCATCGGACGCGGCGGCGTCCGCACTCTTCCAGGAACTCCGCGAGGAGGCGCTCGGCATAGGCGGCGGTCAGGCCATGCAGGTCGAGTTCCAGCTCTACCTCCAGGTGCCCGCGCTGCAGCTCGGCGAGAAGGCGCTTTTGTACCCCCGGGCGGGCGAATAGCAGGTAGTCGCCGGTCTCTACCTCGGTTTCCGCCAGCAGTGCACGCTCGGGCCCGAGAATGTTTCGGAGCTCCGGCGGCTGTGCGATGGGGACCGGGGGCGGACAGCGTCGGAAGGGCTCGGCTCGATCGGTCTCCATCGTCTCTGCGCCTTCCACGGAGTCACGAAACAGCTTGGCTTCCGACTCGTCCAGAGGTTTTCGCATGGCAGGGCGTTCCTGGCGCAACGAGGACTTTCGAGTATAACAGTGTGCGGGCAGCTTCGATCTGCAGCCGACCCTTCTGGCGGATTCACGAGTGGATGTCCGCTGCACCGGATTCCAGTATCATCCCCGCGTTTCCCGGCTCGCGGGTTTGATTCGTCGACTCGCGGTATGCCCAAGCCATTCCCCGTCTCCGAAATCCGATGGAAATTCTGATCAGAAACCTTGATCGGTGCCGATCTCCGGACCTGGAGCCGTCGGCCCTTGTGCTCGATGCTCGGGCTGATCTTTCGGTAGCGGGACAGGATGCCGGTTCGGGGGCGATCAGTTGTTGCGCGCGGTTGCCGGCGGACCGGACGGTCCCGCGGGTCTTGGATCCCTCGGGGTATTGGACATCCTGGTGCATTTGATGGCCCGCGGAAACCGGGAAGGCATCGGGATGACCTCCCAACGCACCCGCGAGCGCCTGATTCAGCGGGTCGAGGAGGCGGGCATCCGCGACCGGGATGTGCTCGAGGTCATGCGTAGGCTGCCACGTCATCTTTTCGTGGACGAGGCCTTGGCCAGCCGCGCCTACGAGGATTCCGCCTTGCCGATCGGCCATGGGCAGACGATCTCCCAACCCTACACGGTGGCCCGCATGACTGAGGCGCTCCTGGAGATGGGGCGCCCCGACACGGTATTGGAGATCGGAACGGGCTCCGGTTTCCAGACCGCGGTGCTGGCCTCGTTGGTGCGCCGCGTCTACAGTGTCGAGCGGGTGGCGGCCCTCTCGGAGCGAGCGGGGCGTACGCTCAAGAAGCTCGAGCTGCGCAACGTGCGCCTACGTCATGGAGACGGGGCATCGGGCTGGCCGGAGTACGCACCCTTCGACGGCATCCTGGTCACTGCCGCACCGGCGGGGGTCCCCCGCATGTTGGTGCGTCAACTGACCCTCGGAGGTCGCATGGTGCTGCCCATAGGGCGCTCGGGCCAACAGGTGTTGGTGCGCTTGCTCAAGACGGAAACGGGGTATGTCCATGAGATATTGGAGCCCGTCACCTTCGTACCCTTGCTCGGAGGCATTGCTTGATACGCATCTTCTCCTCGCTCTACGATCGGGTCATGGTTTGGTCGCGGCACCGACATGCCCCTTGGTACCTGGCCGGTCTGAGCTTTTCCGAATCCTCGTTCTTTCCCATCCCGCCGGACGTGATGCTTGCGCCCATGAGCATGGCCGAGCCCCGGGCGGCCTTCCGACTCGCGGCCCTGACTACGGCGGCATCGGTGCTGGGCGGCCTCTTGGGGTACCTGATCGGCCACTTCGCCTTCGACCTGATCACGCCTCTGGTGACGGAGGGGGGGCGCTATGCGAAGCCCTTCGCCGCCGCCGAGGCCTGGTTCGAAAAATGGGGTGTTTGGGCCGTCCTCATTGCCGGTTTTTCGCCCATACCCTACAAGGTCTTTACCATCTCGGCGGGGGTGCTGCACATGGCGCTCATCCCTTTTCTGATCGCTTCGGCGGTGGGCCGCGGCGGGCGCTTCTTTCTGGTTTCCGCCTTGATGGCCTGGGGCGGTGAGCGCATGGAGCGCGGCCTGCGGACATACGTGGACCGCATAGGATGGGTCATGGTCCTCTTGGTAGTCCTGGTGGTCATCCTTCACTGAGCACAGGGCAACGGTGTCTCGACAAACGATAGCTGATGCGATGGGGCGCGTGGGGTGAGGGTCAGGGTAGGCGACTCGTGGTCGATCTTTCGTCAAGTGCCCATGGCGCTTGTCGCCTTGCTGCTGGCAACGGTCCTGTCGGGATGTGGTTCGACAGGGCCAGCGCCCGTGTACGAAGGATATGGTCTTGCGCCCGCCGGCTACTACCGGGTCCGCAGGGGCGACACCCTACACAAGATTGCCGGCAGGCACAAAATCGGCTACGAGACGCTCGCTCGATGGAACAATCTGGGGCCTCCTTATCGCATCTATGCGGGCTCTCTGCTGCGCGTGGAGCCACCGGAGGGAAAGGGCGGGGCCAAAAATCAGGATGCGCTACGAACGGTAACAGCGACAAAAAAGACGAAGCGGAAGAAGCAGGCGGGGGCGGCGAGAACGGCCAGCGTCGGGACTGCGGACAATGCCTCGAAGTCCTCCTCCAGGGGTAGTGGGAGGGTGGCACAGGGGCTGCATTGGAGGTGGCCCCTCGAGGGCAAGGTAGTCCGGAGATTTCGTAGCGGGGATCGAACCCGGCGGGGTATACGCGTTGCCGGTCATCGCGGTGAGAAGGTGCGCGCCGCCGAGGCCGGCACTGTGGTCTACAGCGGGAGTGGACTAAAGGGTTACGGAAATCTTATCATCGTCAAGCATAATGACGGCTACCTGAGCGCATATGGATTCAACCGCCGGCTATTGGTGAGGGAGGGCACCGCAGTGAAGCGCGGCCAAAGCGTCGCGGAGGTTGGGCAGGCATCCGATGGAGAGTATCTTCTCCATTTCGAGATCCGAAGGAACGGCACAGCGGTGGATCCTCTGAAGTATCTCCCATGAGGTGATTTGCGGGGCTCGGCTGAAATCGCCTCGCTCCAACGAATTGCGTCTCCAACTGGGAGGCAACGTCTGCATGGCGAGAACCAACGGGCTAGACGATTCGGAGCCGCAGATCGATGACGAGGAGGCGGTCCTGGTCGATACCGACGACTTAGATGGCGATATCGATGGCACGGTCTTGGCGGCAGGCCAGAGCCGAACGGCCCCACGTGAGGAATCGCCGGATTCCGGCGCGGGTAGGGTGACTCGTTTTCCAGGGGACGACGCCGACTTCGATGCGACACGCCTGTACCTGAACGAGATCGGCGAATCCAAGCTGCTGACGGCGGAGGAAGAGGTCCATTTCGCTCGCCTCGCTCAGGGCGGCGACGGAGCAGCGCGCAAGCGCATGATCGTCAGCAACTTGCGTCTGGTGGTCAAGATCGCGCGTCGCTACCTCAACCGCGGTCTGCCTCTCCTGGACCTGATCGAGGAAGGGAATCTGGGCCTGATGCGGGCCGTGGAGAAGTACGACCCGGAGCGTGGCTTCCGCTTTTCTACTTACGCCACTTGGTGGATCCGCCAGACCATCGAGCGGGCCATCATGAATCAGACCCGCACGGTCCGCCTTCCCATACACGTGGTCAAGGAGATCAACATCTATCTCAAGGCGGCCAGGGCCCTTGCGCAAAATCTAGACCACGAGCCGACCACCGAGGACATCGCCGACCTTCTCGATAAGCCTATCGAGGATGTCAAGCGCATGCTCGGTCTCAACGAGCACATCGCCTCGGTCGACACCCCCTACGGAAAGGATGCGGACAAGCCTTTGGTGGACCTGCTTCAGGACGAATCGGCAGACGACCCCGCGGACAGGATTCAGGACCACGACATCCAGGCCAATCTGAGCCATTGGCTCGAAAAGCTCACCGACAAGCAGCGCGAGGTGGTCGAGCGCCGGTTCGGACTCCATGGCTACGAGCACTCCACGCTCGAGCGTGTCGCGCAGGAGCTCGGGGTAACCCGCGAGCGCGTCCGACAGATACAGATGGACGCCTTGAAGCGGCTTCGCGACATCCTGGAGAACGAGGGCTTTTCCGTAGACGCCTTTTTCCGATAGACCGGGAGATTACGGCCTAGGGCTCGCCAGATCTCAGAGCTTGTGAAAAATTCGGACGCCGTAGCGAGGGTGTTCCTGGGCGTCCACAGTAGGCATCCGTTTTTTTACAAGCTCTCAGCACCTCGGAACTGACCGCATCGGACTCATCCGCCGGGGGGCTAGCTCGCGAGGAGGCGGTTACGAAAGAGAGGTCTCGCCGCCAGGCACCGGATCGGCTCTTGATCCAAGTCAAAGAAAGCCGTGGCAATTGCCGCCTACGCCATGAGAAACCCCGCTGTCAACATTGACTTCCCTCTCCGAATGCAGTGTCATTGTTAAGCTTTTGCTGATGGACTTCGACGATCGGGAAGGCCGTCGAGTGTCCGTAAACCCTGTCAATTTCCCATGAATCCCGGGGAGGGACTATGGAAGCTGCACTGGAGAAGAAATACAACTTCGACGTTGTACGCTGGTTCACCATCATGGCCGTCGTCTACCTCGTGGTGGGGGCCTTGGTGGGGGTCTATATCGCGTCGGAGCTGGCCTGGCCGGACCTGAATTTCAACATCCCCTACATCAGCTTCGGCCGTCTGCGTCCGGTGCACACCAATGCGGTGATCTTCGCCTTCGGCGGTTGCACGCTCATGGCTGCGGCCTTCTACACGGTGCAACGTACCTGCGGTGTGCGGCTGTGGAGCGACAAGATGGCCTGGTTCGTGTTCTGGGGCTGGAATGCCATCATCCTCGCCGCGGTCATCACCCTCCCCCTCGGGTTCACCCAGTCCAAAGAGTATGCCGAGCTCGAGTGGCCAATCGACATCTTGATCGCGGTCGTTTGGCTGGCCTTCAGCTTCAACTTCATCATGACGGTCGCCATCCGCAAGACCTCGCACATCTATGTGTCGAACTGGTTCTTCATGGGCATGATGCTGATGATCACCTATCTGCACGTGGTCAACAGCCTCGCCATCCCGGTCGGCGTGCTCAAATCCTATTCCATCTTTGCGGGCGTGCACGATGCCATGATCCAGTGGTGGTGGGGTCATAATGCGGTGGGCTTCTACCTGACTGCCGGCTTCCTGGGGATCATGTATTATTTCGTGCCCAAACAGGCGAATCGGCCCGTCTACTCCTACCGCCTGTCGGTCATTCATTTTTGGGCACTGATGTTCGGCTATGTCTGGCTCGGGGCCCATCACCTTCAATACACGGCCCTCCCCGACTGGACGGGCTCTCTGGGCGCCGCCGTTTCCATCGCCATGATCATCCCCTCCTGGGGCGGTGCTGTGAACGGCATGATGACCCTCTCGGGTGCCTGGGATAAGCTGCGTACCGACTATGTCCTGCGCTTCCTGGTCATCGCCATGGCCTTCTATGCCATGTCCACCTTCGAGGGACCGGTCATGTCTCTGAAGACCGTCAATGCCCTGTCTCACTATACCGACTGGACAATCGGTCACGTGCACTCGGGTGCCCTCGGCTGGGTCGCCGGCATCTCCATTGGCGCCCTTTACCACCTGATGACACGGCTCTTCCACACGGAGATGTGGTCCGAGAAGCTGGTGAACGTGCACTTCTGGACCGCCACCATCGGCACGGTGATCTACATCGTCGCCATGTGGGTGTCGGGCATCATGCAAGGCCTGATGTGGAGGGCCTACGACGAATACGGCACCTTGGCCTACACCTTCGTCGAGTCCGTGGACGCCATGCATCCTTACTATGCCATGCGTGCTATCGGTGGTGCGATTTTCCTGGCAGGGGCAGCCATCATGCTCTTTAACGTCCTCAAGACGGTGGCAAAGTCCATGTCTCAGGGCAGTTTGGCAAAGGCCCGCGCCTTGGCGGCGTCTGCCTGATTCGGGAGGTACGAGACAATGGCAGAGAGCACTTCTTCAAAGGGCTTTCAAGATTGGATGGAGCGCAACCTCTGGGGGTTGCTGATCGTATTGGCTATCGCGCTGTCCGTCGGGGGTATCGTCGAGATCGTTCCTCTCTTCTACCTCGAAAACACCTTTCCCGCGAAGGAGAAGTTCCCCGAGATCGTGTGGGAAAAGGCGGGCAAGGAGGCGATCGTCACCGTCGACGAGAATGGCAAGGAGCAGTGGAACTGGAAGCCGGGAGACGGCATACGTCCCTACACCGCCCTGGAGCTTGCCGGGCGTGACGTCTACCAACGCGAGGGTTGCTACCTTTGTCACTCCCAGATGATCCGTCCCTTCCGCAACGAGAAGGAACGCTACGGTCATTACTCCCTGGCCTCCGAGTCCATCTTCGATCATCCCTTCCAATGGGGATCGAAGCGCACGGGGCCGGATATTGCACGGGTGGGTGGCAAATACTCGGACGAATGGCACCGCGACCACCTGCGTGCGCCGCGCTCTGTGGTTCCGGAATCCGTCATGCCGAACTTTCCCTGGCTGGATCACGCCATGGTGGAGGGCGCGACCATGCAGAGGCATATGGAAGGTATGAAGATCATCGGTGTTCCCTACAGCGACGTCGATATCGAGGTCGCGCCCAAACTGGTAGATGGTAAGACCGAGATGGACGCAATGGTCGCCTATCTCCAGGTCCTGGGCACCATGGCCAAGCTGAATGAAGATGTGGTCTACCGTGAATAGCCTGAAGGAGTACTTCCACACGGACTGGGCTGCGATGACGACGAACGATTGGATCGGAGCTATCCTCACGGTCGTCATCGCCCTGCTCATGATCCTGGCCTATTTCCACGTATTCCGTCCCAAGAACCGGGAGAGGCTCGAATCCAGACGCTTCATCCCGTTCGAAGAGGACGATCAAGCCGGCGGAGAGAACGATGGCGGAAAATAACCCCTTCCCTGGTGAGAACAACACCGGACACTTTTGGGACGACAACCTGCGGGAGCTGAGGAACCCGGCCCCCCGCTGGTGGATGATCGGTTTCTGGGCATCGATTCTCTGGTGGATCGGCTATGGAATTCTGTTTCCCATGTGGCCGACGCTGCACGGAAATACCAAGGGGATATTGGGATGGAGCCAGATCAAGGAGTACGACGAGGGCGTTGAGCAGGTTCAGTCGTTGCGCTCCGAGTACGAGGAGAAGCTCGCTGGAATGACCCCGAAAGAGATCATGTCGGATCCGGGCTTGAACCAATACACCTTGGCATCGGCCAAGGTGCTGTTCGGCGACAACTGTTCTGCATGCCACGGCAGCGGTGGTCAGGGCAACCCCGGTTTTCCGGTGCTCGCGGACGACGATTGGCTGTACGGTGGCACTACGGCCAAGATCGGGGAGACCATCACCGGCGGTCGGAAGCCCTCCATGCCGGCCCATGCAAAGATCCTCTCCAAATCGGACATCGACACCCTGGCCCACTGGGTCGTCCAGATGAGCGACACCGGGGGTAAGGGGGGCAGCGAGGAGGGTTGGAATCTCTTCAGGACCAAGGGCTGTATCGCCTGCCACGGCGCCAAGGCGAACGGTCACGTGACCGATCTACCGAACGGACAGTTCGTGACAGTCGGTGCCGCCAACCTCACCGATGGTATCTTCAGGTTCAGGCCCTCTGGTGTGTCCGAAGATCAGCCACTCACGGATGAGCAAAAACTGGCGAGTGCCACGCATACCATCACCTACGGAGTCAATCAACCCGGCGTGCCCGAGACCCGCAATGCGGAAATGCCTGCCTTCGGTCAGACCGGAAAGCTCGATCAGCAACAGATCAAGAAGTTGGTTGTCTATGTATATCAGCTCGGTGGTGGTCAATAAGCTCGGTGGTTTGCCCTCGAGGTGAGCCTGAGGAGAGGTACGTCGGGGTGGAGACCTGTATCTAGGCTGACCGACTGCGAGAGAATGCAAGTCTAGGCGTTCGAAGCGGCATTTCGAGTATTGGCTTTTGTCGCACGAAGGACGCGAGGAGCACGAAAGATCAGCATCTTGTTCGTGCACTTCGTGTCCTTCGTTGTTTCTCGTCGTTTGCTCATGGTCTCGAGGTCCGGCTCGAAAGTCTGGATGCGCCCGAAGAGGCGGAGGAGCTCGATGAGCGAATGCACATCGAACGTTTCCAGTTTCCCGTGGGCGAGTAAGTAAGGCCGCATGGCCACATGAAATCCCGAGGAAATTACTCGGCTACAATTGCGAAACCGCAATGTTCGTTCGGTTGCGCTTCGGTAGATTGCCTTGGTGAGCGGCGGTTGTCTGGGCTGCGCTGGTGTTTCCAGCACCGGGCCGGCAGCAGGTCCGTCGTTGTCCGGGAGATGGTTAGTGAGCACTAGTCAGGTCGAGAAAGAGAGCGGTACGGTCGACGAGCTTTACGCGGAGGCGGAATACTGGCACGTCAACATCGGCGGCGAGACCATCCACGCCAAGCGCTTGCCCGGAAGGTGGCGCACCATCAAATGGGTGACCGCCTCGGTGTGGCTGATCTTCTTCCTGGGTCCCTATCTGCGCTGGGATGGGCGCCAGGCAGTCCTCTGGGATATCCCGGCCCGGCAATTCCACATCTTCGGTGCCACGGTCTTGCCGCAGGACTTCTGGATGCTCTCTTTAGTCCTGCTGTTCTTCGCCATCCTGCTGGCAGTCGTGACCGCCTTGGTCGGTCGCGTCTGGTGCGGATTCTTCTGCTTTCAAACCGTATGGACGGACCTCTACACCTGGATCGAGGAAAAGCTCGAGGGTCAGCCTGCGGCGCGCCGCAAGCTCGATAAGGCCCCGTTCGGCACGCGAAAGGCGGTCATCAAGGGGGTCAAGCACCTCCTGTGGCTTTTGATCGGGTTCCTGACGGGTTTCAGCTTCGTGGCTTGGTTCACGGATGCCCCTACCCTGTGGAAGACCTTCTTCACCGGTGCGGCCTATCCCACCGTCTATGCCACTGTCGCTTTGTTTACGGCCGGAACCTACGGGCTCGCCGGGTACCTGCGCGAGCAGGCCTGCTTCTGGCTCTGCCCTTACGCGCGCATCCAGGCGGTAATGGTGGACAGGACTACGGAGTTGCCCACCTATGATTTTCATCGGGGGGAGCCCCGGGGTCGGATCAAGAAG
Source organism: uncultured Chromatiaceae bacterium (assembly GCA_964471705.1). GTDB lineage: Bacteria > Pseudomonadota > Gammaproteobacteria > Chromatiales > Chromatiaceae > Thiosymbion. The sequence continues at coordinate 45,464 of CAYYHR010000002.1, forward strand.
GGGCAGAAGGAAGGAGACCGCACCACTGGTGATTGCATCGATTGCAAACAGTGCGTCGCCGTCTGCCCCACCGGTATCGATATTCGCCACGGCCAGCAGGAGGGCTGTATTACCTGCGCCCTCTGTCTGGACGCGTGCGACCAGGTCATGGACAAGGTCGGTCGGTCCAGGGGACTGATCCGTTACGCGTCCCTGGACGAGCTCGAAGGCAAGCCGCGCAAGCCCATGCTCAGGCGCGGACGGGTCTGGGTGTACTCGGCCATCCTGTTGCTGGCCATATCCGGTATCGTCTACGGCCTGTCGTCCCTGGACGCCATCGAGCTCAAGGTGCTGCACGAGCGGGCACCTCTGTTCGTTACCCTGAAGGATGGCTCGATCCAGAACAAGTACACATTGAAGGTCCTGAACAAGACGAATGAGAACCTCGAGGTCCAGGTCGGTGTCTCAGGTCCCGAGGGCTTGGAGTTGGTCGGAGGGGACAAGGAGATAGCCGCCGTAAAGGGTTTCGTTTCCCCCGACATCGTCTTTGTGCGCATACCCCGCAAGGATCTGAAGGCCGGGCAGGTGCCGATCACGTTCCACCTGGAGACAGCCAGGCCATCTGGCGAGATTCTGCGCGCCCACCGGCAGAGCGTCTTCATCGGTCCCGGGGGTTGATATCTTCCATCCATCTATCCAGTCTGAGTCGATTCGGTTATGGAGCTAGCAACTGTAGACAAACCCCGGTTGATGCCGGCCTGGAAGAGTCCCTGGGTCATCTTCTGGATTGCCCTGGTGATCGCCGTCCTGGGGGTCAATGGTGTCATGGTCTATTTGGCCATTGCCACCAACCCGGGCTTGGTGGTCCAAGACTATTACGAGCGTGGGCAACACTACGAACGTACCCTCTTGTCGAAGAAGGCGCATGATCCGGGGTGGGTACTGCGCACCGATCTTCCGAAAGACATCCGTGCCGGGAAGCCCACGGACATTCGCCTCCAACTGGTCGATAACGCCGGGCGGCCGGTGACCCCGGATCGCGTACGGCTCTTCGTCTACCGGCCTGCAGATGCAGCGCGGGATTTCAGCGTTCCCATGACGGAGGTGGGGCTCGGGCGCTATGCGGCAGAAGTGTCCTTTCCCCTCGTGGGGGTTTGGGACACCCTGGCGGCGGCCCGCAACGGAGAGGACGAATACCAGGTAGGGCAGAGAGTGGAGGTCGGGCGACCCTGATCCCCGGACGACCCTCGTGTGCGATCCTCTGTGAGCTCCGGCAAGGCAGTCGCCGGCGAGCGCACCTCTCGTTCAACGGCGGAATCGGACGTCCGCTGTTTCCACTGCGGTTTGCCGGTATCGGCAGAGGACCGGGTCGAAGCCCGGATCGGTGCCGGAGACGGCAATCGCCTGCGTGCCTTCTGTTGTACCGGCTGCAAGTCCGTGTGCGAGGCCATCTACGCGGCCGGGCTGGAGGGCTTCTATCGGCGAACACCCGAAGGGGAGGTCTTGGGTCCCCCGCCGGAGCCTCCGCGGGAGCTCGCCGTCTACGACATCGACGAGGTCCAGGAAGGGTTCGTCGACAAGCTGGGCGAGACCCGCGAGATCAACCTTCTGGTCGAGGGTATCCACTGTGCGGCCTGCGTCTGGCTGATCGAGAACGGACTTCAGGCCATGCCGGGTGTCGCGGAGGCGCGGGTCAACCTCACCGGCCGCCGGCTCAGGCTCAAATGGGACAACCGGCGCCTCGCGCTGTCCCAGGCACTGAAGCACTTGGCGGACATCGGCTATGCGGCAGTGCCCTTCGATCCGGAGGCGGCCGAGGGCTCGCTGAGGCGGGAGAACCGTGCTCTGCTCTATCGCATGGCCTTCGCCGGCTTTGCGATGATGAACCTGCTGTGGATCTCCATCGCCCTCTACTCAGGTGCCGACAAGGGCGAGTTTCGCGGCCTCTTCCACTGGATCGGCTTTGCCATAGCAACGCCCACCCTGGTCTATTCCGGCTATCCTTTCTTTCGCGGCGCCTGGGTGGGCCTGCGCAGGGCCAATCTCACCATGGACCTGCCGATTGCCGTCGGCGCTTCCATCAGCTACCTCTACTCGCTCTACGTCACTATCGGCGGCAAGGGCGAGGTCTACTGGGATACGGTGGTCAACTTCTTGTTCGTCATCCTCGTCGGGCGCTTTCTGGAGGCGATCTCCAAACGCCAGGCAGTGGCCTCCACCCAGCGCTTGCTCGATCTGCAGCCAAAGGTGGCGACTGTGATTCGGGACGGCGAAGAGTCGCTGGTGCCCATACGTGCCGTCAAGGAAGGGGATGTGGCGCTGGTACGGCCCGGGGAGAAGATCCCGGTGGACGGCAGCGTGCTGGACGGCGAGAGCAGTGTCGACGAGTCCATGCTCAGCGGTGAATCCGAGCCGTCGGTGAAACGCAAGGGCAGCCGGGTCGCCGCCGGGACCCTGAACGGCCCCGGTGTCCTGCAGGTCCGGATCGAAGGGATGCTCGAGAAGACTGCGTTGGGCCGTATCATCCGGCTGGTCGAGGATGCCCAGGCCAGCAAGGCCCCGATCCAGCACCTCGCCGACCGGGTCGTCCCATGGTTCGTGGGGGCCACCTTAGGACTGGCGACCCTGACCTTCCTCTGGTGGGCGCGTACGGATGTCGAGGTGGCGCTCATGGCTGCCACGGCCGTGCTGATCATCACCTGTCCCTGCGCCTTCGGCCTCGCGACCCCAATGGCGATCGCTGTCGCCTCCGGCCTGGGTGCCCGCCACGGCATCCTGATCAAGAACGGTGCTGTCCTGGAGTGCCTGTCTTCCATCGACCACTTCGTCTTCGACAAGACCGGGACCCTGACGGAGGGGCGGCCCATCGTGACCTCGGTGCTCGGGGAAGGGCTCACCTGGGCTCCCGGTGCGGAGGTGCGTCCGCTGCTCCCTGAAAGTAGAGGGGGCGGGGCGTCGGAGCTGGTCGATCATCTGGCGTGCCTCGCGGCCTTAGAGCGCTTCTCCGAGCACCCGGTCGCAAGCGCCGTGCTCGACCTCTGCAAAGCAGCAGGGATCGGCTTCGAGGGCCGAGAGGTCACCGGGGTGCAGGTCCGACCCGGATTGGGCATCAAGGGCTTGGTGGATGGCACACCCATAGTTGCCGGCACCACCGACTGGTTGCGCGAAAACCAGGTCGAGCCCGATCCGAGCTTACAGAACGCTCTAATGGAGGTCCACGGGGAGGGCGGCAGCAGCCTTCACGTCGGTGTGTGCGGTAGGGAGGTCCTGGTGCTTCTGGTCGCGGACCGGCTGCGCTACGGTGCAGAGAAGGTGGTGGCCGGGCTGAAGGCACAGGGCATTCGGGTCACCCTCCTGACCGGAGACCGACGGTCGACTGCCGAGGGCATTGCGTGGCAGCTCGGTGGGATGGAGGTCATTTCCGAGGTCCTGCCTGAGGATAAGGACCGAGTGATTGCGGATCTGCAGCGGCGGGGCGATCAGGTCGCCATGGTGGGCGACGGCGTGAACGATGCGCCGGCCCTGGTGCGCGCCGACGTGGGCATCGCCATGGGCAGCGGTACGGACGTCTCCATCGAGAGCGCCGACATCGTCCTCATGAGCTCCGAGCTTGCCAAAGTAGAGCAGGCGGTTTCCCTGTCGCGGCGGGCCCTGCGAGCTATCCGCCAGAATATAGGCATTTCCGTCACCTATAATCTGATCATGGTGCCGCTTGCTATGGCCGCCATGATCACCCCGCTGATTGCAGCCATATCCATGCCCCTGAGCTCTCTGGCCGTTATCGGCAATTCCGCCCGCATCCGCACCCTTTTCCGCAAAGCCGAGAGAAGCTGAAAGCCACTGCCCGCCATGGAAGTCATCTACGGTTTGATCCCCGGTATGCTCCTTCTCGGACTCGTCGCCGTCGGCGTGCTCTTCTGGGCGGCCCGTAGCGGGCAGTTCGACGACCTGGAGGGGGATGCCCATCGTATCCTCATGGACGAGGACGACAAGCCAGATCCGCGTCGCTTCCCGGATGCCGACGAGGAAAGGTCCGAGCGCGACGACAGCTCGGGCTAGGGCCGGATCTCGATGGGCGTCCCGTCGTTCACGGCGTTCCAGACCTCCTCCATGGCTGTATTGCGAACCGCGATACAGCCATGGGTTCGGTACAGGTAGGGCGCGATCCAGCTCATCCAGCCCCAGCCGTTCGGCTGACCATGGATCATGATGAGTCCGCCGGGATCTTCACCGCGCTCCGCTGCGCGGCGCTCGTCCCCCGCGTTGGGGTAGGAGATGTGCAGTGATTTGTAGCAACAGCTGTTCGGGTTGCGCCAGTCGATGAGGTAGTGCCCCTCCGGCGTGCGCAGGTCTCCCTCCCGCTGCTTGTGACCCACCGGCTCGGGGCCGAGGGAAACGGGATAGGACCGGTAGGCTCGGCCATTATGCATCAGGGACAGGCGCCGCTCGGCCTTCTCCACGAGCACCGCGTCGGCCTTCGGCAGCTGCTCTGCCAGGAGCGGTGGTATGGCCTTTTCGTAGTGGGCCAGGGCCGCAATCAGGGCGCCGCCTCCGAGCAGTGAGGCCCCGATCACAAGGGGTGCTTTGCGGGTACGCCGAGATCTCCCGCCGCGGGCCTCGGCGGGAGATCGGCGCTTTCGATTCCGGGTCGCCGTCTTATCCGACTTCCACCAGACTCGGGGTGTAATCCTCCGGGGGCTGAAAGCCGAGGAGGGTCATGCAGGTGGCCGCCAGGTTGGCGATTCCGGGGGAGTCCACATCGGCCAGGCGTGCGTGGGACAGATTGCTCGGGTCGTAGATGATCGCCGGTACCGGGTTCAGCGAGTGCGCAGTCTTGGGCAGGAATTTGCCTTCGTCGTCGAGCTTCAGCTTCCCGGTCTTCTTGTCCACCTCGCACATGTCGTCCGAGTTGCCGTGGTCGGCAGAAAAGACCGCGATGCCCTTGGTCCGCTTCACCGCTTCCATGATCCGTCCGACGCCTTCGTCGACGGCCTCGATCGCCAGCTTTACGGCATCTGGCACGCCCGTGTGGCCGACCATGTCTCCATTGGGATAGTTCAGACGGATGAACTTGAACTCGCCGCTCTCGATGGCCTGGACCACGTCGTCGGTGATCTCGTCCGCCTTCATGCGCGGTGCGTGCTCGAAAGGACAGATGTCAGAGGGGATCTCCTTCCAGGTCTCGGTAGCGAACTTGCCGGAGTTGTTGCCGTTGAAGAAATAGGTGACGTGTCCGAACTTCTGCGTCTCGGAAATGGCGAGCTGCTTGACGCCCGCGCTGGAGAGATACTCGCTCATGGTGCGATCGATCGCGGGCGGCGAGACCAGGTATTTTTCCGGAGCCTGCAGGTCACCGTCGTACTGCATCATCCCCGCGTAGACGACGCTCGGCTTGGGTCCACGGTCGAACTCGGTGAGCTCCTCGGCCTCGAATGCCTTGGTGATCTCCAGGGCACGGTCGCCGCGGAAGTTGAAGAAGACGACGCTGTCGCCGTCGACGATCGGCCCGACCGGAGCGCGGTCGCGCTCGATGACGAAGGGCGGCAGGTCTTGGTCGAGGATCCCGGGCTTTTCCTCGCGGTACGTCTCTACGGCTTCCCGCATGCTGGCAAAGTGTCGGCCCTCGCCCTTGACATGGGTTTCCCAACCGCGCCGGACCATGCTCCAGTCGGCGTTGTACCTGTCCATGGTGATGTTCATGCGCCCGCCGCCGGAGGCTACACAGTAATCCACGGAGCCGTCCGCGTTGATGTCCCGCAGGAAGCTCTCGAAGCGGTCGACATACTCCAAAGCGGAGGTGGGTGGCACGTCGCGCCCGTCGATCAGGGGATGGATACGGGCCTTCTTTACGCCCTCCGACTTGGCACGCTTCAACATTGCTTCCAGGTGGTTGAGGTTGGAATGTACGTTACCATCGGAGAACAGCCCGATAAAGTGTAGCGTCGAGTCGTTGGCCTTCACGTTCTCCACCAACTCCTTCCAGGTCGCGCCATCGAATAGGGAGCCGGAGGCGATCGCCTGCTCCACCAGGGATGCACCCTGGGAGAAAACACGCCCGCAGCCGATGGCGTTGTGTCCGACCTCCGAGTTTCCCATGTCGGAGTCGTCGGGCAGGCCGACCGCGGTGCCATGGGCACTGACCTGGGTATAGATCGCATGCTCACGCAGCCAATCCAGATTGGGGGTGTTCGCAATCCGAACATAGTCGCTCTCGGGATGCTTGCCGATTCCCACGCCGTCCATGATCACCAGCACGACGGGTCCTTCGGGACCGCCAAAGGCCGCGTTTTTTTCGAGCTCGTCCATAGGGATCTCCTCGGATGGAAGTCTTGGAAGTGACCGGGTAAGGGGAGTTACAGATTGCCGAGAGTATAAACCAGCGCTTTTGCAAACTCCCAGCCGAAATGGCTCAGGGCACAGGCCGGACGCTTTCTTGCGGCTGCTTTTGATGTTCTAATCTGCGCGCCATGTATCACCCCTTGCCCCTGTATATCGGTCTGCGTTACACCCGCGCCAAGAGGCGGAATCACTTCATCTCCTTCATCTCGCTGATCTCCATGCTCGGCATCATGCTCGGCATCGTCGCCTTGATCGTGGTGCTTTCGGTGATGAACGGCTTTCAGACCGAGATCCAGGCACGGATCCTCGGAATGGCATCCGACGCCACCCTGTCCGGGCCCTACGGGGACCTGTCGAACTGGCGCGAGCTCCTGGAGCGGGTGCGCAAGAACAAGGCGGTCATGGGTGCCGCCCCTTATGTCGAGCTTCAGGCGATGCTGGTGAACGGCTCGAGCGTGAGCGGTGCGCAGCTACGCGGAATCCTGCCCAAGGAAGAGGATCAGGTGGCCGAGCTGCGTCAGGAGATGATCCGAGGCAATCTCGACGACCTGGTTGCCGGCGGATACGAGATCGTCCTCGGTCAGGAGCTGGCGGCCTACCTGGGTGTTGGCGTCGGGGACATGGTCACGGTGGTCACGCCCCAGGTCAGTGCCACCCCCATCGGCATCATGCCGCGTCTCAAGGCATTTACCGTCACCGGCATCTTTGCCGCCGGCATGTCGGATTACGACCGGTACACGGGCTTCGTGAGCTTGGCGGATGCCGCCAAGCTGATGCGCCTGGGGGATGATGTGACCGGGCTGCGACTCAAGCTGACGGACGTGTACGATGCGCCCAAGCTGTCCGTCGACATCGCCCGCGAGCTCGGCGGGGCCTACCGTGTCGTCGATTGGACCCAGCAGCACCAGAACTTCTTTGCCGCCCTGCGCAACGAGAAGCGTATGATGAGCATCATCCTCTTTTTGATCGTAGCCGTGGCGGCCTTCAACATCGTCTCCACCCTGGTGATGGTGGTGACCGACAAGAGGCCCGATATCGCCATCCTGCGCACCCTGGGTGCCTCGCCGGCCCGCATCATGGGGATCTTCATGGTCCAGGGCACCACCATCGGTGCCGTCGGCACCCTGTTGGGCATCGTCGCGGGGATCGCCCTGGCGCTCAACGTGGAGCCCATCGTGGCCTGGATCGAAGGTCTGTTCGGCATCCATTTCCTCGACCCGAACATCTATTACATCAGCAAGCTGCCATCGGACGTGCACGCGTCGGATGTCGTGCGGGTTGCCGCCGGCGCCTTTTTCACGTCCATGCTGGCGACCCTATATCCGGCCTGGCGGGCGGCTCGCACCGATCCGGCGGAGGCGCTCCGCTATGAGTGAGGGAGCTTGGGCCCTTCAAGCCTCGGGCTTGGCGAAGACCTTCCGCCAGGGCCCACAGGAGGTAGAGGTCCTGCGTGGGGTGGATCTGTGCGTCGGCGCCGGTGAGCGGGTAGCGGTGGTCGGGGCCTCCGGGTCGGGCAAGAGCACCCTGCTGCACTGCCTCGGTGGCCTGGAGCGCCCGTCTGCCGGGAGCCTTTTCTGGGAGGGGCGCGATGTCGCCTCCTTCTCCGAGCGGGAGCGGGGCCGGCGGCGCAACCGCAGCCTGGGCTTCGTCTACCAGTTCCATCACCTGCTGCCGGAGTTCAGCGCCTTGGAGAACGTGGCCATGCCCCTGCTCATCGGAGGCATGGCGCCCGGTGCGGCAAAGGAACGGGCCGCCGAGATCCTGGAGCGGGCCGGTCTCGGCAATCGGGTAGAGCACAAGCCCTCGGAGCTGTCGGGGGGGGAGCGGCAGCGTGCCGCCATCGCTCGGGCACTGGTGACCAAACCGGCCTGCGTGCTCGCGGACGAGCCCACAGGCAACCTGGATCGGCACACGGCCGAACGGGTTTACGGCCTGATGTTGGAACTCAATGCCGAGATCGGGACCAGCTTCGTGATCGTCACCCATGACCCGGCGTTGGCGCAACGCATGGATCAGGTCTGGCGTTTGGACGACGGGGTTCTGACCGCGGATGCTGCGATGCGGTAGCGCTCCCGGCGCAGGCGGATCTGGCGCATCAGGCTCCAGCGCCAGACCAGTTGTACCCCGACGTAGCCCAGTGCAGAGAAGACGGCGCCGCAGACCAGGCTGCCGACCGTCATGGGTGCGAGGAGGTCCAGCCAGTGGTGCCACTCGAGGAAGTATTCGATATTCGGGGCATGGTCCGGCACACTCAGTATCCAGGACCCGACCCGGTATGCCAGATAATACATGGGGGCGAAGGTGAGGGGATTGCTGAGCCAGACCAGGGCGACGGAGATGGGAAGGTTGACGCGGAACAGGATGGCCGCGGCGGCGGCGATGAACATCTGCCCCAACGGCGGCAGATACATGACGAACAGGCCAACTGCAAAGGCGCCCGCGGTCGAGCGTCGGTTGAGATGCCACAGACTGGGGTCATGCAGCAGCTTTCCGAAGTGGCGTAGATGCTTATGCTCCCGGATCTTTTCCCGATCCGGCACGTATCGTTCCAGCCATCGCTTCACAGGGTTACCCTGAGGTTCGTCATAACCGCCTGCCGGTCGCCGTGTCCCGGCGCAAGCTTATTCCGACCTCGAAGGATACGCCAGGTATGTGACAGAGGTCCGAGCTCGGGAGGGATACGAGGGGATCTGTTATGGGTGAGCCCGAGCATCGACGGCGTGCTTTGTGGAATGGGGCATTTCGTCCCGGCTTGATCGCGAACGGTTTGGGCTTCGCCGTCGGGGTCGGCATCCTCTTTCTCCTACCGTCGCTTCCATCCTTCCGCCTTTCCGTCTTGCTCGCGGCGCTCACCGCCGTGATGGCCTGGCGTTTGCCGTTGGTGCGGCCCCTCGCCTTGGGGATGATGGGTTTTCTATGGGCCCAGGTGCAAGCTTGTCAGCTCCTGTGCCAGCCCTTTCCCGAATCCCTCGTGGGTCGTGATCTGGAGCTGACGGGTCGGATTGCAGGTCTCCCTGGTGTCGGGGGCGGCAGTGAGGGCGAGAGTCGACGGTTTCTCTTCAGCATCGAGAATCCGCGGACGGTCGGGCAGCAGATTGCCTTTCGTGGACTGGTGCGTTTGAACTGGTACCGGGACGCCCCGAGGCTTGTGGCGGGCCAACGTTGGCGCCTGGTCGCCCGCCTGAAACCGCCCCACGGCTTTGCCAATCCCGGGGGGCTCGATTATGAGGGTTGGCTGTTCCAGCACGGCATCAAAGCCACCGGCTATGTGCGGACCTCGAACGAGAATCTGCTGTTGGCCCCTGGCCCCGGTCTGTATTTCATCGACAGATGGCGCCAGCGGTTGCGCGAGCGAATCGATGAGATCCTGAAGGGCTCCGAAGGGGAAGGCCTGGTCAATGCGCTGGTGCTGGGGGACCGCTCAGGCCTCGGACCGGCCCAGTGGGAGGTCCTGACCCGCACGGGCACCAGCCACCTGATCGCCATCTCCGGGCTGCACGTGGGCCTGGTGGCCGGCTTCCTGTTCTTGGTAACGCGGTGGATTTGGTCCCGAAGTGCACGACTGACCCTGATAGCCGCAGCCCCGCGGGCCGCCGCTGTCGCCGCACTGATGGGGGCGGCCGGTTACAGTGCCCTTGCCGGATTTGCGGTTTCGACCCAGCGTGCCTTGATCATGCTCGCTGTAGTCTTAGGGGCCATCCTTTTCGCCCGGACCATCCGTCCGGTGAGCGGAATCACCCTGGCCCTCGTGGGCGTGCTGCTTCTGGATCCCCGGTCGGTCCTTTCCCCCGGCTTTTGGCTGTCGTTCGGCGCGGTGGCCGCGCTGCTCTACGCACTCGGAGGGCGCCTCGCAGCGGGCAGGCTCTGGGCTAAGTGGGGAAGGGCGCAATTGGCGATCGCCCTCGGCCTGCTGCCCCTGTTGCTGCTTTTGTTCGGTCACGTCTCGCTCATCGCGCCGCTGGTGAACCTGATCGCCGTTCCCCTGTTCGCCCTGTTGCTTCCCGCCGTGCTGGTTGCGTGCCTCTTGGGGCTGGTCTCCGGGCTGGGAGTGCCACTGGTACTGATGTCGAAAGTCCTGGAAGGAGGGTACGGACTGCTGGAGGTGGTGTCGAGCTGGCCCTGGGCGGACGCGACCCTGTCCGGCCGTCCCGGTTGGGTGTGGGTCGTCGCCTTCCCGGGCGTCGCCCTCCTGCTTGCCCCACGGGGGTTGCCGGGACGCTGGATCGGGCTGGTGCTCCTCTTGCCCCTGATCCTGGTGCACCCCCGGGGACCCCTTCCAGGTGAGGCCCGTTTCACCTTGCTGGACGTGGGCCAAGGTCTCGCGGCGGTGATTCGAACCAGTAGCCATGTCCTGGTCTATGACACGGGTCCTGTCTTTTCCAGCGGTTTCAATACCGGAGCTGCCGTAGTTCTTCCCTATCTTCGCAAGCAAGGGGTGGGGCGGATCGATACCCTGATCATCAGTCATGGGGATCGGGATCACGCCGGCGGATTTGCGGGTCTGAACGGCAGGATTCCCATCACGCACATCCTGGGAGGTGAGCCTCGGGAGATCCCCGTCCGGACTGTAGCCCCCTGCCTGGCCGGTGAGCACTGGACCTGGGACGGGGTGGACTTCGAGATCCTCTATCCAGAGGTGTCCGGCCGTGAGGGCAACGAGAGCTCCTGCGTTCTGCGTGTGAGCAGCAAAGGGGCCAGTGTCCTGCTGACGGGGGATATCGAGGTCGCCACGGAAGATGAGCTGGTGAGGCAGCAGCCCGGTCGTTTGGCAAGCACGGTCCTGGTAGCAGGCCACCATGGAAGCGACAGCTCCAGCAGTGCAGCCTTCCTGCAGGCAGTCGCGCCGCGCTTCGTTCTCTACTCCAGCGGCTACGCGAATCGCTTCGGCTTTCCTGCGGTCGAGGTTCGCGGGCGGGTGGCGGCATCGGGTGCTGTGCAGCTCGGTACGGCAAGCTCCGGTGCCATATCGTTTCGGCTGTATAGCCGCGGCATCGATGGCCTCCGGATGTACCGCTGGGAGCATGAGCGCCTTTGGAGCCATCGCCTCCGTGCAGCGGGCGCATCCTTCTGACGCTTCGAGTATTATGGACGTCGGATGACGGAGCCGGCTGCCGGACCGTTATGAGGAATGTGGGCAGGGCCATACGGTCGTTTCCGTGTCGCCGCGAGATCAGGAGAAGGTCCCGGAACCCGAGGTAGATGACTGGTGCTGGAGCTGATAAAAGAGGGCGGCTGGCTGATGCTGCCGATCATTGCCTGTTCGGTCATCGCCATGGCCATCGTCATCGAACGGCTTTGGACGCTGCGCCGCCCCAGGATAATGCCCGACAAGCTCGTGGGCCGAGTCTGGCAATGGTACCGATACAATCAGCTTGACGCCGAGCGTATCGACCGACTGCGCAACGGCTCGCCCCTGGGACGAATTCTCGCCGCTGGTCTGGTGAACCGGGGCCATTCCCGCGAGGTGATGAAGGAGGCGATCCAGGACACCGGACGCCAGGTCGTGGCGGACATGGAGCGCTATCTCGACGCCTTGGGCACCATCGCATCGGTGGCCCCGCTGCTGGGTCTGCTCGGTACCGTCTTCGGGATGATCGACGTATTCAGCGTGATCATGAATGCAGGTGTCGGCGATCCGGGTGTGCTGGCCGGCGGTATCTCCGAGGCATTGATCACCACGGCGGCCGGTCTCTCGGTGGGCATACCCACCCTCCTGTTCCAGCGTTACCTCGACGGCAAGGTCAACAAGCTCGCACTCGGCATGGAGGAACAGGCCCTCAAGCTGGTGGAGGTCATCAAGGGAGAGCGCGAGGTTACCGAGGACGCTGCCGGATGAACCTGCGCCCGAACCGTCCGGAGCCCCCCGACATCAATCTGACGCCGCTGATCGACGTGGTGTTCCTGCTCCTGATCTTCTTCATGGTCTCCACGACCTTCAAGGAAGATGCCCGCATCCGGCTCCAGCTACCCGAGGCCCAGGGAGAAGAGGTGACCGCCCAGGAGCCCGAGACGCTGGACATCCTCATCGACCGTTCCGGCACCTTCTTCGTCAACGATCAAATGGTGGTGGACCGCAAGCTGGATACCTTGAAGAAGGCCATCGCAGGTGCATCAGGTGGAGATCTGGAGATACCCGTTGTCATCAAGGCCGACGCCAGGACCCCGCACCAGGCCGTCATGACCGCCATGGACGCGGCCAGCCAGCTCGGTCTCCTGCATTTCGTCTTCGCCGCGACACGACCCGACGAGTCCAAATGAAGCCGGTGGAAGGCGTCGCTTCGGATTCCGCCAAGCAGGTCTATCGGCGCCTGCTCGGCTACGCCAAGCCCTACTGGCGGCCCTTCTCCATCTCGATCGTCGGGATGCTGGTATACGCGGCCACCGAGCCCATCTTCGCCGCCATGATGAAGCCGCTGCTGGACGGCAGCTTCGTCGATCGCGATATCGAGATGGTTCGCATCATGCCGGTGGTGCTGGTGGCCCTGTTCATCGGTCGCGGCATCGCCGGGTTCGTCAATACCTATTTCCTCAAATGGGTCGGGCGCCGGGTGGTGGCAGATCTGCGCCAAGCGATGTTCCAGCACCTGATGCGCGCGCCGACGGTCTACTACGACAACAATAGCTCCGGGCAGATCCTGTCCAAGTTCACTTACAACGTGGAGAACGTGGCTAGTGCCACGACCACGGCCCTGACCACCCTGGTGCGCGACGGTTTTACGGTCATCGGACTGATGGCCTACATGCTCTATGTGGATGCCGGGCTCTCCGCGATCTTCCTGGTGATCGGGCCGCCGATGGCAGGGGCGATAAAGTACGCGACCAAGCGCTTTCGTCGTCACAGCCGGCGTATCCAGGACCGGGTCGGTGAGCTCACCCATGCTGCCCAGGAGGTGATCGACGCCCACCGGGTGGTCAAGGCCTTCGGCGGCCAAGCCCGGGAGGCCGAGCGCTTCGGTCGCGTCAACGAGAAGACTCGGTCTCTCCAGATGAAGATGATCGCGACCGAAGCGGTCAGCGTCCCTTTGGTGCAGCTCATCTCTGCCCTGGCCATCGCGGTCATCGTCTACTTGTCGACTATGCAGGGCCTGCGGGAAAACATCTCGGTAGGCACCTTCATGTCTTTCGTGGTTGCCATGGGCCTGCTGCTGCCGCCGGTCAAGCGCCTCACCTCGGTAAACGCCCATCTACAGCGGGGCATCGTCGCTGCCCAGAGTCTCTTCGATCTGCTGGATACCGAGTCCGAGAAAGATACGGGCACCCGAGTCTTGGGCCGTTCCTCCGGAAGGGTGGAGTATCACGGCGTAGGCCATGTCTACGACCCCGATAAGGGGCCCGTGCTGGAGGACGTGAGCCTGACCATCGAAGCGGGGGAGGCAGTGGCCCTGGTGGGCCGCTCGGGCAGCGGCAAGACCACCCTGGTCAGCCTTTTACCGCGCTTCTACGACGCGACGGAGGGGCAGATCCTGATCGACGACGTCGATGTTCGGGAGCTTACTCTGAAGAGCCTTCGAGATCAGATCTCCCTGGTGACCCAGGATGTGGTCCTGTTCAATGACACCGTGGCGAGCAACATCGCCTACGGACGCGCGGGGGAGGTGGATCAGAAGGAAATCGAGCGGGTAGCGGAGGCCGCCCATGCCATGGACTTCATTCGCGAGCTGCCCAGGGGTTTCGACACCCGGATCGGGGATCGGGGTGTGCTGCTCTCCGGCGGGCAGCGTCAGCGCCTCGCCATTGCCCGGGCCATGCTCAAGGACGCCCCTATCCTGATCCTCGACGAGGCGACTTCCGCCCTGGACACGGAAGCGGAGCGCCACATCCAGGCCGCCCTGCAGGAGCTGATGCGGCACCGGACCACCCTGGTAATCGCCCATCGACTGTCCACTATCGAGACCGCCGACCGGATTCTGGTCGTGGACCAGGGACGGATCGTGGAGCAGGGCAGACACAGGGACCTACTTGCCCGCGGGGGATACTACGCAAGGCTGCACAGGCTACAGTTTCACGCCGGCCGCGCGGCCGCGTGAAAGCAGCTCGGCGGGCCCGATGCGGCGCATGAGCTGCATTCATGAATCGCTCTGGTACGGCGGCAATTCGCTCGCTTGCTTGCTGTTGCCCCTGAGCTGGCTCTATTGCGGCGGCGTGCGGCTGAGGCGTCTCGCCTATCGGCAGGGATGGCTGCAGAGCAGGCGCTTGCCCGCCCCCGTGCTCGTCGTGGGCAATCTCACCGTCGGCGGTACCGGCAAGACGCCCCTGGTACTCTGGCTGAGCGGATTCCTGCGCAGAGAGGGTTACAGGCCGGGTATCGTTACTCGGGGATACGGCGGTCGCGGGAAGCGATGGCCACGCCTCGTGGATGCCCACAGCGATCCCTTTGATGTCGGTGACGAGCCGGTCCTGTTGGCGCGACACAGCGGCTGCCCCGTCGTCGCGGGCCCCGACAGGGTAGCCGCCGGCGAGATGCTCTTGGCCGACTCCGGATGCGATATCATTGTGAGCGATGACGGACTCCAGCACTATCGTCTGCGGCGAGACTTGGAGATCCTGGTGGTGGACGCGGCCCGGGGCTTCGGCAACGGGCATTGTCTGCCCGCGGGACCCTTGCGGGAGCCGAAGGCAAGGCATCGCGAAGTGGACCTGACCCTGTGCAACGGTGGACCCTGTCCGGGAGGGCAGGCCATGCGGCTGGTGCCGGACCGTTTGGTCGATCTGCGCAACCCGGAGATCACGCGAAGTCTGGCCGAGCTGCGCGGACAGCGGGTCACCGCGGTGGCCGGCATCGGGAACCCCGACCGCTTCTTCCAGCTTTTGCGCAGCTACGGTCTGCACCTGAACGAGCGACCCTATCCGGACCATCATCCGTTCAGCCGCGAAGATATGGCCTCTTGGCTTCCGGGGCCGGTGATCATGACGGAGAAGGACGCGGTCAAGTGTGCCGGTCTCACCCGCGTGGATGTCTGGTACCTGGCGGTCGAGGTGCGGCTCCAGGACGGGTTCGAGCGGTTACTCGCAAGCAAAATAAAGGGCATTGTCGATGGATAAGAAACTGTTGGACATCCTACGGTGTCCCCTGTGCAAAGGCGTCCTCTACTACGACAAAGACGCCGCCGAGCTCATCTGTCGGGGGGATCGCCTCGCCTATCCGATCCGGGACGACATCCCGGTGATGCTCGAAGATGAGGCGCGGGAGCTGGGTCCGGAGGAAGAGGTCCCGGAGGTCTGATCGGAACATCTGTCCGATGGACGGAGTGGATTTCAGGGTCGTCGTCCCCGCCCGCTACGGGTCCAGCCGGCTTCCGGGCAAGCCATTGCTGGAGATCGCCGGAAAGCCCCTGATCCAACACGTCTGGGAGCGCGCCGGACAAAGCGAGGCGGCAGAGGTGGTGGTTGCCACCGACGACGCCCGCATCGCCCGCGTCTGCCAGGCATTCGGCGCCGATGTCGCCCTGACACGAACCGACCATCGCAGCGGCACGGACCGCATCGCCGAGGTGATCGAGGCGCGGGGCTGGCAGCGGGACGGCATCCTTGTAAATCTGCAGGGAGACGAGCCCTGCATGCCGCCGGCCCTCATCGACCAGGTCGCTCATGACCTGGCAGGACATGGCTCCGCCGGAATGGCGACTTTGGCCTATCCGATTCGGAGCCGCTCGGACCTCTTTGATCCGCATCTGGTCAAGGTGGTCACGGATGCGGACGGCTACGCACTCTACTTTTCGCGGGCACCCATACCCTGGCATCGCGATGAGCTACCAGGGGGGGGCGAGACGCTGCCGCAGACCGTCCGGTTCCTGCGGCACATCGGCCTGTACGCCTACCGGACCCGTTTCCTCGAGCGCTTCGTGCGCTGGCAACCCTCGCCCCTGGAGATGGCGGAGTCCCTCGAGCAGTTACGCGTGCTCTGGCACGGTGAGGCCATCCACGTGAGCCAAGCCGAGGTGGAGCCTGGTCCGGGGGTCGATACGCCGTCGGACGTGCAACGGGTGCTCGGATTTCTCGGGCTCGGAAGGGGATAGGTACGCCGCAGCGATAAGGGAACGGTGTTGCCTCCCCACTTCCGGTCAAGGATGGAGGAAGGCACCTGATTGCCTCGGCCTATCGCGAAAAACCCTTGTATACGGCACAAAATAAATCCTTTAGGATTGTCTTTCTCAATTCTTTGACTAAAAAAGTACTGACGGAGGACATATGACGAGATCTCATGCCAGAACGGCTGCCGCTCTCGTGGCGATCGGATTGGCCATCGGGTGTGGAGAAGAGGCCGCTGGATTCGGCGGTGGGTCCTCCGGTCCCGGAGGGCCGGGTTACGGACCTTCCGGATACGGCCCGGGCGGGCCAGACGGCGACTACGGTAGACCTTCGGGGGGTGGATTCGGTGGATCGCCGAGTAGGAACTACGGCGGACCGCCGAGCGGCAACTACGGTAGACCCGCCGGGGGCGGATTCGGTGGCCCACCGGGCGGCAATTACGGTGCACCTGCAGGGGGTGGTTTCGGTGGCCCCCCCAGTGTTGGCTCCGGGCCCGGAGGGTATGGTGCTCCTTCTCCCGCTGCTCCTGCCCAAGAGACGCAAGCGCCTGAGCCAACTGCGAGCAAACAAGCTCAACCGGCGCCTTCGGGTGGGCCGGCGTACAGCGGTGCGAGCTTGCCGCCGGGTGGCGGATATCCGGGCGGCAGTTACGGCGGATATCCTGCTGGTCGAGGTCCCGGTGGCTACGGTTATGGCCCTGGCGGTTATGGCCCTGGCGGT
>CAYYHR010000002.1:62630-63857 GCA_964471705.1 uncultured Chromatiaceae bacterium
GGTTATGGCCCCGGTGGTGCTTACGGCCCCGAAGGCGGTGGCGATAAGAGTGGATTCAACCCGATGAACATGATGCAGGACATGCCGAACCCCATGAGCATGTTCGGGAAGGACAACAACTGACGCCCTGATATAGGATCAAAAACAAGGGGTTGGGCGGAGACGTCCAGCCCCTTTTTCGTTGTCCCCAGAAGCGGGGGACACTGACGGGATCCGTGTTCACAAGGCTACCCGACGAATCTAAACGTCGGGTGTATTGCGCTTGGGACAGATGGATCGGTTCTGACGTCTCGTGGTCTCGTGCTGCAGCGACAAGGACAAAAGTAAGGCCCAGCGTCGCACAAGCAGAGTTTCGGGGCTATCGGCTCGCCGTCTCTGCCGTCGACAACCGGGACACTCAGTGTAGGAGGTTTGCCTGATGGAAGAGGTTACGCTTTTGTAAGCGACAGGGCAGGGAGCCTGGTGAAGTAGCGAGTCCCCCGCGTGCCGGGGCTGGGGGGCAGTAGTCAAGAACTAGCGGGCTGGTCCGTCCTACCTATACCCCGTAGCACGGTTGGTATCGACCAACACCCTATCGCTTGGTCAGTAGCCGATCCAGCTGATTGGCGAATGCCTGTCGGTCCGCCTGGCTGAAGGACGCCGGTCCGCCCGTGTCCACTCCGCTGGCACGGAGGGTATCGAGAAAATCCCGCATATTGAGTCGCTGGCGGATGTTTTCTTCAGTATAGAGCTCTCCGCGAGGATTCAGGGCGAGGCAGCCCTTGACAACCAATTCGGCAGCCAAGGGGATATCAGCGGTGACGACAAGGTCGCCCACTTGTGCCTGCTTGACGATGTAGTTGTCCGCAACGTCGAATCCGGCCCCCACCTGTACGGAACGGATATGGCGGGATCCAGGCACCTGGAGGGGCTGATTGGCGACCAGGGTCAGCGGCACGGCTACCCGGTCCGCGGCTCGGTAAAGAATCTCCTTGATCACCTTGGGGCAGGCGTCGGCATCGACCCAAATATGCATGAAGCTCAATGTTTCTTTATGACGGATCAACTGTGTCCAGCAAAGTTGAGCTATACCAACAATACATCTGCTCCCGTGCAGATAACACCACCTCGAGAATTGCCCAACGGATACCTTGACTATGTACCCCGAAAGCGCCTCGGCGACTACGAAAAGGGTACCGCATGTGTAGAAGGAGGGTAAACGGTATCTGGGGTTTTTGGCCCAAACCG
>CAYYHR010000003.1:0-34477 GCA_964471705.1 uncultured Chromatiaceae bacterium
CTGCCCAACGCCCAGGGCTACGACGTGATGGAGCACGCCCTGCTTTACCACCTGAACGCCTACACCTACGCCGATCCGAAGTGGTTCCCGGACATGGACCCGAAGCTGCGGGAGATGTTCCAGAAGGTGACCAAGGGCTCTCTGTCGGGTAATGCCGGAGAAGAGGCCAAGCAGGACTGGAAGGTCAGCGGCGAGTACGTCGACACCCCGGAGAAGGGCGTCGTCGGCATCCCCTTCCTGGACAAGTACGTCGAGCAGTCGGGCATCAAGTTCCTGGAGGAGGCGGCGAAGCACCCCGACCAGCCCTTCTTCATCAACATCAACTTCATGAAGGTCCACCAGCCGAACCTGCCGGCACCGGAGTTCGAGCACAAGTCGCTCTCCAAGACCAAGTACGCCGACTCCGTCGTCGAGCTCGACACCCGCGTCGGACATATCATGGACAAGCTCAAGGAGCTGGGGCTGGAGAAGAGCACCCTGGTCTTCTACACGACCGACAACGGGGCCTGGCAGGACGTCTATCCGGACGCGGGCTACACCCCTTTCCGCGGCACCAAGGGGACGGTTCGCGAGGGCGGCAACCGGGTGCCGGCGATCGCCGTCTGGCCGGGCAAGATCAAGGCCGGCACGCGTAACCACGACATCGTGGGGGGTCTGGACCTGATGGCCACCTTCGCCTCGGTGGCCGGCATCGATCTGCCGAAAGAGGACCGCGAAGGCAAGCCGATCATCTTCGACAGCTACGACATCACCCCCGTGCTGTTCGGAACCGGCAAGGACCCGCGCACCACCTGGTTCTACTTCACCGAGAACGAGCTGAGCCCGGGCGCGGTACGGGCCGGCAACTACAAGGCCGTGTACAACCTGCGCGGCGATGACGGGCAGGCGACCGGTGCTCTCGCCGTCGACACGAACGTGGGCTGGAAGGGGCAGGAGAAGTACGTGGCCACGGTCCCGCAGGTGTTCGATCTCTGGCAGGACCCCCAGGAGCGCTACGACGTCTTCATGACCAACTGGACCGAGCACACCTGGACCCTGGTCACCTTCAACGATGCAGTCAAGGAGCTGATGAAGAGCTACGTGGAGTATCCGCCGCGCAAGCTCCAGAGTGAGGTCTATACCGGGCCGATCACCCTGACGAAGTACCAGCACCTGAGATCGGTGAAGGACGAGCTCGCGAAGGATGGCTTCAGCCTGCCGATGCCGTCCGGAAACTGACGTTGTAACCGCGCTGGGCCCCGTCTCCTGGAGGCTGCCCGTGGCTCTGAAAACGCAGTCCGTTCTCCCGGGAGCGGACTGCGTCATTCCAGGGAGGAGGTGTCTTCGGTCGATTACCTCTGAAGCATCAATTCATCGCGAATAATTGCTATGGGATGGTCGGGGGCTCGGACGATGCCAAACTGGTGACCGGAACATCACCGCCGCCAGAAGTAAGGTGACAACAAGACCAGAATGGTGAACACCTCAAGTCGCCCCAGGAGCATTGCGAGGACACCGATGAGCTTGCCGAAGTCGCTGACTGACTGGAAATTGTAAGCGACCTCTCCGAGTCCGGGGCCGAGATTGTTCATGCAGGTGGCGACGGCGGCGAACGCGGACACCTTGTCCAATCCGGAGTTGATCATGAGCATGACCAACAGGGTGAAGGCAGCGACGTAGACCGCGAAGAATCCCCAGACGCTTTCCATGAGCCGATCATCGACTACGCGCCGCCCGATCCGCAGGGGATGATAGGCTCGGGGATGAATAAGGTGCCGCACCTCTAAGGCACCCTGTCGCAACAGGAGCAGCACGCGCATTACCTTCATGCCCCCGGCGGTGGAGCCACCACAGCCGCCGACGAAGCTGATGAGGATGAGCAGGACCGGAAGCATCTCTGGCCAATGCGAGAAATCGACGGTGCCGAAGCCGGTGCTGGTAACCACCGACACCACCACGAAGGTGGCATCTCTGAAGCTCAAGTTCCAGTAGTGGTAACCGCCCTGCAGGCGCAGGACCAAACCCACGAACGCCACTACGGCGAGCACGAACAACAAAAACGACCGCGACTCCACGTCCCGCAGCCAATGGAGGGGGTCGCGCCGGTGCAGGACCACATAGTGAACCCCGAAATTGATGGCGGCAAGCAGCATGAAGAGGGTGGCGACGGCTTCGATAGTCGGGTTCGCGAAGTAGCCGATGCTCGCGTCGTGGGTGGAAAAGCCGCCGGTGGAGACGGTCGAGAAGCTGTGAGCGACGGCATCGAAGAGGTCCATTCCGGCAACCCAGTAGCCGAGGGCGCAGGCCAGCGTAAGTGCGAGGTAAATCCCCCAGAGGGAGCGTGCAGTTTCCGCCAGCCGCGGTGTAAGCTTCTCCTCCTTCAGGGGGCCCGGCGCCTCCGCCCGATAGAGCTGCATGCCGCCGATCCCCAGCATCGGCAGGACTGCCACCCCGAGAACGATCAGACCCATTCCTCCGAGCCATTGCAGCTCCTGGCGATAGAAAAGGACGGATTTCGGCAGCTCATCCAGACCAGTAATCACGGTGGCACCCGTGGTCGTGATTCCCGAGACGGCCTCGAACAGGGCGTCTACCGGAGAAAGCTGCGTGTTGAGCGTCAGGGGCCAGGCACCCAGGAGGCTGAACAATGACCAGAACATGGCCACGATCAGGAAGCCGTCGCGCACCCCCAGGTTGGCCGGACGCATACGTCCGATCAGCCAGAGGACGAGCCCCAGGGCCAGTGAGCCCGCCATGGGCACCAGGAAGCTGACGAATTCGCTCTCCCCATACAGGATAGAGACGAGGATGGGGGCGATCAGCGTCAGGCCGAACATGATGGCGAAGAGCCCGACGATACGCGCGATGGAATATGGGTGCACAGCAGCTGATGGCAGTTAAGCGATTTCTGTCAAAAAATATACCAGCCTGCTTGTCTTTTCGCCCGTCTTCCGCGTAGCAACCACAGTTACACAGCCCGGCTATGCCCTGTTGCCACATCCTTGAAGACGAACGAAGATCCTGCGCACCCTGGTATATTTTTTTCCGGCATTCACCTAAAGCGAGATCTGCAAGCATACCCGACCTGTCGGAATCCTTATATTGCGGCCACCTTGAAAGTACACGCCGGCGGCGCTCTGAGTCTCCCTCTCCCTTTCTGGGAGTGAGTCGGGGTGAGGAGGGAACGATCAGGGGCGAGGCGACCTTTGATCCTTCGGGGTAGGTCGACTCGCCCCATGATCGTTAGGGCGGCAAATCCCGGCGCGTCACTCCCGGGATGGCGGGGGTAGCGATCATCGGGTGTCGGTCTTGCTGAAAGGATCCGACGAGATCCGTAACTTGACCCCGCCGCAAGCTGTGCTTTGCTTAAAGGAGAGGATGACAGTCAGAGATCGAGGGGAGGATATCTATGCAGCTCAACCCAGAGATCAGCTTCCGCAGTATCGACCCGACCCCCGCCATCGAGACAAAGGTGCGTGAGCGGGCGGCGCGCCTCGATCATGTCCACTCCCGTATCCTGTATTGCGGGGTCATGATCGAATCCCAGCATCGACACCACCACAAAGGCAGGCTCTACCACGTCCGGATCGACGTCCGGGTACCGGGCGACCAGCTGGCCGTGAGTCGCGATCCGGAGCAAGACCACGCCCACGAGGATGCCTACGTCGCCATCCGCGACGCCTTCGACGCCATGGAGCGCCGCCTCGAGAGCTATGCTCACCGCCGACGCGGGGCGGTCAAGGCACACGAATCTTCGACCCGGGCCGGTCGCATAGAGGAACTGGTCTTCGACCACGGACGTATCGAAACGGACGAGGGACGCTCGATCTACTTCCATCGCAACAGCGTGCTCGATGACGCCTTCGAAAGACTGGAGGCGGGAAGCCCGGTCCGCTACGTCGAGAGCAGCGGCGACGAGGGACCCCAGGCTAGCGTGGTCATCCCATTGAATCAGGCAAACCGCGGGCAAGCAGAGATCCAGTAACGGAATGGCCAGGGCATGAGCTCTGCGGCGAGCGCCTTTTCAGACCTCGCATCTGTGGCACCAGGGGAGAGATGCCCGTCGCAGAGGTGCCCTGAGAGCTTGTGAAAAAATCGGACACCTGCTGCGGACGCCCCTGAACGTCCGTGACTGCGTTGTCGTACGCGAAAATGACGGTCATTTAGTTCACTAAACTCGCGCCATTTTCACGTACGGCGCCTTGTCACGAACGCCCAGAGACGCCCTCGCTACAGCGTCCGATTTTTTCACAAGCTCTGAGAGGCGGGATCAGGACCCGAAGGCATTTTCGACTGCACCGAGGTCGATCGCCTCAAGGTAGCCCTGTACTGGCGCTTTGTCCTTCAGACCGCTGCCATCGACCTTGACCAGGATCTTGCCGGCGACGAGGAGGCTGATCGCCCACTTGTCGCTGTCCGGCTCATGCTCGATGATGCCGCGCTGACCCGCATAGGTGTAGATCTTGGTACTCGGGCTCGATTGCATGAACATCGGGTTGGAGAGCATGAGGGTCATCATCGGCATCAAGGGGGAGTCGGCCATTATGCTGACATCCACCTCCTCCCCGTCATCACGATAATAGCGCCGCGAGAGGTTGGTCCCCGCGATCATAGCCGCTATGCCCGTAGACTGTGCCTGCGGCTCGTCCGCCTGCCAGCCTGCCAGGGGCTTGGGCAGTAGCTTCAAGAGATCGGCGTTGATCTTCTCCTGAATGCTCGCAACCGCGACCTGAAGACTCTGTATGGCCTTGCGCAGCTCGCCGGAGTCGTATGCGGAGCGGGCCGCGTCCAGCTCATCGGTAATCTCGTCAGCAGCCGCGGGGTGCGCCAACGAAACCGCGAGCATCGCGGCTACGATCTTGGGGATTGTCTTGTTCATGACTGTCCTCCTCTGATTTGGATACCTCCGATTGGAGGGCAGAAATGATAGCGGATTCACCCATCCGGGGGTCCGCTCCATGTGCGGCTCGGAGCTTGTGAACCTAAATTCGGCACTTCGAACCGCCTAGGCGCAGAGGACGCCAAGAAAAAACACCAAGATAATCGTATCGGGGCTCTCACCCGAAAGGTGATCGCCGCATTCTGGATTTTCCATTGTAAAACTATGTGTTCTTGGCGACTTGGCAGTTCAACTGCTCTTTTTTCGGGTGAATAATCAGGCCACCGACGGTAGTCCCGCTAGGGCCATGGCCATCTCCCCTTCGTCGCAGACCACGTCCTCGAGCTTACCTGCCAGGTAGTCCGTGTAGGCCTGCATGTCGAAATGTCCGTGTCCGCACAGGTTGAAAAGGATGGTCTTGCCCTCGCCGGATTCACGGCACTTCTCTGCCTCGTGGATCGCGGCCTTCACCGCGTGGTTGGCCTCCGGGGCGGGGATGATTCCCTCCGCCTTGGCGAACCGAAGGCCCGCAGCGAAGCATTCGAGCTGGTTGTAAGCCCGGGGCTCGATGAGGCCCAGCGCCGTCAGGTGGCTGATCTGGGGCGCCATACCGTGATAGCGCAGGCCGCCCGCGTGGAAGCCGGGGGGAACGAAGTCGGAGCCCAGGGTGTACATCTTCACCAGTGGGGTCAGGTGCGCCGTATCCCCGAAGTCATAGGCGTTTCTACCCCTGGTCAGGGTGGGGCAGGCGGAGGGCTCCACGGCGATGAGCTGAACGTCGCTGCGGCCGCATAGCCGGTCGCGGAGGAAGGGGAAGGCGATGCCGGCAAAATTGCTACCTCCACCGGTGCAGCCGATGACCATGTCGGGGAAGTCGCCCGCCATATCCAGTTGCCTCTGAGCCTCGAGCCCGATCACCGTCTGGTGCAGCAGCACGTGGTTGAGGACGCTGCCCAACGCGTAGCGGGTGTCGTCCCGCTTGGCGGCCATCTCCACGGCCTCGCTGATGGCGATGCCGAGGCTACCCGTGCTGTCGGGATGCTCCGCCAGGATGGCACGCCCCGCCTCCGTCGTGTCACTGGGGCTCGCGATGCAGGTGGCGCCGAAGCTCTCCATGAAGGCGCGCCGGTAGGGCTTCTGCTGAAAGCTCACCTTGACCATGTAGACCTCGATCTCCAGCCCGAGCATGGCACCAGCGAGGGCCAGGGACGAGCCCCATTGCCCCGCCCCCGTCTCCGTGGTGATGCGCTTGACACCCTCCTGCTTGTTGTAGAAGGCCTGGGCGATCGCGGTGTTCGGCTTGTGGCTGCCGGCGGGACTCACGCCCTCGTACTTGTAGTAGATCCTGGCCGGGGTATCGAGCGCCTTCTCCAGGCGCCGCGCCCGGAACAGCGGGGAAGGGCGCCACTGGCGCAGGACGTCGCGGACCGGACCCGGGATCTCGATCTCCCGCTCGGTGCTCATCTCCTGCTCGATGACCGCGCGCGGGAAGATGATCGCCAGGTCATCGGGGGTGATGGGCTGCTTCGTGCCCGGATGCAGGACCGGCGGCAAGGGCTCGGGCAGGTCGGCGTTGATATTGTACCAATGCGTGGGGATGTCCCGCTCGTCGAGCAGGTATTTCACGGAATCGCTCATGGGTCTTGCTCCAGATAAGTGACACAGGGGAGATCCGCCTCCCGTACCGCGCGTGCCAGCACATCGACCGCCTCGATGCGAGGAAAGGACTTACGCCAAGCCAAGGCTACCGTCCGTTGCGGTGGTATGCCGGCAAACGGCAGGACGCGCACCAGAGGCTCCGGAAACCTGTCCGCCGCCGCTGCACTACAGGGCAGCACCGTAATGCCAACCCCGCTGGCCACCATGTAGCGGATCGTCTCCAGCGACCCTCCCTCCAGTCCGCGCTGCAGGCTGCTGCCGCCGGTCGATTTGAGGCAATTCGGACAGACCTCCAGCACCTGATCCCGAAAGCAATGCCCGGGACCGAGCAGCAGGACGTCCTCGCCGCCGAGCTGCTCGGGGGGCACCGACGCCTGGCCGGCCCAGGGATGGTGAGAGGGGAGCAGGACGGAGAAGGGCTCGTCGTAAACGGCCCTCGTCAGGATCCCCGGCTCGTCGAAAGGCAACGAAATGAGTATGACATCCAAATCGCCCCGTTTGAGGCGCTCACTGAGCACGGATGTGAAATCTTCCTCGATCACCAGGGGCATGTCGGGGGCCTGCTCGGAGACCCAGGGGATCAACCGCGGAAAGAGATAGGGGCCGATGGTATAAATGGCCCCCAGGCGCAAGGCACCGGCGAGGGGGTTCTTTCCCTGCTGCGCCAAGCGCTTGATGGCATCCGCCTCTTCCAGAACCCGCTGGGCCTGCTCGACGATCTGCCGTCCGACGACGGTGACGGTTACCTCCCCGGTACCCCGCTCGAACAGGCTTACACCCAGCTCGTCCTCGAGCTTTTTCACGGCCACACTCAAGGTCGGCTGACTGACGAAACAGGCATCGGCGGCATGTCCGAAATGGCGCTCTCGTGCCACCGCGACGACGTAACGAAGCTCGTTGAGTGTCATTGCAAACCCGCTGTGAGCCGAGCAACCGCTCGATAATCTTCAGACCATAATGCCTTGGCACAGAGCGACAAATCCACTTCGGTCCACTGTCCTCCCCCCAAACGAGGTGATGGAGCTCTCATTCTTGTAATGCAGACCGGCAAAAAGTCGTCGCTCATGCTGAATGCGAGGATAGCTTCCGATAAACTGCATCTGCCAAAAAGAACAAGTACATCGAGCATGAGCCTGCCAGTCTCCCTTTCTGCACGGACACGCCATCGAGCCCGTGGAAGGCATTTCCGGAAAGTCGGACACGACGGATTCGCCGCGCTACTGCACCAGCGAATCACAGGGATCAGCTAGGGCACGGGCCTGCTCGCTCGCCATCTGAAATGCCGATCGATGTCCGCCCGGAGTGCTGACCACCTCGAAGACGGCTCCGATGCGCTTCAGGTGCTGCAGCTGACCGATACCCACCTGTACGCCGACGAGGAAGGTCGCCTGCTCGGTCAGAGAACGCGCCAGACCTTGGATCTGGTTCTGGATCTGGTCCCCCGAGCCCTCGCGCCCCTCGACCTCGTCCTCCTGACCGGCGACCTCGTCCACGACGAAAGCCCAGAGGGTTACCAGTATCTGAAAGAGCGGATGGCCGCCCTGGGCGCGCCCTGTCACTGCCTGCCAGGAAATCACGATAGTAGCTCGATCATGGCCGATATCTTCGACCGCGTACCGGCGAAGATGGGGACAAGCGTCCAGCAGGGCCGATGGAACCTGGTACTCCTGGACTCCACCATGCCCGGCGAGGACGGCGGACACCTCGACGGGGATCAGCTCGGGCATTTGCAGGATTCGCTGGCCAGGCGGCCAGATGATCCTGCCCTGGTTTGTCTCCATCATCAGCCGGTACCCGTCGGCAGCATCTGGATGGACACCATGGCCCTTGACAACCCGTATGCATTCTTTGGCATCATCGATCGCCACCCCCAGGTAAGGGCTATCCTGTGGGGCCACGTCCATCAGGAGTTCTCCGGTGAGCGCAAGGGTGTATGCCTGCTCGGGTCACCGTCCACTTGCGTTCAATTCCTCCCGGGCAGCAGGGATTTCGCGTTGGATACGCGCACCCCTGGCCTGCGCTGGCTGAAGCTCTACGGGGACGGGCGCATCGATACGGGCGTTGAGCGCATCGATTCCTATCCGGATCCCCTGGTCCTCACCAAGAGCGGTTATTGAGGACCGATACCGGCAATTTCATCGATTCGCGAGGTCCACCGGCAGGCCCTCCGCAGCCTCCGGCATCCAAGGAAACCCCGGTTACTGGGTCTCGAAACCGCTCAGGCTCCGGAAGGCAGCGGGCTCACAGGCGACACCCGTCACCTGCGCCGTGGGGGGACCGCCGCGAAGCCATTCGCGCAGCTGGCCGACCTGGTCAGGCTCGCCGCAGGCGAGAACCTCGACGCGCCCGTCCAGCAGATTGCGCACGTAGCCGGTCAGACCCAGTCGCTGCGCCTGCTCCCGAGTGGCCGCACGGAAAAATACGCCCTGAACCCGACCCGCGATCAGGCAACGGAAACATATCCGCTTATCGATTTCTTGCTCACTCATGAATGCTGACCTCTTACGCCTGGAAACCCGGCCCTCGAAAGACCGACCTGCTACACTTCGGAAGCTTTGCGTCCGTCTGCTCGGAAAACCCCCGGTCGGCGAAGAATTGTCCAGGCATCCGGGCGGCGGATCAACGTCCGCAAGCGACCTGGCTTCCGTGGCAGCAAATACACTTTCCCCGGCCCTTAGCGATTGGCGTTTACGGGTTGCGCCGTAAAATAGCGACTACCGGAGGCGATATCCGCCACCCCTCTCGACCTGGGAGCAACCATGACCGTAACCATCTACCACAATCCACGCTGCAGCAAGTCTCGCCAAGCCCTGACGCTGCTGCGCGACGAGGGTGTCGAGCCCCAGATCATCGAGTACCTGAAAACCCCGCCCGACACCGCGACCCTGGAGCATCTGTTGACCATGCTGGGCCTGGAGCCCCGGGAGCTCATGCGCAAGAAGGAAAAGGAGTTCAAGGAGAACGATCTGGGGAATCCGGACCTGTCCCGAGACGCCCTGATCGCCGCCATGATCGCCCATCCGAAGCTGATCGAGCGACCGATCGTCGTCAAGGACGACAAGGCCGCACTCGGCCGTCCGCCCGAATCCGTGCTCGATATCCTGTAGCCGCCCCATGTCCTACATCTTGGTGCTCTATTACAGCCGCTACGGCGCCACTGCCGAGATGGCGCGCCAGGTCGCCCGCGGCGTCGAAGATGTCCCCGGCATCGAGGCCCGGCTTCGAACCGTCCCCCCCGTCTCCAGTGTCTGCGAAGCCGTCGAAGACAGCATTCCGGACACAGGGGCACCCTACGTCGAGCTGGACGACCTGCGCCATTGCGCCGGGCTGGCTCTGGGCAGCCCGACCCGCTTCGGCAACATGGCCGCACCCTTGAAGTACTTCCTCGACGGAGCCAGCCCCCTGTGGATGGCCGGAGCCCTGATCGGAAGGCCCGCCGGCGTCTTCACCTCCACCGCCAGCCTCCACGGCGGCCAGGAAACGACCTTGCTGTCCATGATGCTGCCACTGCTCCACCACGGGATGATCCTGGTCGGGCTGCCCTACAGCGAGACCGAGCTGCTGCGGACGCGCAGCGGAGGGACCCCCTACGGCCCCTCCCATCTGGCCGGTCCCGAGAGCAATCTGCCCCTCACGGAAGAGGAAAGGCGCCTGTGCCTGGCATTGGGCAAACGACTCGCCCGCGCCGCCCTCGCCTTGAGTCGCATGGGCTCGAACTGAGCCGAGAAAGCGGATGCACCAGCTGAGCCTGCCTCTGCAGCTGCGACCGGACGCCGACTTCGCTGCCTTCATCGCCGGCCCCAATACCGAGGCGGTTGCCGCGACCAATGCCTGGGCCGAAGGCGGCGGAGACGATTTCCTCTACCTGTTCGGAGCCCCCGGCAGCGGCAAGTCCCACCTGTTGCAGGCGGCCTGCCACCGAGGGGTGCAGATCGGCCGCTCGGTCATCTACCTGCCCCTGAAGCACGAAGGGCTGGCTCCATCGGTCCTCGACAACCTGGAGCTCTGGGATCTGGTCGCCGTGGACGATGTCCATGCGGTCGCCGGGAAGACGGACTGGGAACGGGGTCTGTTCGACCTCTACAACCGACTACGCGAATCAGAACGGTGTTTGCTGGTGAGCGCCGACGCCCCCGTCTCCGGGCTGCCGCTGGAGCGCGCCGACCTGCGCTCCCGCCTTGGCTGGGGTCCGGGCTACCGGCTGCTCCCTCTGGCGGAGGAAGATTGTGCTCAGCTGCTCCGGAGCTCGGCCCGGCGGCGCGGGCTCGAGCTCGCCGCCGATGCCGTCGAATACATCATGCGTCGCTGTCCCCGGGAGCCCGGTCCCCTGATGGAAATTCTGGAAGAGATCGACAAGGAGAGCCTGCGTATGCGGCGCCGAGCGACCCTGTGGCTGGTTCGACAGGTTCTGGGAAAGCGCGATTCCTAGCTCACTTGCCCACAACTCACGCAACCATCGCAATGATCGTAGGGCGGCAACCCTTTGCCGCCGTCTGCACCCGTATTCCAATGTCGGCATAGGGCTGCCGACCTCCAGCTACCCGGAATTGTCGTTACCGTTTTTGAGCGTCCGTGCTCGAACCGCGGCCTTCCCCCCACCCCTTCTGCGCAGCCTTGCGCCACCAGATCCAGACGTACTGAGCACCACTGACGACCACGGTCAGGAGACAAGCCCAGATCAGCGTCGCGATGACCCAGCCCGGCACCGGCGTGACACCGGCGTTCATGATGACCAGCAAGACCAGTAGGATCTGAAACAGGGTGTTGAGCTTGCTCACGAGGATCGGCGCTGCCTCGATCTCCTCCACCCGGTAGTTGTAGAGCACGGCCCCGCCCACGATGAGCAGGTCACGGAAGATCACCAGCACCACCAGCCAGCCGGGGATGAGGGACATGGCACCCAGGACCAGAAAGCAGGCCACCAGGAGTACCTTGTCGGCCAGGGGATCGAGGATGCCGCCGAGATGGCTCTGCCAGCCGAAACGCTTGGCCAGCAAGCCGTCCAGGCCGTCCGACAGCCCCGCCGCCACGAATAGGAGCAGGGCCCAGCCGAGCTCCCGCTCGAGCAGCAGATACACCACCGGTATGACGGCGAGCAGGCGCAGCAAGCTGATGGTATTGGGTAGGTCCCGGAGCCTTGGCCTCAAAATCGCGAACGCCTCTTACCCGAAAAGAACAAACTCCCGAAGAGAAACGGTTGCGAGTGAAAAATATCCCGCACCGGGCGACACGGCACGGGATCATGAAATAGTATCTCTGTCCTGGCGGGCTTGTCCAAGATCCGACCCCTCCGGCCAGCTGCTAGAATGGCCAAATTTCCGAATCTCGATCCGCGGAGCCCACAGTGGACCACGACCCGGGTACCAAAGACCCCGCCCGCCCTAATGACCGGACCTCGCTGAGCTACCGCGACGCCGGGGTCGATATCGATGCCGGCAATGCACTGGTCGAGCGGATCAAGCCCCTGGCGGCCGCCACCTTCCGGCCCGGGGTTCTCACCGGCCTCGGAGGCTTCGGCGCCCTGTTCGAGATTCCCTTGGACCGCTACCGCCGACCTGTGCTGGTCTCGGGCACCGATGGCGTGGGCACCAAGCTCAAGCTGGCCCTGGAGCTGGGCCGCCACGACAGCGTGGGCATCGACCTGGTGGCCATGTGCGCCAACGATGTGCTGGTCGCGGGGGCCGAGCCCCTGTTCTTTCTCGACTACTATGCCACGGGACGCCTGGACCTGGAGGTCGCGACCTCGGTCGTGGCCGGTATCGCCAGGGGCTGCGCGCTCGCCGGATGCGCCCTGTCCGGCGGTGAGACGGCGGAGATGCCGGGCATGTACGCGGGTGGGGACTATGACCTGGCCGGTTTCTGCGTCGGTATCGCCGAGAAGGACGAGCTCCTGACACCAGAGCGGATACTGCCCGGCGATGTGCTGATCGCGCTGGCCTCCTCCGGTCCCCACTCCAACGGCTACTCCCTGATCCGCAAGGTCCTTGAGGTTTCGAGCGCAGATCTCGACGAGCCCCTGGGCGAGGCCAGCCTCGGTGAGTGCCTGCTCGCCCCGACCCGGATCTACGTCAAGCCCCTCCTGACCCTGACAAAGAAGATCCCGGTCCACGGCATGGCCCACATCACCGGCGGAGGCCTACCGGAGAACCTGCCCCGAATCCTTCCCCAGGGCGTCCGGGCCGTGCTCGATCTGGGCTCCTGGCGGCGCCCGGCGGTATTCGACTGGCTCCAGTCCCAAGGCGGCATCCGGGAATCGGAGATGCTGCGCACCTTCAACTGCGGGGTCGGCATGTTGGTGTGCGTCCCCGCCACCGAGGCGGGGCGCGCCTGCGACCTGCTCGTTGCCGCCGGGGAGCGCGCCTGGCCCGTCGGCCGCATCGAGCAGTCGGAGGAGGCGCCCGAGGTGGTCTTTACCGGGGGGAAGTCCGTGTGACGGCGGCCGAGCCCTTATCGGTTGTGGTGCTCATCTCGGGCAGCGGCAGCAATCTGCAGGCCCTCATCGACGAGGCACAGAGGGGCCTGCCCATCCGCATCCGCGCCCTTATCAGCAACGAGCCCGACGCCTTCGGCCTGGAGCGTGCTCGCCGTGCCGGGATCCCGACCCGGGTCCTGAGCCACCTGGGCTATCCGACCCGGGACGACTACGACGAGGCCCTCGGTGCCCTGATCGACGAATTCGAGCCCGGCCTGGTGGTCCTGGCCGGCTTCATGCGCATCCTGACCCCAGCGTTGGTAGCCCGCTACCGCGGACGGATGCTCAACATCCACCCCTCCCTGCTCCCCAAATTCCGCGGTCTGCATACCCATCGGCACGCGCTGGAGGCTGGTGAGACCGTCCACGGAGCCAGCGTGCACTTCGTCACCGAGGAGCTGGACGGCGGACCCCTGGTGCTGCAGGCCAGAGTCCCGGTGGAGCCGGGAGACGACCCGGACAGCCTGGCCGCCCGGGTGCTGACCCGGGAGCACCGCATCTATCCGCAGGTGGTACGCTGGTATGCGCAGGGGCGGTTGCGGCTGGATGCTTCCGGCAGACCATCCCTCGACGGTCGAGCCCTGGACCGGCCCTTGCAGCTCGACGAGCTGAGCCCGGAGCAGATCCACTGAAACTGGTTCGCAGCTGCGTGACAAGGGGCCCGCACGAGGGATCCCGCTCGACGGCGCGGATACCGAACTGCCGCTGGAGGACCAGGCAGCGGCAGAAGGAAATCGCCCTGATCCGGCTAACGATCATGGGGCGAGCGAGCCACCCCGCAGAATGAAAGGTCGCCTCGCCCCTGATCGTACCCTCACCCCAACCCTCTCCCATAAAGGGAGAGGGGGCGAATGTGCTTCGCGAATTTCATCGTAACGGGCTCTACTTCTTGGTAGCGCCGACTCCGGTCGACTTGTCGCCCTTGCCGGCGGCGGAGATCATTTTCTGAAGGAAGTCCCAGGACGCCAGTGTCCCCGTGAGATAGGGTTGAAGGAGCTTGACCGGGTCATAGCCGTCCATCCCCTCGACCACACTCTTGCGCAGCTTCTCCAGCAGCTCGCGCTGGATGGGCTCCACATCGGGCAGGCCCAAGAGCCTGCGCAGCTCCTCGGGACTCATGTCCACGTCGATCTTGACGTTCATAGGCGAGCTCCAGAATTACCAGGAATGCCGAAAATGCGGGATCATGATCGATCTGGCGGAGAGGATCAATGGCGGCTGGAGCGGGGGGGCAGCTGCTCGGAAGGCGCCGGCTCTTCCACCTGCAGCCCCCTGCGCACCCGGCGCCCGACGAGCAGACAGGCCCGCTCGAACGCCCGCTCCGATTCACTCGACTGCCACTCCCATTCCATCGGTGGTGCCGAGACGGGGATCTGCCAGTGGCCCGTGGTCAGCACGCTGCCCACGCGGATCTCCAGGGTCCAATCGTGCCAGACCACCTCCGGGTCCTCCTCGTAGAATTCCTGCTCGGCGAGCCGGACATAGTTACCTGCCCCATCATCCATGGACACGACGCTGGAAACGACCAGATTCTCATCGATGCAGCTCGACCAGCCGGTATGAACGGCCGAGGCCGTCCCCATCAGGGAGTGGATGAGCAGGGCCGGCGTCAGCTTCAGATGCAGCGGACTTTCCCAGTCGGGCTCGTTCCTGTCTTGTTCTTCGATCATCTCGTGCTCATCTTTATCGGCGGTCCCCCTGGAAGCACGCCCGCCGGATGTCCGGGTCGCGGACTGGGCAGGGACGGAATCGATTATGATGAAGCAACAGGGCGCGGAGGTACAGTAGATGAAGGTCGCCGTCTTTTCCGATGTCCAGGGAAACCTCCCGGCGATGGAGGTGGCCGTGGAGCACATCCTGGCCTGGGATCCGGACCTGGTGATCATGGCCGGCGATCTGGTCAACCGCGGCCCAAGCAGCCGCGACTGCCTGGACATCTTCGACCCCCTTCGCCGCGAGCGCGGCTGGCTTCCCCTGCAGGGCAACCACGAGGCGTGGGTGCTGCGCTGCGGCCTGGAGCGCCCCCTCGATGCCCTCGACGCGGACATGCGTCGCATCGCCGACTGGACCTATCGCCAGCTTGCCGACGTCGAGGATGCCCTCCTCGGCTGGCCCGATCATGTGAGCTTCCACGCCGGCGCCGAGGACAGCTGGGTCCACGTCACCCACGGCTCCATGGCCGGCAATCGGATGGGCGTGTCGGCCAGCATCTCCGATGCGGAGCTGCGTGACCGTCTGCCGCAGGACGTGGCCCTGTTCGTCGGCGCCCATACCCACAAGCCCATGGAGCGCCGGCTCGAGGGCACCAAGATCATCAACGTCGGCTCCGTCGGCTCACCCTTCGACGGTGATGTGCGGGCCAGCTACGGCCAGCTGGAGCGACGAGGGGGCGAATGGCACACCCGTATTCGGCGACTGGACTACGACCGGGCGCGCACGGAGCGGGACTTCCTGGAATCCGGGTTCATCGACCAGGGCGGTCCCCTGGCCCGGATCATCCTCGAGGAGTGGCGGCAGGCCCGCGTGCTCCTGGCGGTTTGGCACCGCCGTTACGGCGCAGCGGTGCAGGCCAGAGAGATCGGCCTGGAGCAAGCCGTTTCGGAATTCTTGCAGTCCTTGGATCGATAAGCCGAGCCCTCGCGACACATGTACGCACGACTGATCGGAGAAGATATCGCTGACCGAGCGGACGGTCCTCTGCTCTTTCTGCGGCGCACCCTCGATGTGGGTCTCAACGAGGCAGTTGAGGTCGAGAGTGCGGACGGGAGGGTACGCCTGGGCCGAATCGCCGCCCTGGACGAGGCGGTCATCACCCTGGAGGTCCTGGACGACACCGCGGGGCTGGCCCTCGAGGGCACTCGGGTACGCTTCTTCGGCGAGCCCCTGAAGTTTCGGGTCGGTCCGGGTCTGCTGGGGCGCATCTTCAACGGAGTCGGGCAGCCCCTGGACGGGGGGACCCCGGTGGCGGCCCGGCGTGCCTTGCGGGTGGAGGGTCTGCCGCTAAAACCCTCGGCACGCGAGGCCCCGAAGGAGTTCCTCGAGACCGGCTTTACCGCGATCGACCTGATGAACAGCCTGATCCGTGGTCAGAAACTGCCGCTCTTCTCAGGAGCCGGCCTGCCTCACGACCGGATCGCTGTGGACATCGCACGCAACGCGCGGCTGCCGGGCGAGGGGGCGTACGAGGAGGACTTCGCCATCGTCTTCGCCGGCATCGGCATCTCCAGCGAGAGCGCTGATACCTTTCGCGAGGAGATGGAGAAGAGCGGGGCCCTGGCCCGCACGGTCCTGTTCCTCAACCTCGCCAGCGATTCCAGCGCCCAGCGCCTGCTGACGCCACGCTTCGCCCTGACCGCGGCCGAGTATCTGGCTTTCACCGAGGGCAAGCACGTTCTCGCGATCCTCACCGATATGACCAACTACTGCGAGGCCCTGCGTGAGGTCTCCGCCAGCCGCGGCGAGATACCCAGCCGCAAGGGCTACCCGGGCTACCTCTACTCGGACCTGGCGACCATCTTCGAGCGCGCCGGGCGCATCCGAGGCACCAAGGGCTCGGTCACCCAGCTACCCGTCCTCACCATGCCGTCGGACGATATCACCCACCCAATACCCGACCTCACCGGTTACATCACCGAGGGCCAGATCGTGCTCGACCGGGAGCTGCACCGGCGCGATCTCTATCCTCCCGTGCGCGTCCTGCCGAGCCTCTCGCGGCTCATGAAGGACGGAACCGGGGCGGGCATGACCAACCCGGATCATCCCCCTCTGGCCGCCCAGCTCTATGCCGCATACGCCCAGGCCCAGCAGACGCGTATCCTCGCCGGGGTGGTGGGGGAGGAGGGGCTCTCGGAGGTGGACCGCCGGTACCTGGCCTTCGGCACGCTCTTCGAGCGCGAGGTCGTAAGCCATGCCGAGCGGCGAAGTCTCGATGAGAGCATGGATGCCGGCTGGCAGGCTCTGCGCAGTCTGCCTCGGGGAGAGCTGCATCGCCTGAGCGACCGGCAGATCACGGATCACCTGGGTGAGGAGTGACTGGCGCCGGGCGAAAAGTCGTTCCGCCAAGTGTCTTTCCGAAGCTCGTGGATGGTGCCGGCATCAAGGAGGGCTTGATTCGTGCGACGGGGTACTCAAAGTCGCCTTCTGGCCAGGAGGCATTGATCGGAATCAACACCCACATGGGAGGGGGTATGAATTAGAGATGCAGCCTAGACTGATCGCTTCCGATTAGCCAGTATTTCACTCCAGGATCCATTGTCCACTAGACCCTCATTGGCCGGATATCATCAGGAGGGTTGATAGCACGGGATGGAGCGGACGTCCGAAAGGGATTCACTTTCCACGGCGATCGATCCGAAAACGTGCGTTGTGCTCGTCGAAAAGAGACTTCTCAGCAACCTATGCTCATCGCCAACCTGATGACGGCCGTTGTGCGACACCAATTCCGGCGCCACATGCAGCCGATGCCCGGCGCCAGTCTACCGCGGCCTGCGCCGCAGCAGGGGCGCAGCTACCTACTCTACCTGCACGTACCCTTTTGCGAGCACTTGTGCCCATTTTGCTTTTTTCACCGCGTCCGGTTCGATCCGGAGTGGGCTGGCCACTACTTCGCCGCCCTGCGTGACGACATCCGGGCCTGGCACCGGCTGGGGTATCGCTTCTCCGACGTCTACGTGGGCGGAGGGACGCCCACCGTCGTGCCCGGAGAGCTGGCGGCCACGCTTGCGCTCTTGCGAGATCTGTTTCCGGTGCGCAGCATTTCCGTGGAGACCAACCCCAATCATCTCCTCCGCGAGGAAGTCCTATCGGTACTGGAACGCCAGGGGGTCAATCGCCTCTCCGTGGGTGTGCAGAGCTTCGACGACGCACTGCTTCAGGAGATGGGGCGTTTGCAGGCCTACGGCAGTGAGGCCCAGATCCGGCAGGCATTGAATCGGGTTCAGGGCCGGTTCGCCACTCTGAACATCGATCTGCTGTTCAATCTTCCCCATCAGGACATGCAATCCCTGCAGCGGGATCTGCGTATCCTCGTGGAGGAGCTGCGGGTGGACCAGGTCTCCTATTACCCTCTTATGGTAGAGCCCTCGACCCGGCGGGCCATTTCCAAGAACATGGGCAGGCCGACATCGAGCCGCGAAGCGGTCTTCTACCGGGCGATCCTGGACAATCTCCGCCCCATCTACACACCGGGCTCCGCCTGGTGCTTCAATCGCAAACAGGCGGCGCTCGACGAGTACATCGTGGACCACCGGGATTTCGCGGCGGCCGGGAGCGGCGCCTTCAGCTACCTCCACGGCACCTTCTATACCAACACCTTTTCCATCGACCGCTACCTGGACCTGATCGGTCGGGGGTGCTCACCCTTGGTCGCCGCCGTGCCGCTGGGACTGCGCGAGCAATACCGATACGCCCTGCTCATGGGGCTGTTTGGGGTGAGGCTGGATAAGCGACATCTGCGTGCCCAATACGGCAACGGGATTTTCGACAGCCTCCGCTGGGAGCTGTTTGCCCTGAAGCGGGCGGGAGCCATCGAAGAATACGGCGACTGCCTCCGGCTGACGGAGCGGGGCATGTACTATTGGGTGGCTATGATGCGCGAGTTTTTTATCAGCGTGAACGGACTGCGTGACCGCTTGCGGTTGCACGGCCGCGGCGAGCTGGGCACTGAGCGCTGCCAGGACGAGGAGAGCCCATCGTCGGAACGCGAGGGGACTGCAGCCTACTGCCGTCGCGGGACCGGAGCCCTGTGAAGCGAGGGGCGCCGCTGGCGGCGACCATTCTTCTCTTGGGCCTGCGCGCGGCCTGGGGAGGCGAATCGGGGTGCCTTGCCTGTCATACCGAGAACATGCCGGTGGACGACCCGCACTTCGCGCTCGGGATACCCTGTGCGGGCTGCCATCGCAGGGGTCCCACCGCTGCTGTCCTGGAGGCCGCCCACGCCGGGCTGGTTGTCAGCCCGGGTGTACCGGGCAGCCTGCAGGCCGGCTGCGGAGGCTGCCATCCCGAGCAAACGGAATCGGTACGCCATTGCCTGATGTTCACTGGCCGAGGCATCGTGAGCGTGACCCGCTATGTGCTCGGCGAGCAGGAATCGCCGAACGGTGATGCGGGCTTCGAGCTCCTGGGAAACAGCCCCGCCGACTCCCTTCTACGCAAGCTCTGCGGCGGCTGCCATTTGGGCTCGGACCAGGCAGCCAGGCACGCCGGCAGTCCCGGCATGGAGCGGCGCGGGGGTTGTCTGGGCTGTCATCTGGATCGCCAAGGGGATACTGCACACCCGCGGCTAACCGCCCGGGTTAGCGACGCCCACTGTTTCGGTTGCCATGCCCGCTCCGGGCGCATCTCCCTCTCCTATGCGGGACTGGCGGAGGTGGACGCCGGGTCTGCAGGCGAGCAGGCCGGCCGCGGTTATCTGGACGATGGCCGGCTGGTGGAGCGCAGGCTAGAGGACGTGCATCACCAGGCAGGCATGGCCTGCATCGACTGCCACACGGCGGTCGGCCTGATGGGAGACGGTGACCGTCCGGCTCGACACCAGGAGGAGGCCGTTGACATCGGCTGCGCCGATTGTCACGACAATCGCAGTCCGAGGGTACGGCTGGCGGACTGGCGGGCGAAGCACCCGGGGCTCGACCCGCGAATCCCGTTTCGCGCGGAGCACGAGCAGGAGTTTCTCGTAACAGCCCGGAACGGCACGCCCCTGTGGCATATCGAGCTGCGACCCGAGGGCCTGCTCTTGCACCGCAAGATCGAGGAAGGCGTAATCCGAGTTCCACAGTACCGGCGGTCGAGTCATTCGAGCGGAGCGGACCACGCACGCCTGACCTGTTCCGCCTGTCACGCCCAGTGGGCGCCCCAGTGCTACGGCTGTCACATCAGCTACGACCCGAAGAAACGGCAATGGGACCAGCTGGCGGGTGAGGAAACGACAGGCTGCTGGAGTGAGCAGCGTTGGGGGATCAGAAACGAGCTGCCGCCCTTGGGGGTGAGGGCGGATGGACGCATCGCCCCGGCCATTCCCGGGATGATCTCCACCATTGAGCACCCCGCCTGGAAGGGATCGCGCTTCCGGCGTCTGTTCGCCTTTCTCGATCCCCATACCAGCGGACGCTCCCGTTCCTGCGATTCCTGTCACGCCTCGTCCGAGGCCCTGGGGCTGGGGGAGGGCGTATTGACTCGGGGCAAGCACGGATGGTCGTTCCACCCGGCGCAGCCGGTCTTGGCCGACGGACTTCCGGCGGACGCCTGGACCTCGTTGGACGGTGCGGCATCCGGTGGGGCGACGCGCATGGGCAACCGTCCCTTGGACCCTGGAGAGATACGGCGGATATTGGACGCGGAAAGATCAGGCGGTGATGCTCCTGCGAGGCGGTAGCGGAGGGTATTCCCAAGGCGACCTTCGACGCCCTGATCGACCGCCTTTGAGAACGTAGCCCACTGGCGGGTGGCTTCCTTACCACCGGGGAAGAGGTATGTTTCGAATCCGGATCCCGCCCAGCCTCTCGCACGAGGTCCTGAGCCAAGAGGCCTTGCTTGGTTAGGATACCTACCCTTATTGCGTCAGTCAGGGCTTCGGGGACGCCTGGTGCGACAGCGCAAAGAGTGCCGTCCTCATCGTCCCCGCGGTGCTTTCGCCGTTCGAGCCCAATCTGTTGATCCACCAATTAGCACCCGCAGCTCGCTTGAATAGCGGTCTCGGACCCGGTAGGTACCAGCCATCTTGGACCAACGCCTGATCTCCACCCGTTAGCCATCGCTTGTTTCCCGGTTCAGACTTCGAAACCGTCGTTATCAGAAAACAGGTCCTGTCAAATTCCGAGGTATGCCTCGCGAATCTCGGGTGAGCCCTTGATATCCTCGGGGCTGCCTTCGGCCTTGATCCGACCCTCGTGGATGACATACACATGATCGGCCGCATCCAGGGATGCGGCGGCATTTTGCTCTACTAGCAGCAGGGTGAGCCCCACCTCCTTTTTCAGCCGGACGATGGTCTCGAAGAGCTCGCCGACGAGCTTCGGCGCGAGCCCCTGGCTGGGCTCGTCGAGCATGACGAGCTTGGGCCGCGTCATCAGGGCACGGGCGATGGTCACCATCTGTTGCTCACCGCCGCTCAACGATCCGGCGGGCTGGGCATTACGCGCTTTGAGTACGGGGAACAGCTCGTAGACCAGATCCAGCGATGCGGCGATGTGTCGGCCGGCGGACTTGCGGTAGGCACCCATGACCAGATTCTCGCCCACCGTCATCCCGCCGAACAGGTGCTTGCCTTGTGGTGCCAAGGTGATGCCCAGGTCGACCTTCCGGTGCGGAGGGATTCGCGTGATGTCTTGTCCCTCGTACAGGATTCGCCCCTTGGTCGGCGCCACCGAGCCGAAAATGCTCGCAAGCAGCGTCGATTTACCAGCACCGTTCGGTCCCAGCACAGACGTAATACTTCCCCGGGCCACCGTCAGGCTCGGTTGCCAAAGGACCTGCATGGGTCCGTAGCCGGCTTCGAGGTTCTCGACCGAAAGCATGGCGCTCTAGCCCGGGGCCTTTCCTAGATACACCTCGACCACCTTGGGGTGGGTGAGGGCGGCTTCCGTCGTCGTATCCGTGAGCACACTGCCCTGATGCATGACCATCACGCGCTCTGCCAATCCCGCCACCGCTCGCATGATGTGCTCCACCAGGGCGATGATGGCGACCCCTTCGTCTTTTATGCGTTTCAGGAAGTTCACGAGCTCATCGATATCCTTGGGGTTCATGCCGGCCATCGCCTCGTCCAGCAACAGAAGCCTCGGTTTCATCGCCAGTGCTCGGGCGATTTCCATCAGCTTCCTCTCCACCGGCGTCAGCGCAATGGAAGGCTTGTCCCCATGGGCCTGCAGGCCCACCCGGTCGATGTATTCATCGGCGATTGCGAGCGCTTCCACGACGCTCACCTTCTCCGCAGCGCGCCCGAACAAAGCACCAATGGCTACGTTCTCCCGCACGCTGGCCACGCCGAAGGGGCGTGGGATCTGGAAGGTGCGGCCGATGCCCAAGGGTGCCCTGCGGTAGACTGGAAGGCGCGTGATGTCCTTGCCGTTAAAAAAAATACGACCCTCGTCGGGGAGGAGCACGCCGTTGATGAGATTGAAGAGCGTGGTCTTCCCGGCACCGTTCGGGCCGACGACTGCGAAGAGGTCGCCCTCGGCGATGGTGAAGCTCACATCCTTGACCGCCACCAAACCTCCAAAGCGCTTGGTCAGGTTCTCCGCGCGAAGGAGGGGCTCGACCATCGTCAGACGATGAACTTCCCGAGTGGTCGGTTACCGATCTTCTTCTTCAGAACGCCCACCAGACCCTCGGGAAAGAGCACGACGATCACCAGCAACAGTGGAGCGAAGATCAAAAGCTGGAAGCCGGGTAGTGTAACGGCCAACCAGTACTTGGAGAGGCCGTAGACCAAGCCGCCCACGAGAGGGCCGAGCAGTGTGCCCACTCCCCCCAACATGACAATGACTATGGCCTCTACCGTGTAGTGAATCTCGAACACGTCGGGTGGATAGACGTAGGTCAGCTTCAACGCCCAGGCCGTGGCACCGAGTAGTCCGGCAAAGACGGCACTCGTAATGAAGGCCATGATTTTGTATTTGGTTACGTTGACCCCCATGACCTTCGCGGCGTCCTCGTCAGCGCGCAAAGCCGTGAGAGCGTAACCGATCTTACTGCGCATGAACAAGAGGGTAACCACCCCCGCCAAGGCAGCGATCAGCAAGACCAGAACATCGGCCCAGAAGGTACTGAGCGCGGTTGCCGCTTCGCGGCCGAAGATTAGGCGCAAGTCCCTCGAAAATATGATCCCGTCCGAGCCGTTCCAGATTCGCGCCCCCTCTACGAAATAGCGCAAGCCTTCGTTTACTCCTATGGTGGCAATGGCGAAATAGGCTCCACGCAGCCGCAGGGCTACTGCTCCCACGGCGAGTGACAAGAGCGTCGCCATTGTCGTGCCGAGGAGAAGCCCGATGACGATGGCCCAGCCACCGATGCCCTCGACCGCCGATAGGTGGGAGATGGAGATGGCCATTCCATAGGTCCCGACACCTGCAAAGGCCACATATCCGAAGTCTACGTAGCCGGTCATTCCGAGAAACAGGTTGAAGGCCTGCCCGAGCGCGCAATAGAAGGCGAGCATCGCTACGAGCTGCCACATGTCCGGCTGACCATTGCCGATCAAGAACAGCACCAGGTAGGCGCCCAGCACCGGGAGCAGTGCGTAGTATCTTACGAGCCTTGTCCGGCTTGGGCTCATTTTGTTTTGAACAAGCCGGTCGGACGGATCAACAAAATCACCAATAGCATGATGAAGGACAAGGCGCGCGTTAACGCGAAGGGCTCTACGCCTTCGATGGTGGCGAGAAGGGTATAAGACCCGTTTTCGATGATCCCGAAGACGAGTCCCCCGAAGAAAGCGCCGTAGGGGGAAGCCAAACCGCCGAGGACCGCGATTACGAACGCCTTCAGCGTGTATACGCCGCCCATATAGGGATTGATGCCAACGGGTATGAACATCGTTAACAGAACCCCGCCCAATACGGTGAGACCGATTCCGATCGCGAAGCTCATCGCATAGACCCAGTTGACGTTTACACCACAGACGCGGGCCCCTTCGGCATCTTCTACGACGCTGCGCAGGGCCCTGCCTGCACGGGTCTTTCGGTGCCAAATATAAAGAAGAACCGCCACCAGCACGCTGCCCACGCAGGCGTACAGCTTCGTCATCGGCAGTACGGTTACCCCCAGATCAAGCTGCCCGACAGACCAGTAATAGCCACGGAACTCGGAGCCGAAGACTTGCTTGACCGTCTCCTCCAGAAGAAGGCCGACACCGAAGGTGGCCAGCAACGAAGCGAGCTCCGGCGCCTGCACGAGCCGCTGCATCACCAGATAATAGACGGCGAACCCGAGACCGAGGCCGATCAGCAACGCCACCGGCACTGCCAGGATGGGATTGATGCCAAAGACATTGAACAACAGGAGCGCCGTGAAGGCGCCTACCATGATGAAGGCGCCATGACCGACGTTGACGACGCGCAGCACGCCGAAGATGAGGCTCAGCCCCATCGTGGCAGCGCCATAGACGCAACCAAGGACCAATCCTTGAATGAGATTGCCGAGCAGTTGCTCACCGAGCATCTTGTTACTCCTTCACGGTCTTTTCCGCAAAGGTCGGCATCGGATACTGGATGTCCCCCGTCTTTGCGGCGGCTGGTGCAACGATGACCCGCTTGCCGTTCTGCCACTGCACGTTCACCATCGGGTGGCCGATCTGCTTGCCGGTTTCGTCCACATCCCAGCTGCCATAGAAGGACATGAATGTCAGGTCGCCAAGCGCCTTGCGCACCTTGTCCGAATCGACACTATCGGCGTTTTCGATGCCCATGACCAGGGCGAGCACCGCGGCGCCCGCTTCCGCTGCATGGTAGTCGGGAACGATGTCTTTTCCGAGCGCCGCCTTGAACAGGCTCACGAACTCGTCCTGGCTCGGGCCGATCCAGGGCAGTCCGGCCTGGTTGGCGCGAACCGGCGAGAAGGTCACACCATATTCCCAGTGGGAAGGACCCATGACGCCATCGGCAAGCGGCCCGAGCGCTTCGTAAAAGGCCGGGAGCGTAGCGGCCGCAATGAGCGAGAGCGCCTTCGCGTCGATATCCAGATCCGCCATTTGGCGATTGAACAACTGGCCGTCCTCGAAGTGCCCGCCACCGAGGACGATGTCCGGCTTTGTCGCCTTGAGTGCCGAAAGGAGGGGTGTCAGATCCGTCACGCCCGTGGGATAGGTGCGCTGGAAGACGATATCGAAGCCGAGCTTCTGCGCATGCTCCTTGGCACCATCCATCACCGAGCGAGCGAACTCGGAGTCTTCGTACGCGAGGGCCACCTTGGTCGCCTTCGGGTCGATCGCCTTGATGAGATCGAGAGTGCCCGTGTGGTACTTGCTTCCCGGGCCGATGGTCTGCACGACATATTCGAACCCTTGGGTAAAGATCTTGTCGCTCGCCCCACCCTGGTCCAGGTAGACG
The DNA here is from genome assembly GCA_964471705.1 of uncultured Chromatiaceae bacterium. GTDB lineage: Bacteria > Pseudomonadota > Gammaproteobacteria > Chromatiales > Chromatiaceae > Thiosymbion. Next base: position 25,034 of record CAYYHR010000003.1, read on the forward strand.
ATACCGTATTTCTCCGCTACTGATGCGCCGGCGAGGGTGAGACCCGAGCTGTAGGGGGCAAGGAGCGCGTTGACCTTGTCCGTCGTAATCAGTCGTTCCAGTAGGCTGGTGACGGACTCTTTCTTGGATTCGGCGTCGTAGTACTTGTATTCAAGAGGCATTTTCTTGCCGCCTATGGATACACCGCCGTGACTTTCGTTGACCCAGTTGACCGCAGCCTGGATCCCACCAAAGGCTTGTTCGCCGGCCTTTGCATACTTGCCCGATAGGCAGGCAGAATGGCCGATTACGACTTTGTCTAGCGCGGCTCGGGCTGGCACATGCCAAGCCAATACCATACCCGCTACAAGGCTGATGACGCCAAGCCATTTTCGCACCGGGTTTATACGCATCATTAGTACCTCCATCGGTTTAGCAGCTCGGATTGCAAAGAAGGCTGTCGCCCCTCTGAAGTAGAAGATCCTCCCGATTCTTTCGGAGCTTCAACCCTTTCAGGGCCCAAAGTCAATTCTTGATGGAGATCAACCATGCCTGCCCGGATCAGGGGTATATTATCAAACGTTAACGCTTCTCTTCCTGCTTATCGCGTACCGCCTGCAGGCTCCCACCAAACAAGGAAAGCGCATCGGGAGACAGATTCTCTGCCGGGGCGACCTGAAAGCCTCAGGCAAGCCAGGGCGTCGTCTACCGGGCGCTGGTACCCGGCGCATCGTTCAGAAACCATCGGGGGGTATCAATGGCGACGGAGCAAACCTTCTATGAATTCTTGCGCCGGCAAGGGGTATCCCGCCGTAGCTTCCTGAAGTTCTGCACCCTGACGGCCACGAGCCTCGGCTTGGCGCCGGGGATGGTGGGGCAGATCGTCCACGCGCTGGAGACCAAGCCACGCACACCGGTGATCTGGCTTCACGGTCTGGAGTGCACCTGCTGCACCGAATCCTTCATCCGCTCCAGCCATCCCCTGGCGGGCGATGTAATCCTCTCCATGATCTCCCTGGACTACGATGACACCATCATGGCGGCCGCGGGCAACCAGGCCGATGAGATCCTGGAGCAAACCGTCGCCGAGCACGACGGCGAGTACATCTTGGCCTGCGAGGGCAATCCGCCCCTGAACGAGGACGGCATGTACTGCTTCCAAGGCGGAAAGCCCTATGTGGAGAAGCTGCGCCACATGGCGGACCACTGCAAGGCCATCATCGCCTGGGGCTCCTGCGCTTCCTGGGGCTGTGTGCAAGCCGCCAAGCCCAATCCCACCCGGGCCACCCCCATCCACAAGGTGATCCGCGACAAGCCGGTGATCAAGATCCCGGGCTGCCCCCCCATCGCGGAGGTGATGACCGGCGTCATCACCTACATGGTCACCTTCGATCGGCTCCCGGAGCTGGATCGCCAGGGCCGACCCAAGATGTTCTACAGCCAGCGCCTGCACGACAAGTGCTATCGCCGGCCCCATTTCGATGCCGGCCAGTTCGTGGAGCGCTTCGACGACGAGGGGGCGCGCAAGGGCTACTGCCTCTACAAGATGGGCTGCAGGGGGCCGACCACCTACAACGCCTGCTCCACCGTGGGCTGGAACGGGGGGGTGTCCTGGCCGGTCAAGTCGGGGCACGGCTGCCTGGGCTGCGCGGAGGAGGACTTTTGGGATCGCGGCCCCTTCTACCGCCCCATCTCCGACCTGCAGGTGCCCGGAGGTGTCGAGCTGAAGGCCGACCGTGTAGGTGCCGTCCTCGCTGGGGCCGCCGCCGTCGGCGTGGCGGCCCATGCGGGTGTCACCGCGGTCCGCCACCTGAAGGACCGGAGTAAGGGCCAGGGCAAGGGAGGGGAATCCGATGACTGAGACAGTAGCACCCAACGGATTTACCCTCGACGACGGTGGCAAACGCGTGGTCGTGGATCCCATCTGCCGCATCGAGGGACACCTGCGAATCGAGGTCAACCTGGACGAAGACAATGTCATCCGCAACGCGGTGTCGGCCGGTGCCATGTGGCGCGGCATCGAGGTGATCCTCAAGGGCCGCGATCCGCGCGACGCCTGGGCCTTCACCCAGCGCATCTGCGGGGTCTGCACCGGGGTCCACGCCCTCGCCTCGATTCGGGCGGTCGAGGATGCCCTGGCCATCGGCATCCCGGAGAACGCCAACAGCATACGCAATCTCATGCTGCTGGCCCAGTACACCCAGGACCACCTGGTCCACTTCTATCACCTGCATGCCCTGGACTGGGTGGACGTGGTCAGCGCCCTGCAGGCGGACCCGAAGCAGACCTCCGCCATCCAGCAGGCCATCTCCAACTGGCCCAAGTCCTCACCGGGCTATTTCAGGGATACCCAGGCGCGACTGAAGAGCTTTGTGGAGTCCGGGCAGCTGGGGCCCTTCCGCAATGCCTATTGGGGCAGCCCTGCCTACAAGCTGCCCCCCGAGGTCAATTTATTAGCGGTGACGCACTATCTGGAGGCGCTCGACTTTCAGCGCGAGATCGTCAAGATCCACGCCGTGTTTGGCGGTCGCAATCCGCATCCCAACTGGATCGTGGGTGGCATGCCCTGCTCCCTCAATCTCGACGACACGGGTGCGGTCGGGGCCATCAATATGGAGCGGTTGAACCTGGTCTCCTCGGTCATCGACCGCTCCATCGAGTTCATCGACCAGGTCTACATCCCCGACCTCAAGGCCATCGCCTACTACTACAAGGACTGGACCTTCGGCGGGGGACTTTCCAGCAAGAACCTGCTCGCCTACGGGGAGTTCCCCTTGCACCCCGGAGACGAGTCCCAGGGCAACATGATGCTCCCGGGCGGGGCCATCCTGGACGGCGACCTCAGCCGGATACAAGAGGTCGACGTCCGTGATCCCGATCAGGTGCAGGAGTTCGTGCTCCACTCCTGGTACAAGTACCCGGACGAGCAGCAAGGTCTGCACCCCTGGGACGGCATCACCGAGCCCGACTTCGTGCTCGGCCCGGATGCGAAGGGCACGAAGACCGATATCCAGCAACTCGATGAGGGCGCCAAGTACTCCTTCATCAAGGCGCCGCGCTGGCGCGGTCACGCCATGGAGGTCGGTCCCCTGGCCCGCTTCGTCATCGCTTACGCCCGCGGAGTCGATGAGGTCAAGGCCATGGTGGACGGCACCCTGCAGGATCTGGGGCTGCCGCTGCCGGCCCTCTTCTCGACCCTCGGCCGTACCGCCGCGCGGGGTCTGGAGTGCTCTTGGACCGCCCACAAGATGCGGGAGGTATTCGACACCATGATGGCCAACATCAAGGCGGGCGATATGGCAACAGCCAATACGGAGAAGTGGGAGCCAGACACTTGGCCCAAGGAGACTAAGGGTGTGGGCTATTGCGAGGCCCCACGCGGGTCCCTCGGTCACTGGGTCCACATCAAGGAAGGCAAGCTGGAAAACTACCAGGCCGTAGTCCCGACTACCTGGAACGCCTCGCCACGCGATCCGAGCGGTCAGATCGGCGCCTATGAGGCCGCCCTGTTGGGCACCCCCATGGTCAACCCGGACCAGCCACTGGAGATCCTGCGCACGGTGCACAGCTTCGACCCCTGTCTCGCCTGCTCCACGCATGTGATCTCCCATGAGGGGCAGGAGCTCAGCTCAGTGAAGGTGTGCTGACCATGAAATTCTCGAGAGCACAACCCTTGGGCTGCGAGCCCGGCAAGCTGCAGCCGATGTACGTGTTCGAGGCGCCTGTCAGGATTTGGCACTGGCTGCATACCTTCAGCTTCCTGGCACTGGCGGTGACCGGATATCTCATCGCCCACCCCCTTCACTCGGTGACGGGTGAGGCCAGTACCAACTTCCAGATGGGAAACATACGCCTGATCCATTTTATCGCCGCCTATGTCTTCGCCATCGGCTTCCTGGTGCGCCTCTACTGGGCCTTTGCCGGCAACAGCTATGCGCGAGAGGCGTTCCTGCCGACCTTCTGGCGTCCGCAGTGGTGGTACTGGCTGTGGTGGGAGGTGCGTTATTACGCCACCTTCGGTACCGAAGAGAAGCTGGTCACCATCGGCCACAACCCCCTGGCTCAGATCGCCATGTTTTTCTTCAATACCTTGCTTTCCATTTTCATGATCCTCACCGGTTATGCGCTCTATTCCCAGGGACTCGGTGAGGGCAGTTGGGCCGACTTGGGGTTCGGGTGGATCATCCCCCTCCTCGGTGGCAGTGCGGCGGTGCGCAGTTGGCACATCCTGGGCATGTGGCTGATGCTGGTCTTCGCCATCATCCACATTTATATGGCAGTACGCTCCGACGTCATCAGCCACGAGAGCAGCATCAGCACCATCGTCAGCGGCTGGCGCATGTTCCATTGCGAGTGATGGGTATGGAAGGCCCGCTTCCGACACACGAGACCTTGGTGCTCGGCATCGGCAACCTGCTGTGGGCGGACGAGGGCTTCGGGGTACGTGTCCTTCAGGCACTCGACGCCCTCTACAGCTTTCCCGAGGGGGTCCACCTCATGGACGGGGGCACCCAGGGGCTGTTTCTCCTACCCTATGTTCAGGCCGCACAGGCGCTGCTGATACTCGACGCCATCGACTTCGGCCTGGAGCCAGGCACCCTGCACTCAGCGGAGGGAGAGGCCGTGCCCCAGTATGGGGCGGCAAAGAAGATGAGCATGCACCAGACGGGCTTTCACGAAGTCCTCGCCGCCGCCCGCCTGACCGGACGCCTGCCGCAGCGCATGGCCCTGATCGGAGTCCAGCCCGAGTGCATCGAGGACTTCGGCGGCAGCTTGCGTCCCCGGATCGAGGCGCGTATCCCTGAGGCCATAGCCCGAGCACTGAAGGTGTTGGAGACCTGGGGCATCCGAGGTCGAGAGCGGTCTGCCTAGAATGTTCGCAGCTCAGCGAGGTATGAGATGAAGCTTTCAACCAGTGTTTGCCGACCCTGCTGGCGGCCCCAATTGGCCGGAATCGGGCTCGGCGTGGCTATCGTGCTGGCCTTTTATGTCGCGGGCCGCGGCGTGGGGGCTACCGGCGGAGCGACCCAGATCATCGCCACCCTGCAAAACTGGATACTGCCCCACCTGACCGCGGGCAACAGCTATTTGGCCAACTACATCGCAAGCCCCACCAATCCGCTCGGCAGCTTTCTGGTTTATTTGCTGGGCGGGATGCTGGCGGGCAGCTTCTTTGCGGCGCTCTTCAGCCGGCATTTGCGTGTGGAGATCCTGCGCGGACCAAACATCGGGGTGCTTCCACGCCTGACTATCGCCTTCGCAGGCGGCGTGCTGGTCGGGTTCGCATCGCGCTTAGCGCGCGGCTGCACCAGCGGACAGGCGCTGGTGGGGGGCGCCGAGCTGTCGGTGGGGGCCTGGGTGTTCATGGTTTGCATCTTCATCGGCGGCTTTGCGGCGGCTTGGTTAGTGAGGAAGCAATGGCTGTGATAGGGCCCTTGGCCAAGACGGGGGAGATCTCCCAGTCGCTCAATCTGTGGCTGGCGGCCTTCCCCATCGGTTTTCTGTTCGGCTATTCGCTGCAGCGGGCCGGCCTGACCGACTCGCGCAAGATCGCCGCCGTCTTCTACCTCAAAGACGTAGACGTGCCGGTGCTCATGTTCACCGCCATCGTGGTCGCCGCACTGGGCCTGTGGGGGCTGAGCCTGCTGGAAGTGCTGGACATCGGCAATGTCTATTTCGTGCCCACCTACTTGGCGCCCATGGCGGTTGGTGGCCTGATTTTCGGGGTCGGCATGGTGATGGGCGGCTACTGTCCGGGCACCTCCTTTGCCGCCCTGGTGATCGGTAAGCTGGACGCCCTGGTGTTCGCCTTGGGCTTTCTGGCGGGCACCCTCCTGTTCGGTGATCTCTTCCCGATCTGGAAGGGTTTCTACGAGTCGGAATCCTTCGGTGTGCTGAGGCTGGACCAGGTGCTCGGCATCGGCCTGGGTCCGACCCTTCTACTGGTGGTGCTGGTGGCCGTTGGCGGCAGCATCGGTCTGCGCCGGCTGCAGCGGTACTTCTGGCACAACGTCGATGGCACCGTGCCTCGGGGTATTCGGGTGCTGGTCGGCCTGGCGATCCTGATCGCGGCCGTGCTGGCCTTCTTTCCCAACCGCAGCTTCTTCGCCATCACGGAAACGGCGGGCTCCATGGGCGGCTGGGATTGCGGCTGGGAGGACCCCTGCGAGTCGGTCATGGTAGATCCTCTCAAGGCGGGGCGCCTGGCCTATGACTACCAGGATCGGCTGCGCTGCTTCGACCTGCGCGACCCGTCCCAGTACCAGGGCAGTCACCTGCAAGGTGCCGTGCTTGCCACCCCGGCGGAGCTGGAGACAATGGCCCTCGACCCCTCGACCCTGGTGATCCTTTACGGCCGCCAGGGCGACCCGCAGGTGCGCGAGGCGGTGGGCACCCTGCGCCAGCGGGGGCTGCGGGCGTTCGCGGTGGAGGGCGGCTTTGAAGCGCTCGAGCCCTATTACGTCGATCCCTTATCGTCCCGGTTGGAGGCTACCCTGAGCGCCGACCAGTTGTCGGAGCTGGAGGCCTACCGCGCGGTATGCTCGCCGCGCCAAGAGCCGCAGGAAGGGGCGGCATCGAGATGAAACGGCGGGGATTCCTGAAGATCTCGACCGCCCTGGGCGGAATGGCGGTGCTTCCTTCTGCCCTGCTGAGCGGTTGTGCCGCACCCCCGTCGCCACCGGGCAGCGGCAAGGTGACGACGACACCGACCATCTGTGAGATGTGTTTCTGGAAGTGCGCCGGGTTCGTTCACAAGGAAGATGGCGAGCCCTGGAAGGTGGTAGGCAATCCGGAGGATCTCCACTCCCACGGCCGGCTGTGCACGCGGGGCACCGGCGGTCTGGGGGCCTTTCTGGACCCGGACAGGTTGAAGCGCCCCCTGCTGCGGGTGGAGCACAAGGGTAAGCAGTCTTTCCGGGAGGTCAGCTGGGACGAGGCGCTGGACTATACGGCGGAGCGCCTCAAGCGCATCACAAAAGAGTACGGCCCGGAATCTCTTGCGCTGTTCAGTCAGTGCGTCGGCGCCCAACATTTCCGGCACCTCGCACGGGCCTACGGCAGCGGCAGCTTCGCCGAGCCGGATTACGCCCAATGCCGGGCGGCTCGGGAGGTAGGGTTCTTCTTGACCTACGGGGAGACCATTGGAGGCCAGGAACGGACCGACATGGCCAACTCCCGCTGCATCGTCCTGATCGGCACCCATATCGGTGAGAACCTGCACAACGAGCAGGTCCGCACCTTCACGGAGGCGGTGGGGAAGGGCGCCACCATCATCACCGTCGATCCGCGTTTCTCGGTGGCGGCGTCCAAGTCCAAGTACTGGCTAGCCATCCGCCCCGGCACCGACCTCGCGCTGCTGCTGGCCTGGATGCACGTACTGGTCACCGAGGGGCTGTACGACAAGGACTATGTCGCCCGCTATACCCTGGGCTTCGAGGATCTGGCTAAGCACGTGGCGGGGTATACCCCGGAGTGGGCCTATCTGGAGACGGGGATCGAGCCCGAGATCATCCGCCGCACCGCCCGCGAGATGGCGGCCCAGGCCCCGGCCACCCTGATCCATCCGGGCCGTCACGTGGCCTGGTACGGGGACGATACCCAGAGGGTGCGGGCCGTGGCCATCCTCAATGCCCTGCTCGGGTCCTGGGGACGCAAGGGTGGGCTGTACATCCCGGAGCAGGTGGAGCTGCCGGAGTACCCGTTGCCGGCCTACCCCGAGCCCAAGACCACCTGGCAAGACGCCCACGGCGGCAAATACCCCTTCGCCTACTCCGGCGTCACCAACGAGCTGATTGCCCAGTCCAGTGGCCCCGATGCCCGCTACAAGGCCTGGCTGGTGTATGAGGCCAACCTCCCGGTCTCCGTCCCGGCGGTAGCCGAGCAAATCCGCCGGGCGGCCGCCGACTTGGAGCTGTGCGTGGTTGTCGACACCATGCCCATGGAGGTGACCGGCTATGCGGACGTGGTGCTTCCGGAGTGCACTTACGTGGAGCGCCACGATCCCCTACGCAATGATCCCCAGCGGCGCCCTTCCCTGGCCCTGCGGGTACCCGCCTTCGAGCCCCAATATGATAGCCGGCCCGGCTGGTGGATCGCCCGCGAGCTGGGCCTGCGTCTGGGCCTGGAGAAATGGTTCCCCTGGAAGGAGTACCGGGAGGTGCTGGACTGGCAGCTCCAACAGGTAGGCAGCTCCCTGGCGGAGATGGAGCGGATCGGGCTGAGGAGCTTCCCGCGACGCGATCCCGAGTACATCGCCCCCGGGGAGGACTATGTGTTCCCCACCCCCAGCGGCAAGATCGAGCTTTACTCCCGCCAACTGGAGGAGGAGGGGTTCGATCCCATGCCCCGCTACACGCCGCCGGAGGTCGCCCCAGCCGGCTTCTACCGGCTGATCTATGGGCGCATGCCGGCCCACAGCTTCGGTCGCACCACCAACAACCCGCAGCTGTTCCAAGTCATGCCGGAGAACTGCGTATGGGTCAATCCCCTGACGGCGGGCGATTGGAAGCTGGCTAACGGCGCCTATGTGCGCCTGAAGAACCAGGACGGGGTGATGAGCAACCGGGTGCGGGTACGGGTGACCGAGCGCATCGGGCCCGACGCGGTGTTCCTGGTCCACGGCTTCGGCCATCGTACTCCGCGCATGCGCCTGACCGATGGGGTCGGAGCCAGTGACAACGAGCTTATCACCAACATTCGGATCGATCCCATCATGGGAGCCACCGGCATGCGCTCCAATTTCGTAACGTTCGTGGACCAGGAGGCATGACATGACCCGTTACGCCATGGTCATCGACACCCGCCTGTGCATCGGCTGCGGCGACTGCGTCATCGCCTGCAAGACCGAGAACCAGGTCCCGGACGGCCTGAACCGCGATTGGGTGGTGGAGGCCACGCACGGACGCTACCCGCACTTGGGCACCGAGTTCCGGTCAGAGCGCTGCAACCACTGTACCCACGCCACCTGTGTCCAGTCCTGCCCGACCGGGGCCAGTCACTACTGGGAAGAGACCAACATCGTCCTGGTGGCACCGGAGCTGTGCACCGGCTGCAAGGCCTGCATCGCCGCCTGCCCCTACAATGCGCGGCTGATTCGCCCCGAAGGCTATATCGACAAGTGCACCTTTTGCGTGCACCGGGTCGAGCAGGGTCTGGACCCGGCCTGCGTCTCCACCTGCCCGACGCACTGCATGCACTTCGGGGTGCTGGACGACGCGAACAGCGAGGTCAGCCGGCTGCTCGCGTCTCGTGACTCCTACTGCTTACTGCCGGAGACCGGCAACCAGCCCCAGGTCTACTATCTGCGCTGAGGCAAACCCGCATGCTCGAAGAGGTCCTGGCCACCGCCCGTTTCAATCCAAAGATCGACCCGGTTTTGAGCATCTGGGACTGGCGCATCGCGGTCTATCTGTTCCTCGGCGGCATCACCGCTGGGATCATGTGTTTCTCGGCCTGGGCTGTCCT
>CAYYHR010000003.1:34577-56437 GCA_964471705.1 uncultured Chromatiaceae bacterium
GCTGCTGGGCCGGTTGATGGATTGGGCCGAGCGCTATCGCCGCCCCATTGCGGCCTGGAACATCCCGTTCGGCATCGCCCTGGGGATCTATACCGGCATCCTGCTCAGCGGCTTCATGGCCCGGCCGTTCTGGAACAGCGCCATCCTCGGCCTCCTGTTCCTGGTCTCTGGCCTCTCCACCGCGGCGGCCCTGGTGGTGGTGGCGGCACGCGAGCCCACTGAGCGGCATATGTTCACCCGCGTCGACGTGGGGCTGATCCTGACCGAGCTGGCCATCGTCGCCCTGCTGCTGATCAGTCTCGCGACCGGCGCTCGCATGCAGCAGGAGGCCCTGGCGACCCTGTTCGGTGGTGACAACACGATCGCCTTCTGGCTCTGGTTCGTCGCCCTGGGGTTGGTGATACCCTTAATGCTGGAGGCCTGGGAGCTGCGCGGCGGCCGTGTCCGCTGGGCGTTACTGGCTCCGGTGCTGGTGCTGGCCGGCGGCTATATCCTGCGCCGGGTGGCCCTCGATATTGGTCTGGAGGTCAACTGGACCCACTTTGCGACCCAGTTCGATCCAGCCCTGCTGCAACGCCTGCATCCATGACGGGCTAGTATTCATGAAACGAGGTTGTCGATGAGAAGAGCTCCAGCTCGGTTTCTCCTACCGGTCTGCATCCCCTTGATCCTTGCCGGATGCGGCAATCAGGGGGCGGGGGAGGCGACGGAGCTTCAGCAGCTGGCACGCGCCATCATCCACCGCCAGGACCAGGTCAATGCAGATGAGCTCGCCGACTGGATCGTACAGGGGCGGCGGGACTTCGTGCTCCTCGACGTTAGACCATTGGAGTCGTTCGCGGCCGGCCATATCCAGTCGGCCCAAAGCATGCCGCTGACCTACCTGGTGGAGCGCCAGACCTTGAGCCGGCTGCCGCGGGACCGGATGCTGGTCCTTTACTCCAACGGCAACCGGGAGGCGGCTCAGGCGGTGGTCATGCTTCGGCTGGCCGGGCTTGACGCCTATGCACTCCTGGGGGGCTACGAGTTTTGGAGCCAACACGTTCTGCATCCTGAGCTGCCTGCCGATGCCGGCGACGACGAGATCCTCAGTTTCAGCAAACAGCAAGCGGTCGCCTGCTACTTCGCCGGGAACTACAAGGGCGGAGAAGGTCAGCCCCAGGCCCCGACCGCTGCGGGGTTTACACCGCCGGTACACGCCGTGGCACCGCCAACCCGCGCGCGGAAGAAGGGAGCGCCCAAGATCAAAGAGGGATGTTGAGAGGAGCAACCACTGGTCGGAGGCAAAGCAAATGCGCTATCCAGCTATTCTGGGTGTAACCCGTCCCCCATTCCTCGTCCTTACACCCGTCTGTGTGCTGGTCGGAATCGCCATCTTCGTCGGTGAAGGAGGCTCTGTCGATTGGGTCGCGGCCTTGTTCGTGCTAATCGGTGCCTTCTCCGCACAGGTCGGCGTCAACACCCTGAACGAATACGAGGATTTTCGCTCTGGACTAGATCTGCGCACGCAGCGCACCCCTTTCAGCGGAGGGAGTGGGACCCTGGTCGCGCAACCAGCGCTGGTGGAGCAGGCGCGTGCCGTTGGTCTGGTATCCCTCGGCCTGACGACGATCTGCGGCTCGATCTTGCTCTTGCGGGTCGGTTGGGGACTTCTTCCCATCGGTGCGCTCGGGCTGGCAATCGTTTACTTTTACACATCGGAGATCAATCACCACCGCTGGCTCTGTCTCATTGCTCCCGGGCTCGGTTTTGGGCCCCTGATGGTGGTGGGTACCTATTACGGTGTCTCCGGCACCTGGTCCTGGAGCGCCGCCTTAGCCTCCTTGATCCCCTTCTTTCTCGTCAGCAACCTCCTCTTGTTGAATCAGTTCCCGGACGTGGAAGCCGATCGTTCCGTCGGTCGAGACAACCTGCCGATCGCCCTCGGGATCGGCCGCAGCCTTTCCGTCTATGGAGTATTCGTTGCGCTCGCTTACCTCAGCCTCGGTCTGGGCGTGGTTCTGGACTTCCTCCCGCCCGGTACCCTCGCGGCATTCGCAACCTTGCCCCTTGCTGTTCTGATCTATCGCGGCGTTCGCCGAGTGGTCGATCGCGGTGGATCCCTGACGCCGGATATGGTGCCCTCGATGGCACTCAATGTCGTCCTCACTCTCTTGACACCAACCTTGTTGGCCGTTGGCGCGTTGCCAAGATTCTAAGACGGTCTTTTGCACCCAGTATCGAGAGGGAGAGAAAGACGGCCCTGACGGCCAGGCACCGGAACTTATGCTGAGGTGGAGGCAATGAAACAGACACCTGATGTTGCGAGTACAACGCCCGAAGATCGCATGTATCATGCGTGGTTAGGCGAGAAGACGTTTGGTCTCTCTCCCGCGTCTATGATGCTTACCTATCTCGACTGGGCCTTACACCTGGCCATCGCCCCTGGGAAACAGGCCGAAATCCTGGAGAAAGTCCGCCGCAAGGCATTGAGGTTCGCCGTATTTGCCCTTAATGTGCTGGTCGGCAGAGACATTCCACCCGTTATCGAACCGCTGCTCCAGGATCGGCGCTTCCAGGGCGAATGCTGGCAGCAGCCTCCCTTCAATCTCATCTACCAGGCATTTCTGCTGCACCAACAACTCCTGTACAACGCCACCACGGGGATACGGGGCGTATCGCGCCGCCATGAGCAGGCGATGTTCTTTATGGCGCGTCAGGTGTCAGATGTTTTCTCCCCCTCGAACTTCCTATGGACCAACCCGAAAGTGCTCCAAGCGACCATTACGGAAGGAGGGTACAACCTCGTGCGTGGACTCGTACACTTCGTCGAGGATCAAGAAAGGACCATCAGTGGCAAGAAACCCGTTGGCTCGGAACGGTTCAAGGTTGGGGAGACCGTCGCCGCGACCCCGGGCAAGGTCGTGTACCGCAACCGCCTCTTTGAGCTTATCCAGTACTCGCCCTCTACCGACACCGTATGGCGCGAGCCAATCCTGATGGTTCCGTCGTGGGTGATGAAGTACTACATCATGGACCTCTCGCCCGAGAACTCGATGGTCAAATACCTCGTCGACGGGAACCACAGCGTGTTCATGATCTCTTGGAAGAACCCGGACTCCGAGGACCGGGACCTGGATTTCGGTGACTATCGTCGGATAGGCGTCATGGATGCCCTGAACGCCGTGTGCAACATCATACCGGACACCAGGGTTCATACCGTCGGCTACGGCCTTGGTGGCATCCTACTAACCATCTCGGCCGCCACGATGGGGCGCGACCAAGATGCTAGGCTGGCGAGCGTAACTCTGTTGACTACGCTAACCGATTTCAGCGAGTTGGAAGATATGGCCGTCTTCATCGAGCCGAGTCAGGTATCCTTTCTGGAAGACTTAATGTGGCAGCGAGGTTACCTAGACCCCAAGGAGATTGCCCGAACTTTTCAGGTGCTGCGCTCTCGGGACCTCATCTGGTCCAAGATGGTCCACGAGTATCTTCTCGGAAGGCGAAAGCCGATGTTTGACGTTGTGGCGTGGAACGCGGACGGTACACGCGCCCCCTATCTCATCCAGTCACAATTGCTGAGAAAGTTATTTCTTAACAACGACTTGTGGGATGGGCGATTTCAAACAACTGGGCGACCCATCGCCATCGGGGACATCCAGGCTCCAATTTTCGCCGTTGGAGCATTGGATGACTTCGTCGCACCCTGGCAATCGGTCTACAAGCTGCATCTGCGGACCGACACCAATGAGGTCACGTTTGTGCTCACTAGTGGCGGGCACAACGTGGGTATTGTCAACCCTCCAGGACCTGAAGCTCGCGGTTATCAGATGGCAACGAGCAAGGCCGGCGATCGGTACATTCCCCCGGAGATGTGGACGATGTTTGCCCCGAAATACGAGGGGTCATGGTGGCCCGCATGGGAGCAATGGTTGAGCAAGCGCTCGACGAAAGAGGTACCGCCCCCGCCCACGGGCAATCCGGAGAAGGGACTGTTCCCGTTGACCACCGCCCCGGGGACCTATGTAGTGGAGGAATGGGCTGGGGAGACGTAAGTCAGCTTCGCACACTGGATTCACGATGGCCGCGAGGAATGGAAACGGCTAGAGGGCACCTCGAAAAATACAGTTTCGAGGAATCGCGATCTTTTCTTATCAAGGGGTTAGAGTCGCGTGACCGGCGAAAAAGGCAATTTTTCGAGGTGCCCTAGAGTCGGAGAGAAAGCGCTTTTCTATGGAGCTGTTATCCGAGATTGACAAACTCTTCTCACCGAACGCAGTTGCTATCTTTGGCGCCAGCGACGCGGAGGAATCTTTGGGGGGAAGCGTCTATCGCAACCTGCTAGCTGCTGGCTTTCAGGGTGAATGCTATGGGATTAACCCGAAGCACGAACAGGTAGCCGAAAGGCCGTGCTACAGAGACCTGCACCAGCTCAACAAGCGCCTAGACTTGGCACTGATCGCCACGCCGCTCGATGAGGTACCCGAGATCCTCGACCAGTGTGGCGAGTATGGCGTAAAGGCCGCAGTGGTCTATTCAGGGGAACTTGGTAGGCTGCACAATCGAAAAAATAGCCTGCAAGACAAGCTTGTGGAAGCGGGGCGGCGCAATCGCATCCGCGTGTTGGGGCCCGAGACCTTGGGAGTGATGCGTCCCCAACACAAACTTAATGCCAGTTTCCGCAAAAAGCTGGCACGACCAGGTAATGTGGCTCTTGTCTCCCAGTCACGAGCCGTGTGCACCTCCATGTTGGACTGGTCGGATCTGCGCCGACTCGGGTTTTCTGCCGTTGTCTCCCTGGGGGCGGCGGCTGACCTGGACTTTGGCGACATCCTCGATTTTCTTGCCCTGGACAGCTATACCCGGTGCATTCTCCTGTGCGTAGAGGGCATACGGGATGCGCGTCGCTTTATGAGCAATCTGCGTTTAGCGGCCCGGCTTAAGCCCGTAATCGCAATCAAGACCGGTGGCCCCCCCCCTGGAGCCCCCGCGCCAAGTTCCCACACCGGGGCTTGGGCGGGATCAGCGGAAGTATTCCGCGCCGTCATGGAGCGAGCCGGCGCGGTGCAGGTGGAAGATCTCGAACAATTGTTCGCAGCAGAGCAGGTCTTCGGCGCCAAGAAGCGCATGATGGGAGACCGCGTGGCCATAATCACCAATGGAAGAGGCCCTGGAATGCTGGCGACAGACAGGGCGGTGGAGCGGGGCCTGCGTATTCCGCAACTTTCCAACGAGGCACGGCAACGGCTGGACACGGCCCTCGCAGAGGAATGGTCCCACGATAATCCGGTAGACCTGATGTGCCAGACTACCCCGGAGCGTTACCAAGCGGCGGTCGAGGCCTGTTTGGCTGACCCTGAAGTCGACGGAGTGCTGACCATCCTAGCGCCCCTGTGGCTTGTCGATCCCACAGGGATCGCGCAGAAAGTGGCAGAAGCGGCGGTCAGGACGCACAAACCGGTGCTCGCCTGCTGGATGGGTAGTGCCGGCTTGGCCGAGACGCAATCGGTTTTTGCCGATCAGGGCGTACCCAGCTTCATCTGCCTTCACACAGCGGTCGAGGCCATGTCCTTTCTTGCGGATTACTGCCGCAACCAGAAGCTCCTGAAGCAAACCCCGGGGCCACTGTCGGAGCACCGAAACCCGGACATAGAGGGAGCAAGACTCATCATCGAAGGGGTCATGGCGGAGGGACGCAAGACCTTAAGCTCGATCGAGGCAAAGGCGGTGCTTTCCTCCTTTCATATCCCAACTACGCAGGAGGTCCTCACCCACAGTCCGAACGATGCCTTGACGGTGGCACAGGCCCTGGGATATCCCGTGGTCATGAAGGTCTGTTCCCATCAAATCGAGCGCAAGTCCGAGGTAGATGGTGTGCGGCTTGGCATCAGTGACGCCTCGTCGGTTCGGCGAAGCTTCACTGAGATCGTCGAGCGGGTGCACAAGCTCCGGCCGGAGGTGAACATCTTGGGCGTAACGGTGGAGCGCATGGCATTCGTTCCCGCAGTCCGCGAGCTCAGGATCGGTGTCATGAGGGACCCGATCTTCGGTCCCGTCATCAGCTTCGGTGCGGGCGGCATCGAGGACGCGGTCTTGGAGGACCATGCGGTCGGGTTGCCCCCCCTGAACGACTTCGTCATCGAGGCCATGATCGAGCATACGCGCGTCGCACGTCTCATGGGCGCTTGCCGGCACATGCCGCCCATGGACCGCCAAGCCTTGGCTGAGATCCTTCAGCGCGTCTCAGAATTGGTGTGCGAGCTGCCCGAGGTTATTGGCATGGAGATAAACCCCCTGATCGGGAATGATAAGGACGTCGTGGCGGTGGACGCCCGAATTCGGGTGGACTTTCGTTCTTCCTCGATGTCGCCTTACGGCCACATGGCCATTCACCCGTATCCGACCTACCTCCTGTTACGGACGCAGCTCCCCGACGGGACTGACCTGGTCATTCGGCCGGTCCGTCCGGAGGATGCCCAGATGGAACAGGACTTTGTGCGCGGTCTCTCAAAGCAGACCAAGTACTTGCGTTTTATGCAGTCCATCAAGGAGCTCACGCCGGAGATGCTAGTACGTTTCACCCAGATCGACTATGATTGTGAGATGGCCATGATCGGCATTGTTGCCCAGGAGAATGGGGACATCGAGGTGGGTGAAGCCCGATATATGTCTAGATCCGGTGGCGAAACTTGCGAGTTTGCGATCATGGTCTCCGATCAGTGGCAGGGGCGCGGAATCGGGGCGCGGCTCATGCGCTCGCTGATGAAGAATGCACGTGATCGCGGTTTCCGCACAATTAATGGGGAGGTGCTTACGGTGAATACGCGCATGCTGGCACTGGCAAAATCTCTCGGATTTCGCGTGACCCCCGATAGGCAGAACCCTGAAATAATGCATGCGACTAAGGTGTTGCAATAGATTTTGGTATTTCTTCGAAGCATCATAACAGGCCAGCGGCTTCGACCAACGCCTTGGGGGGCGGCTCATTTGAAACGACGGCGTGCAACCGGAGAAACAATGGCTTAGCGAGACAGTGGCGAGAACATAAAAGAGGGCCCGCCTTCACTATGTTCCCGCAACCACCTCCGTAATCCGCTGTTCCCTCGTGGAATCCTATCGTTCAACAGAGCCGCTCCCAAATCCACTCGGCCGTTGTCACTACACACTTGGCAGGTCGCGTAGTACCCGAAATCCGGTACCATCGCTACGCCGATTCGGAAAATCTCGTCAGTGGGTTTCCGATAGGACTTCCCGAGCCTTGATCATAACTCCGGCCACATCTCCGTCAATTGCGCGGAGCGCCAGTGTAATTTTATGATTCCACAGGCGTACGGGTAGAACACCCAATGCCTACGCTGGGTTGTGGCAGGATTTCCGATCCAGGCCGCTTCCTGTCAAGGACACAGGTACAGTTGACGGCCCTGATATCTCGTGTAGATAGAAAATTAGTATGACTCGTGGAAACAACCGAGAGAGGTACTCGAGATGAACGAAAAGCCGATTGAAATCGGTCATCATTACCACGTACTAGGTGACCAAGAAGGAAAGATCATCAAAATTTTCAATATGGTAGAGAACACGCTGCTTGTCGGTGGGGTTCTGTTCGACCCAGAAACCAACAGCATGCAGTACACGCAAGGGTTCGCGCCAGCCGATCCGGCGTGGGTCGACCACGCACACGTACACATCGATCCCGAAGCGCCGGAGATCTACCTTGAGCAGATCGGCGATGAGTTGACCTTCGATCAGCTCCACACGATCACGGTCCGCGCGCGTACGGCGATGAGCCATTTCGCCAGCGCGGACACTGGTCCGCTAGCCCTGTGGCATAGGAAGCTATTTGAGGGCCACGAAAGCCTGTGATGGCTCCATCCGCCCCTACGGCCCCACCAGAGAGGGTATGGATAGCTATCGTCCGGTAAAACCTATGCCCCTTTGGTGTAGGAACAAGACTTCGGGTCAGCGAGTTCGGCTGCTGTAAGACGCAGCCTTTGGTCCGAGACAAACCGAGTGCGCTATCCAGCTGTTCTGGGTGTGATTTGACCCCTTTTCTCGTCCTCACCGCCGTGTGTGAGGCAGTCGGAATCACCGTCTTCGTCAGTGGAGGATTTTCGCTCCGGCTTGGATCTGAGCGCGTAGCGCACCCCCTTCAGCGGCTGTAGTGGGATCCTGGTCGCACAACCGGCGCTGGCAGAGCAGGCGCGTGCGATCGGGCTGCTATCCCTTGGCTTGACCGCGGTGGTGTACTGCTCGATCCTGCTATTATGTGTTGACAACCCAAAGGCAGCTATACTTGATATAGGAGAATCAGTACTGTAGCAGCAGGAGCGACCAAAATGAACGAATTGCTTGCCAAGATGTTACGAACAGTTCTTCGCCGCGTTTGAAGAACAAAAGGTCCAGGAAGAGCTTCACCTCCTGCCACCTGCGAATGTGGTCGAGGCCATCAAGAAAGAGGAAGATGTCGTCTTACTCGACGTGCGCACCAAGCAAGAGCAGTCGATCATTGGGCTGACGTACGGGGCCAGCCTGAGTTTACCGATGAACGAGGTTTTCAAGCCTGAGAACCTTGCACAAATCCCAACAGACAAGAAGGTGATTGTGACCTGCCAATCCGGCGTGAGATGTACAGTGATCGCTTTGTCGCTGCGTGAGATTGGCTTTGAGAACGTCTACGCGATGAAAGGTGGATTGGCCGCTCTGATGGCGTATCTGGAACCGAAGACAGTGTTCTGATTGGTAGTGTCAAGTTGATGAGAGGATGGGAGCCGGTGGTATTTACGTTTTGGTGCAGACTACGCGAAGCGAACCAGGGCCAGAATAGGAAAGGCCGCCGACTCTCGTATAACAAATAGCGGTGGGATCTTCTGTCCTTCTCTTGTATACCAAAGCGGCAAGGACATCACAGCCACCCACCGGCGTTGCATAACTCCTCCGCGGCGGCCCGTGATGTGAGTGTCCCTGCCCTCACGGATTGCTCGAGGCTTTTGAGGAGGTTTGACAAATTTGGATCCCGATTCATGAAACGCTGAATACGATCTTTTATCAAGGTGTGCATCCAATCCACGGCTTGCTGTTGTCGACGTCTATGAAAAGCACCGCTACCTTTGGTCGAGTCATATTGTCGCTCAACAGTTTGCCAGAGCTCGTCAATCCCGTCGTTATTGATCGCCGAACAGATCTGCACAGGCACTTGCCAATTTTCAGTAGGAGATGAGATAGTTTGCAGCGCATTTTCAAACGCCTGCTGCGCCTGTGGTGCATGAATGAGGTTGTCGCCATCGGCTTTGGTGATAACGATAGCGTCTGCTAGCTCGATAATGCCACGCTTTATTCCTTGTAGCTCATCGCTTGCGCAGGCCACGCTCAATAGAAGGAAGAAATCAACCATGGCGCGAACCGCAAACTCACTTTGGCCCACACCAACCGTTTCGACAATAACAATAGTGTATCCTGCGGCTTCGCACAGCATCATAGCTTCACGTGTTCGGTGAGCTACACCTCCAAGATGCCCCGAGGAAGGCGAGGGACGAATAAACACGCGATCTTTGGTAATAAGCCTTTGCATTCGCGTTTTGTCCCCAAGAATGCTACCACCGCTGATCGCGCTTGTCGGATCGATCGCCAGCACTGCAAGCCGACTCGTTTCCCTATCAAGCAGATAGTTCCCCAGGGCGTCGATCAGACAACTCTTGCCCACACCAGGCGCTCCGGTGATACCTATCCGCAGCGATCTACCGCAATGGGGATGGAGTTGTTCCAATAACTGCTGAGCGAGCGTCTCATGCTCCACTCTAGAGCTTTCAACCAGAGTAATGGCCCGTGACAGGAGCCCCCTATCGCCTCCAAGAATCCCCTCAATAAACTCATGCAGCGATGGCATTGCAGAGCGACATAGCTGTTTGTCTCCTTCACCCCTCATCGGATAAGGTAACCTCCAATAGATCGAGGATGCATGCTGCGGGCTTGCGGAATTCCGTCTTCGTGTACCTTCCGGCAAGCAGTTCTGCGAACTTCTCGGGGGCGCAGTTGCGGAGCCACGACATGGCGGCTTCTTTGGAAAGTTTGAAGGGAGGACCGAGGAAGGTCGCGCGCGTCACACGTTTCTTCGTTCGCTCGGCGCGATGGGGCACGGTGGCGAATTGGACTGGATGGGGCTGGTGCCGCGCAGATGAGCTCATTGCTCGACAGGGAAGGCGTAGATTGCCAGCACAGCGTCGCTGTCATCAAGCGGCTTCTTACCCTTGGGCGTGGCACCATTAATGGTCAACAACCACAAGCGCTCGTCGTCCTCTCCCCGCAACGTGGGGTGGTTCCCGTCTGCTCGCCAGTACAGGGAGTGCTTCACAACCAAAAACCTTGACTCCAAGCCTTGAGCTTCTCGCCCCACTTCACCTTCAGTCACCCCGCTACGTTCGGTGATAATCCCTTAGACTGATCCCCGAGAAGCATCTGCAACGCCTCCCTCAGATTGCAACGAAAATTCGCTGCGTCCGACCCAAGCCGTCCGACAAAGGTGTTGCACTGATCGCGGCTATCAACCTACGATTTCGCTATTACACTAAGGATAGCGGAATCACACGGTGCAGAAACAATCCTCCTGAGGCATGGTACCCTAGATCCAGCCCGAATTTGGCAGGATCATAGGTCAACTTCCGTAAGAATGCCGACTGCGAGAACTATGGTGTCCCAGACGCCCAAGTCTCTGAATGTAGGATCGTCTCGCAGGAAGCATATGAACTACTAATTTACCATGTGCTACCAAATTATTTTGTTCCCCTGTTTCTTTAACAGGCACATAAGGGTGGGACTTAGACAAAATGGTGGCTTTCACTCCATTATCCCGACCCGCCCACACGGATGTGGAGAAAGGCTCGGGTCGTTAGATAAGTGACACATTGATCAGAATCAATTGAGGGTAATCACATGCGCGAACAAATTGATCAGCTCGAGAAAATGCGCGTACTTGCCCGATCTGGTGGCGGAGCCGATCAGATTGAAGGTCAGCATAGACGAGGCAAACTTACTGCCCGTGAGCGGATTCAGTTGTTACTGGATCCGTATTCCTTCGAAGAATGGGACGTCTTTGTCGAGCATCGGTGCACCGACTTTGGAATGGAAAAAAAGAAAATTTCAGGCGATGGCGTAGTGACCGGTTGCGGCATGATAAGTGGGCGTCTTGTATTCGTATTCAGCCAGGACTTTACGGTTTTCGGTGGCAGTCTGTCAGAAGCCCACGCCGAGAAGATATTCAAGGTCTTGGATGAGGCAATGAAAGTCGGCGCGCCCGTTATTGGTTTGAATGATTCCGGAGGTGCACGTATTCAAGAAGGAGTCGCATCACTCGGAGCGTATGCGGGAATTTTCCAGCGAAACGTCGATGCTTCTGGTCTGGTTCCGCAGATTTCGGTCATCATGGGACCCTGTGCCGGTGGCGCTGTTTATTCGCCGGCAATGACCGATTTCATCTTCATGGTGCAAGATACCTCATACATGTATATCACTGGCCCAAAGGTGCTTGAAACGGTTACGCGCGAGACGGTGAGCCAGGAAGAGCTCGGTGGTGCACTGACTCATACGAACCGCTCAGGTGTCGCGGATGGTGCCTTTGAAAATGATGTAGAAGCACTGCTTTATGTCCGGCGCCTTTTCAACTTTTTACCTGGGTCGAACCGAGCCTTTCCCCCGACCCGCCCCACCTCTGACAGCATCGATCGCGAAGAACCCTCGCTCGATACCTTGGTGCCCCGTGATACAAACGCCTCTTACGATATGAAGGAGTTGGTCCTGAAGGTGGTCGATGAAGAACAGTTTTTCGAGCTTAAACCCGATTTCGCCAGAAATATCATCATCGGCTTTGGCCGCATCAATGGTTCTCCCATCGGCATCGTTGCTAACCAGCCAATTGTGCTGGCCGGCTGCCTTGACATCGACGCTTCAACCAAGGCTGCTCGCTTTGTTCGCTTTTGTGACTGTTTCAATATCCCTATCGTCACTTTTGTCGACGTCCCTGGTTTCCTTCCGGGAACCATACAAGAGTATAACGGTATTATCAAACACGGCGCTAAGCTTTTGTTTGCGTACGCTCAGGCTACTGTTCCGAAGCTAACAGTGATTACCCGCAAAGCTTACGGAGGCGCGTACGACGTCATGAGCTCAAAGCATTTGAGAGGTGATATCAATTACGCGTGGCCGACCGCCGAGATTGCGGTGATGGGAGCAAAGGGAGCTGTCGAAATTATCTTTCACCAGGAGCTCGATGATCCGGACAAAATCGCCTCTCGCACGCAGGAATACCGTGCTAAGTTTGCAAATCCCTTCGCCGCCGCACGCCGTGGGTTTATCGATGACGTGATAGTACCGCGTACGACGCGCACTCGTATCGCTCATGCGTTAGCGAGATTGCGTAACAAAAAAAGCGTCAAGCTTGACAAGAAGCATGACAATCTCCCTTTGTAACTGGAGTCAATAACGGTGTTTGACAAGATTCTTATAGCCAGTCGCGGCGAGATTGCCATCCGTATTCATCGCACGCTTAAACGGTTGGGCATAAAGTCTGTTGGAGTATTCTCCGACGCCGACATGGACGCGAGGCATGTGGCAACTTGCGACGAGTCAGTCTGGATTGGTGGGGCACCCGCGGCAGAAAGCTACCTTGCAGGAAAGCAAATTGTCGATGCTTGTAAAAAAACCGGGGCCGAGGCTGTTCATCCTGGCTACGGATTCCTTTCAGAGAACCCCGAATTCGCTCGGCAGCTCGAGGATGAAGGTATCACCTTCCTTGGCCCGACTTCGGAAATGATTTCAACGATGGGTGATAAGATTGCCGCCGCCAAGCTCGCCGAAGCGACTGGCATACCGGTGGTACCCGGGCATAGAGATACGATTTCAAATCCGAGCGAGGCGGTGATAATTGCCTGTGATCTCGGTTTTCCTGTTATGCTTAAAGCGGTTGTAGGCGGGGGTGGAAAAGGAATCCATCTCGCACGCAACGAGGACGAAGTTCGTGACAGTTTTCGTTTGGCCACAGATGAAGCGCATTCTGCCTTCGGCGATGGCCGCGTGTTTGTCGAGAAGTTTATTGAGGAACCGCGACACATCGAATTCCAGGTGTTAGGAGATCAGCATGGAAATATCATTCATCTGGGTGAACGTGAATGCACTATCCAGCGCCGACATCAGAAGATCATCGAGGAATCACCGTCGCCTTTCCTGGATCAGGAGACTCGCCGCGCGATGGGTGAGGCTGCAGTTGCGCTGGCGAGCGCCATAAACTACACTTCGGTGGGCACCATAGAATTCATGGTCGACCAGCACTACAATTATTATTTCCTGGAGATGAACACGCGGTTGCAGGTTGAACACCCAGTGACCGAGTTTGTGACAGGCTTGGACCTGGTGGAGTGGATGATCCGGGTCGCTGCAGGCGAGCACCTGACAATGCACCAGGAAGATATTCGGCCACGAGGTTGGTCTATCGAGGCTCGGGTATACGCCGAGGATCCGTACCACGACTTTATGCCATCGACGGGACGGCTCGTCAGATATCGAACACCGCAGGAAAGCTTTAATGTACGCATCGACGATGGCGCGTATGAGGGGGGTGAGATTACCCGATATTACGATCCATTGATCGCAAAGGTGATCACCTGGGATACGGATCGTGACAGTGCGATACGGCAACTGCGAATCGCCTTGGATGAGTTCTATATCCAGGGGATCCACCATAACCTTAACTTTCTCAGTGCTCTCCTGGCTAATCCACGCTTTCTGGAAGGGCAGTTCAATACCGGTTTCATCAATGCGGAGTATCCGCAAGGATTTCGACCGGCTCCGATGAATGAGCGTGACTGTGGTGCAACTGTTGGCGCTGCCGTTTTCATGCATCTGCGCTATTTGCAACGCGCGTCCCAGACCAGTGACAGGATACCGGATTACCACGTGCTCATTCCGCAGGACTGGGTGGTCGCTGTCAACGATCAGTTCATACCAGTGAAAGCACAGGTGATGGGGGATGGGTTCGATGTGAGCTTCGCCGACCAGACACTGGCGGTGCGTAGCGATTGGCAGGTCGGGCAACCGGTACTACGCTGCACCATTAATGCACGACCGAAACGGTTCACGGTCATACGCAAAGGTCTCGGATACACTATCAAACACTTGGGTGCTGAGGTCGACGTCCAAGTGTATGCCACATTGGCTGCGGAAATGATACGGATGCTACCACCGAAGCAGCCTCCAGATATGTCGATGTATCTCGTTTCACCCATGCCCGGGCTTTTGAGGTCTGTAGCCGTAATAGAGGGCGAAGAGGTTGCTCCCGGAAAAGAGTTATGCGTCATTGAGGCAATGAAGATGCAAAACATCTTGCGTGCGGAACGCTCGGGGAAGATCGCCAAAATCCGCGTCAGACCGGGTGATGTTCTCACGATCGGTCAAATCATTCTCGAATTTGAATGAACTTGAGAGAAGAACATTCATTCGAAAAATGAAAAAATACGATGGATGCCCCTTGTTGGTCATCCAATAACTAAATTTCATGTGTATGTCATTAGGAGGTCTGAGCATGTCTTCTACTAAGTTGAGTGAAGCAGACACGTGGGCAATGCGTCTGCACAGCCTTTATAAGGGCAAGGTGCAAACAATGCTCAAGTGTGCCGTTCGCAATCTCGGTGACATGTCTGTTTGGTACACACCGGGTGTGGCTGCGCCATGTCGGGCGATTCACGCAGACACCGAGCTTGTCTACGAATATACCAATAAGGCCAATAGCATCGCGATCGTTTCAGATGGAACACGAGTCCTCGGTTTAGGCAATATAGGGCCGGAGGCGGGTCTTCCGGTCATGGAGGGCAAGGCCCTGCTGTTCAAGTTTCTAGGTGGCGTAGATGCGGTACCCATATGCCTGGGAACCCAAGACCCGACTGAGCTGGTCAACACGGTAAGGTTGTTGGAGCCCTCTTTTGGAGGCATCAATCTGGAGGATATTTCCCAGCCGAAGTGTTTCAAGGTCTTGGACGAATTGCGAACAAGCATGAACATACCAGTCTGGCACGATGACCAACAAGGGACAGCGACAGTACTGGTAGCTGGACTTCATAACGCGCTCAAAGTGGTCGGGAAGGACCTCGAAAACATTCGGATTACCATGATCGGAATGGGAGCTGCCAACGTCGCGGTCTATCGTCTAATGAAGGCGACGGGGGTCGCTCCAGAGCAAGTTATCGCTTGTGACAGTAAAGGTATTCTGCACCGGGGGCGTAGCGATGTTGAGGAGAAGCGCGCAGAGTTTGTCGACAAATGGAAGATATGCACCGAAAGCAATGCCGAGGGGTTGAAGGGAGGAATTGCCGAGGCCATGCAGGGAGCGGACGTGTGCATCGCCTTTTCAAAGCCTGGGCCCAATACTATTCAAGCCGAATGGGTGCGAGCCATGGCCTCGGATGCCATTGTATTTGCTTGTGCCAATCCCGTACCGGAAATCTGGCCTGAAGAGGCCAAGGAAGCAGGCGCAAAAATTGTCGCAACTGGACGAGGCGACTTTCCCAATCAGCTAAACAATTCGTTGGCGTTTCCCGGCATATTTCGAGGTGTTTTCGACGTCCGTGCCCGTACTGTGACTGATAATATGGCTGTAGCGGCCGCCCAAGAGCTCGCCGCGTACGCTCAAAGGCGAGGGATTAATGAAGACGACATCGTACCCCGCATGGACGAATGGGAGGTATTTCCTCGTGTGGCAGTAGCCACGGCGATGAAGGCGCAAGAAGAGGGTGTCGCCAGACTTACCAAGGACGAGACATCACTCTTTGAAGAAGCAAAGCAGATCATCCTCAGCGCCCGCGAGGCAACGGCAATTCTGATGCGAGAGGGCATCATTGCTCCGGTACCGGAAACCTGAGGTCACATCACCTGATTTCCGGGTCTAGTTGACTGATGTTCAATGGTCAGGTCGTTATACCCTTGTCACAGCTGTTCAAAAAGACTTCGGTAA
The DNA here is from genome assembly GCA_964471705.1 of uncultured Chromatiaceae bacterium. Classification (GTDB taxonomy): domain Bacteria; phylum Pseudomonadota; class Gammaproteobacteria; order Chromatiales; family Chromatiaceae; genus Thiosymbion. The sequence continues at coordinate 50,551 of CAYYHR010000003.1, forward strand.
AGGTCTTGGCTGTAACGACCTACAAATTCCAGCCGCAATAAAATGTAATCAGCCTCACACACCCCGTCGCTGCGGGAGAGGAGCAAAACTGATGAACGATACCCTATACCAAAATATGTTCCCACTGGCAGAAGACACCACTTCCTATCGCCTCTTGAGTCGGGATTTCGTCTCTGTTGCCCAGTTTGAGAATCAGGAGGTCTTGAGAGTCGATCCCGAGGGGCTAAGACTACTGGCGAAGGAGGCCATGCGCGATGCTTCCTTCCTATTACGACCCGCCCACCTGCAACAAGTCGCCGCAATTCTCGATGATCCCCAGGCGAGTGACAACGATCGCACGGTCGCGCTCGCAATGCTCAAGAACGCAGAAGTAGCATCGCATTTCGTATTGCCCATGTGTCAAGATACCGGGACGGCTACTATTGTTGCCAAGAAAGGTCAACAGGTCTGGACTGGCGGCGGTGATGAAAAAGCGCTTACGCAAGGTGTGTACGATACCTATTCTGGGGAAAACCTGCGCTATTCTCAAACCATTCCACTGACTATCTATGAGGAAAAAAACTCAGGGACGAATCTACCTGCGCAGATCGATATTTACGCTAAGGATGGAAGCGAGTATGAATTCCTCTTCATTGCCAAGGGTGGTGGCTCCGCGAACAAGACATTCCTTTTTCAGGAAACCAAAGCGCTTTTAACACCCGGAAAGCTGGCGACTTTCTTGTCAGAGAAGATGAAGACCCTGGGTACAGCCGCCTGCCCTCCCTATCACGTCGCGTTCGTAATTGGCGGCACCTCTGCCGAAACGTGCTTGAAGACGGTCAAGCTGGCCACCACCGGCTATCTCGACAAGTTACCGACTCAGGGGAACGACGGTGGTCAGGCTTTTCGCGATCACGAGCTGGAAGACACCCTGCTTCAGGCCGCGCAGGAGAGCGGTATCGGAGCACAATTTGGAGGCAAGTATTTTGCGCTCGATATTAAAGTCGTTCGTCTTCCTCGCCACGGGGCCTCATGCCCCATAGGGATGGGTGTGTCCTGCTCGGCGCACCGTAACGTTAAGGCAAAGATCAACAAGGAAGGTCTCTGGATCGAGGAGCTAGAGAGGAATCCCGGTCGATTCATTCCCGAAAAATACCGGAGTGAACATGAACAGAGCGTCGTGCATATCGACTTGAACCGACCAATGAAAGAAGTACTCGCCGAACTGACGAAGTATCCCGTCAAGACTCGTTTGTCACTAACCGGGACACTCGTGGTCGCACGCGATATCGCCCACGCCAAGATAAAGGAACGCTTGGATAGAGGCGATGGCATGCCGGATTATTTCCAGAACCACCCTATTTACTACGCAGGGCCTGCAAAGACACCCGAAGGCATGCCATCCGGATCATTCGGCCCAACTACTGCTGGTCGGATGGATTCTTACGTCGACGAGTTTCAATCCAACGGTGGTTCGCTGGTGATGATTGCAAAAGGAAATCGCAGTCGGCAAGTGACCGAAGCCTGTAAGAAATACGGTGGGTTCTATCTTGGCTCCATCGGCGGCCCTGCTGCCATCCTGGCCAAGGATCATATCAAGAAGGTAGAAGTGCTGGAGTACCCGGAACTGGGCATGGAAGCAATCTACCGGATCGAGGTAGAAGATTTTCCAGCTTTCATCCTAGTTGATGATAAAGGAAACGATTTTTTTGCTCAGCTCGTGTAGTTTGAAAAGCCGCCGCGCATATTCAAGGAGTTTGCGCGGCGCAACTCCGAGGTTGCTTAGGCTCAGGTTTTGACCGTAAATTCCGGTGCTTGCGGAATATCGTCACTCGGCTTTGCAGCACTGGGACTTGGCGCAAGCGATGCTGGGGCGCTTTTTTGTCTTAGCTTCAGCAAATCCAGTATCAAATCGCGTTTCATCAATTGAATCGCACGCGCAGGATCCACGCCTTTCGGACAAACACTAGAGCATTCTGCGGCGTAATGGCAACTAAATGCACCATGCAGAGCACTTACTTTCTGCTTTCGTGCTTCGAACCCTTCATCTCTGGAATCGACGTTATACCGGTGGGCTGCGGCGAGTGGCATAGGGCCAAGGAAAGCGCTGTCGATGGCAACGGTAGGACACGCCGCCATACATGCGCCGCACTTGGTACAGTGAGAAAATTGCAGATATCTCATGAGCTCGTCCGGCGATTGCGCAAGCTCACCTTCGAGAGCTTCCGTCTTCGACGCATCCTGACGCACCAAATAAGTCTTCAAGCTGGAATGCTTTTCAAACATTGGCGTTAAGTCAGGAACTAGGTCTTTTACGACGGAGAAATTCGACAAGGGCTGCACGTGGACAATAGGCGCATTCAGGTCGTGAACCTGAGTATTGCAGGCCAAACCCGGTTTGCCATTAATGATCATTGCGCATGATCCGCATATGCCCATGCGACAGGAATAACGCCAAGCTAGCGAAGCATCTTGTTGCTCTTGAATTCGATGAAGCGCTTCGAGGACGGTCATCCCAGGGTGGGTGGTTACTTGGTAGCGCTCCCAGCGAGGTTCGGAGTCCGTTTCTCGATTGAAGCGCTGAATCACAAACTCCATTAACGGCATTTGGATTCTCCTAAGGCGCAGGGAGAAAAAAATGAAAAGTGAGTGTCGTGTAGGTTCCCACTGAAAACAGTATGATCCCCGCAACCAAACAACTCCTGCTAATTACCTTCTCGGCGGCTTTACCTGGCCAATATTCCATCAGTATGGTGCGCAGACCAAAAAAACCATGAAATAGCCCGGCCCCAAGCAAAAGCACATAACTGGTAACGACAAATACATTTCTGCCGCGGGCCATGACATCCTCCCACGCCAGTGGTTGCGCCGAGATTGAGACCATGTGGCCCAAGAGGCCCTCAAGATGCATGATAGCCATATGCCATCCCAACAGGATCAGTATCACCGGTGCGCTCAGCAGCATCCAGAACCAATATCTACTTTGCATGATTGATTCCTCCCTACGTAAGGCGTAGCAGCTCAAGCCCGCCCATCAGGATGAGCACACCCGCTACGACCATGATCGTGATCGTCAACGGCCTTTGTTTGGTGATTGAGCCTTTGTATGGAAAGACGGGCTCTGCTGGCCGCCCTACGACGAAACCCAACTCGATGGCTATCAAACGTATCCCGTTGAACGCATGAAAAATAAACGCGACGAAGACCGCATACTCGAGAAGCTCGATTAGTACCGAATGGGTCATAGCCATGGCCCACACCCATGCCTGCTCTCCGAATAGCCGGGTCGATGAAACAAACACGTGCATGCAAAGGAATGCCAACAGCGCGATTCCGGTAATCCGGTGCAATAGGAAGAGATACCCCTCGATACCTCGTTTGCCACTTCTCAACCAGCCATATACACCGAGCCGGGCAGCCTCTTTGTTCATTACTAGCCTCCTCGCCTGCGCTAGTATTTGCGCTCAACCGGCTGCCAATGCGTAATGGCAACAGGCTTGTAGTCAATCTGCGGCCCTTGTGGAGTTCGCGTCACCAACGTATGCTTCAGCCAATCTTCATCGTCTCTGTTCGGAAAATCGGTGCGAGCATGGGCGCCACGCGATTCCTCTCTCGCCAGTCCGGATAGAATCGTCACTTCGGCCAGATCTAACAGGTTTTCGAGCTCCAGCACATTGAGCAGATTCGTATTGTAGATGCGCGTCTTATCACTGATGGAAATCTCACGAAAACGATCCTTGAGCTCTCGCACGACGCTCAGCCCTTTCGCCATGGTGTCGTGGCTACGATAGACCCCCATACAGTCGTCCATCAGTTGACGTAACGCTTGGCGTATCTGATAAGGGTTTTCGTTTCCTTTTTGCTGGAGCAAGTTACCAAAGACGCGTTGCTCTTCCGCACGAACCCGATCCATTGGGATCTCTTCGAGCGGCGCATCTGAAGCCAGATACCCAGCCATTTCCGATCCACAGATACCACCCCATACAAGACATTCAGCCGTAGAATTTGTCCCCAATCGATTGGCGCCGTGTAAAGAGACACAAGCCGCTTCACCGGCGACCCAAACACCTTTCACTCGTGCCGCACCATTGATATCCGTCTCTATTCCACCCATCGAGTAATGGGCCACCGGACTCACGGGTATCGGAGAAACAATCGGGTCAGCTCCGATAAACTTCATGCACACTTCCCTGATTAATGGCAGACGGGTTTTGATTTTGTCGGCTCCCAGGTGAGTGAGATCGAGATGTAGGTATCCCAGTCCTTGCTCCTGCTTGAAACCGCGCCCGCCTTGCATCTCTGTCACCATGGCGCGGCAGATGATGTCACGTGGCGCCAATTCCATTTTTTGTGAGGCATACCGCTCCATAAAACGCTCACCATCCTTGTTGAGCAGGAACCCACCCTCACCTCGACAGCCCTCGGTCATCAATATGCCGGAAGGTACCAAGCCGGTAGGATGAAACTGAATGAATTCCATATCCTCAAGCGCAAGTCCCGCCCTGTAGGCCATGGCGTGACCGTCGCCTGTCACTGTTTGGGAATAAGTAGTGAAGCCGTACAACGTCCCTGCACCACCGCTCGCAATTAATAATGCCTTAGCACGCAATACCAGGAAATGGCCATCACTCAAATTTATTGCAGTGATTCCGCGAAAGCTATTGTCTTCAACAACGATAGACGTTGCGAAAACTTCATCATACCGAGTGAGCTTGCCGACACTGTTGAGTGTATCGTACAGCGTCTGCATTTGAAAAAACCCCGTCATATCGGCAGCCATCGTCGCCCGAGGGTAACTATGCCCGCCAAAAGGACGTTGCAGAATGCGCCCATCGTCGCGGCGTGACCAGGGTAACCCCCACTGATCCAGCTGATATATCTCTTGTGGTGCCTGTTCCACGAACCTGAAGACTACATCCTGATCGGCAAGAAAATCGGCCCCCTTTATCGTATCCCATGCATGAAGCTCCAATGAATCGCCTTCCTCTGTGCGCAAAACTGCGGCTGTTCCGCCTTGGGCAGCCACGGAGTGAGCGCGCATCAGCTGGACCTTTGAAACCAATCCGATGCTTATGCTATCGCCGAGCCTACGGGCAATCTCTAGCGCTGCGCGTAAACCGGCCAATCCAGAGCCGAGCACCAATACATCGTGACGAATCTCATCCATTGTCTTTACAGGCTTTTCTCATTAAAGTCAGACAGTCATTATTGCTATTGTTATTCATTTTGAGCCCTCATCAATAATTCGCTATGCATCTTCATATCGTAATTGATTAGCGACCCTTGGTCATTATTTTTCATATGTTGGGATTACGGTTAGTGCGTAACATGCACTTTGCTAATGCTATTGGCAGCATTTTGCCGCATTCTAGCACATAACCCTTTGATTGTGCGTTGTGCCCGACGTCAGTGGTGTCAGTCAACGTAGCCACAGGCCACAAGCCGGTGGCTTGCATGGAAACACTGTAAGCACCCTCTCCGGCTAAAGCCGGCTGCAACCCATCCGAGCGAAACTCGGGTCAGCCCGACTCGAAGTCGCCTGCCTCAACCACCCGGAAGCGATACTCAGTCTCCGTGTGCCTTCGATAGACGATCAAATCATACATATAATGTCATAGGGGAATTATAAACAAATGACAGAGGGAGTTATTGATCTATCTCAAATATGCTCTTGAGCGATAGGAAATCTCACCACCTATGTGTCATTGAGCACTGTTGCAAAAAATCGACAGTTGCGAATAAGCTTGGCATATTACATTTTCTGTGCGAAAGAGTGCCTGAGAGGCTTGATGCAGGCCGGCAAGAAGAACATGGAGCGGATAGCCGAAGTGGTGCCGGACAGTGACGAGCAGGTACTGCTGCATTTTCTGTCCATTTCCAAATTGGGACGAGCGCGGTGTCCTAGAGC
>CAYYHR010000004.1:0-49478 GCA_964471705.1 uncultured Chromatiaceae bacterium
CCGTTTCTATACGGCAAGTCCCGCTACATCAACGAGGAGTTTCCGAACTACCCGGAGCAGGTGGCATTCGACCAGGCACTGGAGGGACTGGGGCTGTTCGACTTCGCGGGCTATGGCCCGAGGCCGGAGGATTTCCTGAAGACGCTGGCGAAAGGCCGCTTGGCGATTGACGGCTTCGAGCTGGTGCGCGCCGATAGCATCCCGGATCTCGACGCCCCCTGCGGCGAGTATCTCAGCTTCCGCCAGCTCATCGAGTGCGGAGAAACCCAAGCGCGGACCGGCCTTTCGAACCTGCCCAAGCGGCCAGCGAGCTATAACGCCCTCCATGATCTGGCGGTGCAGGTTCTGGACCCGGTGATTGAATACTTCGGCATGATCCACCTGACCTACGGCTTCTGCTCACCCGAGCTTGCCAAGAAGATCCCCGGACGCATCGATCCGAAGCGGGATCAGCATGCCGCCCACGAGCTGAACCGCCTCGGCAACCCTGTCTGTCCCCGGCTTGGCGCGGCGGTGGACTTCATCGTCGAGGACGAGAGCATGCTGGAAGTGGCCCAGTGGATCGTCGCCAACGCGCCCTTCGATCGACTCTATTTCTACGGCGACGACATGCCGATCCACGTCAGCTACGGGCCGGAGCATGCACGGCAGATTGTCCGAATGGCGGCTGGGCAGTCGGGACGACTGATTCCGCGGGTAACTTCCCAAACGGAATTTCTGTCGCTTTCGTGACCTCCGATCCACTTTGTTTCGCCGGGGAAAATCGCCAGTTGCTCTCGGATATAGTCTTGAACCGTGCGTGCAGGCGGGTAAGCAGCAGCGGTAGATCAAAAATAGAGATACAGCCTGGCTAGAAGTATGCTTTGAGGATAAGGGAGATAATGCCCGCGAGCATCACACCTAGCATCCAGCGATTGAGGCGCAGCTCACCGTCCACCCTTTCAAAGCGTGTGTCGAGCTTCGCCTCCAGCCGTTCGATGTCCCTTTTGGTTGCGACCTCTGCTTCGCCTTGTGCCTCCTTGAAGGCATCGGCTACTGCTTCGGCCTGACTCCGCTCGAAACCGGCCTCTTCCAGCTTACGGACGAACTTGTGGGTGTCGAAAGTGATGGCGCTCACGCAGGAAAGGATAGGAGTGGTGCTGCGGGCACGTCAACCAGAGCTCTGTAGACCGATTTTCGGGGTTTGCTGACCGATATGCGCAATCTTCTTTGCCTGTCTTGTGTAAGCGAGCCTCCAGGTCACCGACCGGGCTCCTCCTCGCATTCCTCGACCGGAGTCGCGAGTCCATCGCGAATCGACTCCCGCGTTCCGGGTACCGAAATCAGGTACAAGGTTTCTTGGACCGACCTACAGCCACTCTCGAAAACCAGTACGGCGGCATTGCGTTTTCCAGTAATCTCGACCGGGATACCATTTGCCACCTTGGAGGGTCCCATGACGAAGGCACCAGAGACGCTTACCGGCAAGAGCATCGAATGGACGGGCGTTCATCATTCCGAGCATGGCGACTTCACCGACATCTCCACGCATGTCGTGACTTACGAGACGGAGGACAGCTGCTATGTGACTGCCGGAGGGAAGCTCGTCGGTGAAGCTCGCTACCTCTACCGAAGGCTGGATGACCGCATGGGTATCGTGATTTACCACCCAAGGGAGTATCAGGGGCGGTCGGATGTCGTGCTCTATGCGATGTTCGACTTCTTGGAAGCCAAGGATCGTGCCGTTTTGGTTGCCGGAGGCGAGCCCTTTGCGGTTGCCGACGGCAGCATGAGGGAGGTCGCCACGCCACCGCGGCCGTGACGACCCATTTTCTCTCATGACGACTCATTTGTTCTCTACTGACAGTCAACGACCTGTGTGCCCATGAAATTGCCATCTCGTGTCTTGCGTTTTCCCCCCTGGTCGATCACTTGCTCTGCTGCGATCTGTCTCTCGCTGCTCGCACCCGGCGCGATTCCGGCCGCTGGGCCAACCGTCGCAACGCTCGTGGCAACCTGCGACCGCGGGTTTGCACGGGGAAATACCGGGGTGGATGCCGCCGCCTGCGAATGGTTTGCGGTTCCTTGCGGGTGCAAATTCCGACACGCAGATGCGGATATAACGCCTTGGTGTATCCCGAAATCGGAGGCCGTCGACCAGACGGTCCAAAAGGTTGTCGCAGAGCTACGCCGATATCCGGATCAGACCGCAAGTGCAGATTCTGTGGTACCGGCGATACTTGCGAAGCTTTATCCGTGCAGCCCGAATCCGAGGGAGTGAATGGATGAAAGCTCGACCTATGGCCCCGCAGCTCTCCCGAAGTCGCGGTATGATCCAAGGCTCCCAACAATCGGCAAGTCACCCATGAATCGCATCACGACACCCCTCTTGGCTGCGACCCTGGTTGCCGGTTGCAGCACGGCGCCGCCGAAAAGCACCGACAATGCCTGCGCGATTTTCGAAGAGAAGGACGGCTGGTATGAGGCGATGCGGGCGGCTGAGGAGAGATGGGGCACCCCGATCCAGGTGCAGCTGGCGATCATTCGCCAGGAGTCCGGCTTCCGCTCGGACGCCAAGCCGCCGCATGACAGTCTCCTGGGTGTTCCCATGTGGTGGCGGGTATCCAGTGCCTATGGTTATTCGCAAGCCCTCGACGGTACCTGGGACTGGTACCTGGAGAAGACGGGCAACCGTTCTGCAGATCGCGACGACTTCAGGGACACCGCCGATTTCGTCGCCTGGTACGCGGACGTCAGCCAGCACACCTTGGGCATCTCGAAGTGGGACGCCTACAACCAGTACCTGGCCTATCATGAGGGTCATGGGGGCTTCGAGCGCAAGACGTTCACGGCCAAGCCGTGGCTCATCGCAACCGCACATCGGGTGGACACGTATGCCAAGAAGTACGGCGCCCAGCTGCAGGGCTGCCGGTCCCGGCTCGAGGGGGGGAGCAGTCGGTCGTGATTCCGGTCGATCAAGCAGTCCCGGTGTCGACCAGAAATGCGACCGTCCCTTCACGGATCTCCACTCGCACCAGGCTCCCCTCCGGGCAGTCTCCGGTCACGATCTTCATGGCCAGGGGGTTCTCCAGCTGGCGCTCGACCTCCCTGCGCAGCGGGCGGGCGCCGTAGACCGGGTCGAAGCCGTCGGCGGCGAGCTTTTCCAGGACCTCGTCCGAGACCTGGACGCGGATGCCGCGCCGGGCGAGCCGGCCGATCAGCTCGTCCACGAACATCCGGGCAATGCTGCGCACGTCCTCCTTCTCCAGGTAGTGGAAGACGATGACGTCGTCGAGCCGGTTCAGGAACTCCGGCTTGAAGAACTTCTTGACCTCGTGCAGCACCAAGCTCCTCGCCTCCGCGTAGCTGGGCGATGCGGATGCCACGAAGCCGATGGGGCGCTTGTCCGGTGACAGGGCCTCGGTGCCCAGGTTGGAGGTGCCGATCAGGATGGTATTGCGGAAGGACACGGGGCGGCCCTGGGCGTCCGTGAGCTGCCCCTCCTCGAGGATCTGCAGCAGCATGTTGAAGACGTCCGGGTGGGCCTTCTCCACCTCGTCGAGCAGGACCACCGTGTAGGGGCTGCGCCGCACCCGCTCGGTGAGCTGGCCGCCCTCTCCGTACCCGATGTAGCCGGGTGGGGCACCGATCATCTTGGAGACCTCGTGGCGCTCCATGTACTCAGACATGTCGAGGCGCACGATGCGGGTCTCGTCGTCCAGCAGGAAGGCCGCCAAAGCCCGCGCCAGCTCCGTCTTGCCGACACCGGTGGGACCCAGGAATAGGAAGGAGCCGATGGGCCGGCGGGGAGGGGCGATCCCGGCCCGGTTGCGCCGGATGGCATCCGAAACGGCACGCACCGCGTCCTGCTGGCCCACGATGCGTTTGTGCAGCTCCTCTTCCATGCGGGCGAGCTTTTCGGCCTCGCTCTCCACCATGCGGGCGACGGGGATGCCCGTCCAGCGTGACACTACCTGGGCGATATCCTCCGCGCACACTTCGGTGTCCTCCTTGCCGCGCTGCTCGTCCCATGCCTTGCGGGCGTCGGCGAGACGGTCCTCCAGCCCGAGGATCTCCATCTGCAGGCGTGCCGCGTGCTCGAAGTCCTGACCGTTGAAGGCGTCGGTCTTCTCCCGTAGCAGACGCTGGCGGTCGCGCTCCAGCTCCTTGACATCCCGCGGGATGAAGATGAGGCGCAGATGCTTGTGGGAGCCGGCCTCGTCCATCAGGTCGACGGCCTTGTCCGGGAGTCGGCGGTCGGTGAGATAGCGCTCGGCGAGCTGGGCGGCGGCCTCCAGGGCGTCATGCGCGTAGCGAACCTGGTGATGTTTCTCGTACCTGGGAGCGATCCCCTCCAGGATGCGGATCGTTTCCGCAATCGACGGCTCCCGCACCAGGATGGGATGAAAGCGCCGCTCGAGGGCCTTGTCGGTCTCCACGAAGCGGTGGTACTCGTCCAGGGTATCGGCGCCGATGACCTGGAGCGTCCCCTGGGCCAGGGCCGCCTTGAGCATGCTGGGGGTATCGATACCGCCGCCCCCTGCACCGGCGCCGATAATCGTGTGCAGCTCGTCGATGAACAAGATGATCTGGCCCTTGGCCTCGATCACCTTGTCGCGCACCGATTTCACGCGCTCCTCGAGCTCGCCGCGCATCTTGGCGCCGGCCATGATCTCACCCATGTCCAGGGAGAGCAGACGCTTGTCGAGCAGGGTGTCCGGAACGTTCGCGTCGGCGATGCGCTGGGCCAGACCCTCGACGATCACCGTCTTGCCCACCCCCGCCTCGCCGATGAGGGCCGGGTTGTTCTTCTTGCGCCGGGACAGGGTTTGGATGATCTGGCCGATCTCTTCCTCGCGGCCGATTACCGGGTCCAGCTCGCTGCGGCGGGCCATTTCGGTAAGGTCCCGGGTGTAGCGCTCGAGGACGTCCGGCTCGGTCTCCGCGTCCTCGCTGGTCATGGTGCGTCCGCCGCGGATCTCCTTCAGGGTCTTGCGCGCCTGCTCCCGGTTGACACCGGCCTCGCGCAGCAGCTCGGCCGTACGACCCGCCTTGGGGTCGAACATGGCGATGAACAGGGTACCCGTCGAGATGAAGGTGTCGCCGAGCTGTTTGGCCTCCTCGTAGGCGACGCGGAAAAGCTCGGCCACCTCCTGGGTAGCGACGATCTGATTCGCCGCTACGGGAGCGGCGCGCTGATAGTGCTGTCGGATCTGTCCCTTGATGCGCTCGGCGGCCGCGGTCGGATCCGAGAGCAGGCCCTCGAGGATCTGCATCGCCTCGCTATCGGGCTGGGAGAGCAGGGCGAGCAGGACGAAGTCCGGTGTGAGCTGATTCTGGCGCAATCCCGCGAGCTCGGCCACGGCCATCTCGAGGGTCTGCATGACCTTCCTGGTGCTGAGCTGTGTGAAGTTCTGGATCACGAATCCGACACGGTTTTTGGAGCTGGGCCGATCCTTGTTGCCTTGCCCCTACCCGGAGCGATGAATGATCTCGGTCATCCGGTCCTTCAATACCAATTTTTCCTTTTTCATCTCGGCGAGGGTATGGTCGGACAGCGGCAGCTCGCCGCGTCCGGCCTTGTCCACCTTCTTGTTGAGCTCTGCGTGCCTGTCGTACATCGACTTGAAGTCGGCGTTCTCGGCGAGCAGCTTCTCCAAGGTATCTTGATCCACTTCCAACATGAAAACCCCCTTTGCTTGGGTTGGCGTAAAGGCAACGAGCTCGGTGCTGCGTGAAGGTCGGCTGCCGTCGGAGGAAGTGCCTCTGGTCGGATCTCGGCCGGTGGCTCGGCACAGGGCTTCGGAAACTCGCGGAAGCCGGAAAGCACCTTAGCTCGAGGCCGACCGGCGGACGGACAGCCCTGATATTCTGAGGATAGCTTAGCTCCCTTTGCTTCCGTTGGCACCTACCTGGTCGGAAGGGGAGTGAGTCCTTTGCAATCCCGAAATTCGGGACCGGAAAGAAGCGCTCTATCGAGGGCGCAGTGGATCTATCCAGTTTCCCGATTGCCGAAAGATCGGCGCCCGTTTCACGCCCTTGCCTGCATTCTCCTTCGATGATAGCGTTCGCTAGGCTTCACCGGCAGTGTCCCGATCCCGCCCGCCCCCCTTGACGCATTCCGAACAGAAACGGGAGTGTCGAGACCCTGCGGGTCGGACCAAAACATCTACGGAGGAAACGCGTTATGAAGAGCTTGCGACTGGCCATGTTCGGCGCAGCGTTATTCACCGGCGCCGTGTACGCGGATTCGGTGACCGTCCAGATGCACCTCGTGGAGATGGGGGGTGTCGGAAAGGACATCGGGACGATCACGGCCTCATCGAGTCCCTACGGCACGATCTTTACACCGGATTTGAGCGGTCTCACACCCGGGCTCCACGGTTTCCATGTGCACGTGAATCCCAACTGCGGACCCAAGGAGAAGGACGGCAAGATGGTGCCCGGCCTCGCGGCGGGGGGGCACTACGATCCCGCAGGTACCGGTGCCCACAAGGGACCCTATGCCGACGGGCACCTCGGGGACCTGCCCGCCTTGTACGTGGCTGAAGACGGAAAGGCGACCCTTCCCGTCCTGGCGCCCCGAATAAAAGTCAGCGACCTCGAAGGTCGCTCGCTGATGATCCACGCCCATGGCGACAATTATTCGGACGAGCCGAAGAAGCTGGGCGGCGGCGGGCCGCGTCTGGCCTGCGGGGTCGTGGACTGATTCATTCCCTTTTTCGATGCCGGAGGGCCTGGTCTCTTTCCGGGAAGCCGATGGCCATACCGGAATCGAGATCCGGCAGGTCCAACCGGTCTCGCTTCCGCCTATGGAGAGGGTTGGGGGAGCAACGATCAGGGGCGAGGCGGTATTTTATCGAGGTGGGTGGCTCGTCTCGCCTCATGATCGTCACCGTGAAAGTACCTTGCGTAGGGTGCGGTGAGCTTGCGAACCGCACCGACCTGACCGGTTAACGGGACTGGTGTTGTGGTGCGGTTCGTGCCTCACCGCACCCTACCGGTTCATCTTTCATTTTCCGGGGTGTCGCTACCCCTTCATGATCGTCAAGCAGGCACAGTCCGCTCCGCCGCCCAGGCCCGCAGGTGGCCGATCTTCTCGGCCATGAGCACGGACAGAGGACGGGTCCTGAGCAGCTCTTCTTCCAGGTGCGCCATGGTGAGTCCGTCATCGGCGCCCTGCGCCGCGTAGAGCGCGGAGACCAGGGCCTGCTCGATCTCGGCGCCGGAGAATCCTTCCGAGAGCTCGGAGAGCCGATCCAGGTCGAAGCGATCCGGCTCCTGGCCTCGTTTCTTCAGATGGATGGCGAAGATGCGCACGCGCACTTCGGGATCGGGCAGGTCCACGAAGAAGATCTCGTCGAAGCGTCCCTTGCGCAGCAGCTCCGGGGGCAGGGCCTCGATGTCGTTCGCGGTCGCGACCAGGAAGACCTTCTCCCTGCGCTCGGCCATCCAGGTAAGGAAGGTGCCCATGATGCGCTTGGAGGGTCCGCCATCCTGGTCGGCGACGATCCCCTTCTCGATCTCGTCCATCCAGAGCACGGTGGGGGCCATCGACGCCGCCGTGCGCAGGGCCTCGCGCAGATTGCGCTCGGTCTCTCCGTAGTACTTGTTGTAGAGGGTGCCGAAATCCAGCCGCAGCAGGGGAATACCCCAGGCCCCGGCAACCGCCTTGGCAGCCAGGCTCTTGCCGCCGCCCTGCACGCCCAGCAGCAGGATGCCTTTGGGCGGGTCCAGCCCGGGGGTCGGCAGGTCGGCCAGAAAGATGTCCTTGCGCTTGGCGAGCCAATCCTTCAGGGAGCCGAGGCCCGCCACATCCTCCATTCCTGCCGTCTCCAGCTCGAAGGAGAGCAGCCCCCCCTGGTCCAGCAGCGAGAACTTGGCGCGGGTCAGCCTTTCCACATCCGCCTCGGTAATGGCACCGTCGTCATAAATGGCGCTGCGCACCAGGCGGCGAGCGTCGGCCAGGGTGAGTCCGGCGAGATGGCGGATCAGGGCCTGGAAGTCCTCGGAGCGGGCGGTCACCTTGCTGCCGGGATTGAGGACTCGCCAGCCTCGGGCCTCTTCCACCACCAGCTCCTTCAGCTCCTCCGAGCTCGGCATCGCCAGCTCGTAGCGGGCGGCCTGATGGCTGATCTCGCTCGGCAGATCCAGCCTCGGACTCACCAATACAAGGGTGTGTGACCGGTCGGGGCCGCGCTGGCCGATCTCGCGCAGCAACCTCACCACGAGGGGATCGTCCAGAAAGGGGTGAAGGTCCAGGAGCAGAAAAATACCCGGTCGGGTCAGCGTCAGGATATGGGCCAGGGCGTCGGCGGGCTTGCTGTGGATGCGCTGGGGCGGGTGTCCCTCCTCGTCGAGACGGCGCAGACCCTCGCTCGCGGTCCAGCGAAACAGCATGAGACCACGCCGCACGGCGATGCGCCGGAACAGATCGACGACGCGCGGCTCTTCGCGCGACTCCACGACGATAATGGGCATGCGGGAGGCGACCAGGGTCTCCAGCTCGTGCAGGTCGGACACGGGATATTCCTAGGGTTTATCGCGATAAGGAGAAATACTCGAAATGTCTGGGGCGTGCTCGCGGATTAACGGGACGCATCTCCAGTTGTCTAGATCGCCACCTCGGAATCGGCGAGCTGAGCTTTACCCTCGTGGAAGGGTGGCTGGGCCGGGCTCCGCGCATACCTGAGTGCGATCGGCAACGTTACGGATTCTACGCCCCCTTCGTAAGACATTTCTGACGCCTTGGTAGTCTGCCGCTGAAATTCATGTGACGTCAGGGCAGATTCCGATCCATGTGCTATATAAACGAGAGTCGACGAGTAACCGACGGTGCAAGTCGGTTTTAGCAATTCATCGCGGTAGGTGCAATCCTGCGTGATCGGGCCGGTCGCGGGCTCGTTACACCAATCTGCACATGAGTCGCGCTTGGCGCCGAGATATCGGCTCGGGCACGAAGGTGATTTTATCCTCGATATAGGGAGAAACTACGATGATGCGAAAGCTCTGGACCTGCACGACAGCAGCTTTGCTCGCCGGTTTGCTCGTAACAGGGTGCTCGAAATCTCCGTCCGCCGGAGGTCCGGACGAGGCCAAACGTGCCGGGCGTGACGCGGCCTCGTTTCCGCAGGCGGACGAAGATTACTTCCGCGATATGGACGGCGGCATCGCCCTGTCGCCCGAGGAGGTCAAGGGCCGCAACATGTGGAACGTCTGGAGCGGCGGTAACGATCGACTTTGGAACCTCATGACCGACTACACCTTTGGTGCCTTTGATCTGCTCAAGACGATCAGCTCGCATCCCAGTCTCGGCTATTCCCGCGACAACCGCTGGGACTACATCGGACTCGTCAACGAGCCCTGCTTCAAGACCCCCACGGAGCCCAGAAAGGACCGCTTCGGCCTGTGGCTCGACGTGCGCACCGAGGATTGCGCGCCCGACCCCTTCGAGAACGAGAGCAAGTACCCCGGTGTGGCGATTGGCGCGCGCGGTAAGTCTCTCGGCGATGGCACGACGCTGCCGGTGGGGTCCTATTACGGCTATCCCTCCGGCGTCATGGGGCTGCGGCTGTTCCCGAATCCGGATTTCGACGAGAAGGCCGCGAAGGCGTGGGATCCGGAGCGCTATTACACCGACCCAGGCTATTACAACCGCAAGGACCTGGTACGCCCGTATCGTGTCGGCATGTCCTGCGGCTTCTGCCACATCGGCCCAAGCCCAACGAATCCGCCGGAGGATCCGGAAAACCCGGAGCTGGCCAATCTGAGCTCCTCGGTGGGCGCGCAGTACATGTGGGTGGACCGTATGTTCATCTTCGACGCCAACAAGCCCGAGGGGCGCACCAACTACATGTACCAGCTCGCGCACACCTACCGTCCCGGCGCGATGGATACCTCGCTCATTTCCACGGACAACATCAACAATCCGCGCACCATGAACGCGATCTACGACTTCGCGTCGCGCATGGAGGTTGCCAAGCGGATCGGTCTGGAAAAGCTTTCCGGGGGGGAGCTGAACAACAAGCAATTCCAGGACTTCGTGAAAAGCGGTCCGCTGCTCGATTTCTATGACCCGGAAACCCACATCGTGCGCACGCCGCGGGTGCTCAAGGACGGCGCCGATTCGGTTGGCCTTTTGGGAGCGCTCAATCGCGTTTACATCAACATCGGTTTGTACAGCGAAGATTGGCTGACGCATTTCAACGCCGTGGTCGGCGGCAAGACGACCACGCCGATCGAGATTGCGACCGCTCAGAAGCAGTCCGTCTATTGGCAGGCCACCGAGCAGGGCACACCGGCGACGGCCCTGTTCTTCCTCAAGGCGGCACGGCCCGATCGGCTCGCGGACGCGCACGGTGGCGAAAAGTATCTGACTGCCGACGAGGCGACGCTGGCGCGCGGAAAGGACGTGTTCGCGAATACCTGCGCCCGCTGTCATTCGAGCAAAGGGCCGAAACCGCCGGCCGATTTGAAGCCGGACGAATGCATGGGCAAGAACTATCTCGGCTGTTTCAAGCGCTACTGGAAATGGACGCAGAGCGACGAGTACAAGGCCCAGATGCGCGAGATCGTGCGGGCGCCGGATTTTCTCGAAAACAACTTCCTGTCGACCGATGCGCGCATCCCCGTAACCCTGCTGCGCACCAATGTATGCAGCCCACTCGCCACCAACGCAATCCGTGACAACATCTGGGACAACTTTTCGTCGACCACCTACAAGCAGCTCCCGTCCGTCGGCACGGTGACCGTGCATGATCCCTATACCGGCGCGCCGGTACCCTACGAGATGCCGGACGGAGGACGCGGCTATACCCGTGTGCCATCGTTGATCAGCCTCTGGTCGACGGCGCCCTTCCTGCTCAACAACAGCGCGGGGCCGTTCGACAGCAGTCCCTCGGTGGATGCGCGGATGAAGGTATTCGAGGCATCCATCGAACAAATGCTCTGGCCGGAGAAACGCGAGAAGGACGCGGTCCTCGGCGACAAGGTGCCTGGCACCATTGACCGCACCACCGCACGCAGTCAGATAACGATTCCCCTGGGCTATGTCCCCGAGGCGCTACAGCCGTTGCAGGGGACGCTGCATCGCTGGCTTCCCTGGCTGGTCGACGAGGGCGGCGACGTGGTGCTGGGGCCTATCCCAAAGGGCGTGCCGGTGAACCTGCTGGCCAACCTCAAGCTGCGCGCCGAGAGTGACGACCTGGGCGAGAAGGCGAAGCACGTCGAGCGCGTCGGCAAGCTCCTGGTCAGGCTCAAGGCCAATCTGGCGACGCTGCCCGAGGATGCCAGCGATGAACAGCTGCGTGCCAAGTTTGCGGACCTGCGCGAGCCGATGCTGGAGCTCAGCAAGTGTCCCGACTTCGTAGTGAATCGCGGCCACTATTTCGGCACCGAGGAATTCAACCGGCAGGAGGGCTTGACCGAAGATGAGAAGGCATTCGGCACGGAGACCGCTCTGAGCGACGAGGACAAGCAGGCGCTGATCGCCTTCCTCAAGACCTTCTGAGCATGCTCGTCTCATGAGCACCCGGATGGCCCCGGAGTGGGACTACGTGATCGTCGGCTCGGGCGCGGGGGGCGGAACGCTCGCCGCGCGCCTGGCCGAGGCGGGCATGCGCGTGCTCCTCCTCGAAGCCGGCTGCGATGCCCCGGCGACAGAGGGCGAGCGCATGCCGGACGACTATGAGGTTCCGGGCTTCCATGCCTTCGCCAGCGAGAACCCGGCCATGAGCTGGGACTTTCGCGTCCGCCACTACACCGACGAGACGCGCCAACGCCGCGACTGGAAGTATGTTCGGGATGGAAAGGGGGGGCTGTTCTACCCGCGAGCCGCAACGCTCGGTGGCTGCACCGCGCACAACGCCATGATCTACATGCTCCCCCACGATTCGGACTGGGAGCAGATTGCGGAGATCACCGGCGATCCGTCCTGGCGCGCCGCAAGCATGCGGCGCTACGCCAGGCGCGTGGAGAGATGCCGCCACCGGCCCCTGTGGCGCCTGCTGAGCCGTGTCGGGCTCGATTTCACCGGACACGGCTGGGACGGCTGGCTGGATACCGAGCGGGCACTTCCCCATGAGGTGTTGGCCGATGACGCACTGATGGACACGGTCCTCGGCACCGCGCGCGCCTTCGCCAGCACCCTGCCCTTCCCCGTGGCACGGGCCCTGCGCTGGCTCTTGCGCGGCGGTGGCGACCCCAATGCGCGCCAGTGGCCTCGGCGCAATTTCAAGGGAATCTGCTACACACCCCTGTCCACCCACGACGGCCACCGCATGGGGCCGCGTGAGCGGCTGCTCGCGGCCGCCGCCACCCATCCAGATCACTTGCATATCGAAACCGACGCGCTGGCGACGCGCGTCCTGTTCGATGACGAGGGTAACGCCACGGGCGTGGAGTACCTCAAGGGACGTCGCCTCTACCGCGCGCACCAGGATCCCTCCGCGCGAACGGGCGAGACGCATCAGGTACACGCGGAGCGCGAGGTGATCCTCTGTGGGGGCACCTTCAACACACCGCAGCTACTCATGCTCTCGGGTCTTGGTCCGGCACAGGAGCTGAACGCCCATGGCATTCCTGTGCGAGTGGACCTGCCAGGCGTCGGACGGAATCTGCAGGATCGCTACGAGGTGGCGGTGACCTATCGCATGCCGCGGCCCTGGGAGGTGCTGGCGGGAGCCAGCTTCGAGCGCGGTGACGCCGCATGGCGGCACTGGGAAGAATCGGGGTCTGGCCTCTACAGCTCCAATGGCTCCGTGATCGGCATCGTCCGCCGCTCCGCGCCCGGCAAGAGCGAGCCGGACCTCTTCTGCATGGCGATGGTGGCCCGCTTCGAAGGCTATTTCACCGGCTTTTCCGAGTGGATCCCTGCGCATCGGGACTACCTGACTTGGGTGGTGCTGAAGGCACACACGGAGAACCGCCGTGGCATCGTGAAGCTGCGCTCCGCCGATCCGCTCGACACGCCGCTCATCGACTTCCGCTATTTCGAGGAGGGCGACGATGCAACGGGAGAGGACCTGCGCGCGGTCGTCGCCGGCGTCAAGCTCGTTCGCCGCATGACAGCACCCTTGATCGCCGACGGCACTGTCTCCGAGGAGCTGACCCCGGGGCCGGCGGCGGATTCAGACGACGCCCTGGAGGATCATGTTCGCGACACCGCCTGGGGTCACCACGCATCCTGCACCTGTGCGATGGGTCCGCGAGAGCGGGGAGGCGTGCTGGATGGCGCCTTCCGCGTTCACGGCGTAGGGCGACTGCGCGTGGTCGACGCCTCCGTGTTCCCGCGCATCCCAGGCATCTTCATCGTCAGCGCGGTCTACATGATCGCCGAGAAGGCGGCGGATGTGATCCTGCGCGACGCTCGCACCTGAGATTAGACCCCAGTTTCATTCACCCTAAAGGAGAGCACCATGGAGTACACGCCGGCAAAACTCATGACCATGTCTCAGGAGGAGCTCGACGAGCTTTTCAAGGCCAGCCCGGCCGGAGACATCCCCAACGGCGAGGCCACAGGGACGGCGATCATCGCCCCAGGCACGAGGATCTCGGACGAGATTGCCAAGATGATCAGCTTCTTCGCCTGGCAAGGGAAGACCTTCAACGCGGAGAAGGGCTTGTTGAAGAACAAGATTACCGGGTTCGGCATCGAGGCGATCGTGGCCAAGGTCTACAAAGGCCCGAGCTGGCTCGACGAAAAGGAATGCATCGTGCTCGACTACTCCGACACCTCCCTGGTGGCGCACTGGATTCGGGACGAGATCCGCCTCATTGCACCGGACTTCTACCTGGGCAAGGTGTATTGGGGCAAGAAGCGGCTCATCGATTTCTGCCTCGAGTTCTGAGCCGGTGATTCCACAGTCGTATTTCATGGTGGTGGCCAGGATCGCGGACAGCCGCGAGGCCGACCTGCGCGCCTTGCTCGCCACCATGAATTCCGAGCCCGGTATCGCCGATCCGCGCAACCCCTTGCTGCCCTTCGGCGACTTCGACAGATTGCACTTCGCGCGCTTCGTGATCCTCGAGGATGCAACCACCGTCGATTTCGCCGTGCTCGGCCTGCCGGTTCCGAAGTTTCCCTTGCAGCTGGCATTCCTGGCCGATTGCGACGGCGATGGGCTCGCGGTGCTCGCCGACCTGGCGCAGCGGGCGGAGCCTGGTCTGCGCCGGATCTTCCGGCATTGTGAAGGCTTCGACGCCGAGGGCGACTTGTTGGCCTGGTTGAAGGCCCACGACATCCCCGTTGGTGCAAACTACGTCAATTGGGTCGGCCGCACCGTCAGGCAGATCAGGGAGGAGAACGCCTTGCGGCGCTTTCTTTCGGCCAAAGTGCCGCGCGATCCCCTTTCTTCGCGGGAGTCCGCGGGTGAAAGGGCGCAGCAGGTCCGCCGCGAGCTGATCGACCTGGTGAAAGGCGAGCAGCAAGCCGGCCGCTTGACCCTCAGCGAAACGCTGCCCACACCGCTCAGATGGCGTATCCGCAATCTGATCAATGCCATCGGCGTTCCGCTGGTGGGCTTGGTGCTCTCACCCCTGCTCCTGGTGCTGGCGCCCTTCGTCATCTACCGGCTGCGCAGGCTGGAGAAGAGCGATCCCGAGATCTATCCGCACCCGGACCCGGAGGCGTTAAAGGCGTTGCGCAAGCTCGAAGACCGCGACGTGACCAACCAGTTTTCGGCACTGGGCTCGCTCAAGCCCGGGCGCTTCCGCCTTTGGCTGGTGAAGGTGATTCTGCTCTTGATCGACTATGCCTGTCGCCACGTCTTCAACCGCGGTTTTCTGGGACGCGTTCGCACCATTCATTTCGCCCGCTGGGTCTTTATCGATGGTAAGGCCAGGATCTACTTTGCCAGCAACTATGACGGTAGCCACGAGGCCTACATGGACGACTTCATCAACAAGGTGGCCTGGGGCTTGAACCTGGTGTTCAGCAACGGCGTCGGTTGGCCGCGCACTGACTGGCTGATCAAGCGAGGCGCCCGCTTCGAGCAGCGTTTCAAGTACTACCAGCGCCGCCACCAGATACCGAGCCAGGTCTGGTACAAGGCCTATCCGGGCCTGACCGCGCTTGACCTGATCCGCAACGCGCGCATTCGCGAAGGATTGGAGAAGTCAGAGATGAGCGATGCCGAGACCTTATCGTGGCTGAGCCTGCTATGAGCCTGCCCGCACCCGAATTCGACGATATGCAGGCCCTGCTGCGCTTCGGCCTGGGCCATCTCGAGCGCGCCTGTTTCCTGCTGCTGCGCGTGACGGACCAAGAGGCCGCACGCGCCTGGCTCGCAACCGCGCCGGTGACCAGCGCGGTTCGTGCCGAGTCGCCGCCGGGGCAGGCGCTGCAGGTAGCCCTAAGCAGCGATGGACTGCGCGCGCTGGGCGTCGCCTCGCCGCTCATCGAGGGCTTCGCGGACGAATACCGCGTCGGTATCAGTGCCGATCCGGGCCGCTCCCGCCGCCTCGGCGACTTGGCCGGCAATGATCCGGCATGCTGGGACTGGGGCGCGGGCGACCAGGTGCCCCATGTGCTGCTCTTGCTCTACGCCAATGCGGACACCCTGCCGCCGTTTCTGGAATCGATCCGCCGGGAATGCGCCGCAGGTTTCGAAGAGATCGCCGCACTCGATACCTCCGAGCTGGACGAATTCGAGCCCTTCGGCTTCAAGGACGGCATTTCCCAACCGGAGATCGATTGGGACCGCACACGGCCGGCTCGCGACCAAGACCGGCTGAGCTATACGAACCTCGCCTGCCTCGGCGAGTTTGTCCTGGGGTATCCGAACGAATATGGCGGCTACACCGACCGCCCCCTGATCGACCCGCGAGGTGTCGAGCCGGGCGCGCTGCCACCGGCAGAGGACGCTCCGGACATGCTGGACCTGGGTCGCAACGGCAGCTATCTGGTGCTGCGCCAGCTGCAGCAGCACGTAAGCGACTTCTGGCGCTACCTCGACGCGCAGGCCGGAGGCAATCCGGAGCTACGCGACCGGCTCGCCGCCGCCATGGTCGGCAGAACGCCGAAAGGCGATCCGCTGGTGAGCCTCGACGACGCAGGTGATCGGAATGCCTTCACCTACGCCTCCGACCCGCATGGCCGGCGCTGTCCGCTCGGCGCGCACATTCGCCGCGCTAACCCACGCAATGCCGATCTGCCACCCGGAAGCAGCTGCCCCTGGTCACGCCTCGAGCGCATACTCGGCTTCGACGCCGCGGCGCTGGACCAGGACCATGTGGCCTCCACGCGCTTCCACCGCCTGCTGCGCCGTGGCCGCAAATACGGGCCCGATGTGCCTCTCGACCGAGCCCTCGCCGACGGGCCGACCGATGCCGAGTCGGGCCTGCACTTCATCTGCCTGAACGCCAACATCGGACGGCAGTTCGAGTTCGTCCAGGCCGCCTGGATCGCGGGCACCAAGTTCGACGGGCTCATGAGCGAGGGCGACCCCTTGCTGGGACACCGGCAGCCCGGCAGCGACCACACCGCCAGCGATGTGTTTTCCATACCCCAGGCGAACGGGGCGGATCGACGGCTCACAAACCTGCCCCCGTTCGTCACCGTGCGCGGGGGTGGGTATTTCTTCCTTCCGGGTTTGCGCGCCCTGCGCTTTCTGGCCAGGGCACGCTGAGAGAGGATCACGATGGACTCGAACACCAGCCGTCCCGTACCGCCCGCCGACACGGGCTCGGCGCTGTTGAACTGGGTCTCCGACACCAGCCTGTTCCTGCTGCAGATGGAGCGGCGCATCGATCCCTGGATACGACCGGCCTTCGATGCGATCCTGCGCGATCCACTGGCACGTCTGACCACCGCCCTGATCAATCTTCAGCGCCGTGACGAGGGGCTCGCGATCGCGGAGGAGAGGCCGCGGCCCGAGGAAGAGGCTTGGCTCGATTCGATCGTCGAGACCTTCAAGCAGCAGATGAGTGGACTCTGGAAGCCCGGCGGCTTCGAGCGCGGCGGCAACACCAAGACCCACGGCATCGTGCGCGCCGAGCTCATCGTCCACGAAGATCTTCCGGCCAACCTGCGCCACGGCATCTTCGCGGCAAACCGCAGCTATCCCGCCTGGGTGCGCTTCTCCGGCCCCGGCCCTTATGTCACGCCGGACATCGACGACGTCGGCTTCATGAGCATCAGCGTCAAGCTCATGGACGTGCCCGGCCCGAAGCTCATGGACGAGGAGCAGCACACCCAGGACATGTTCGGTGTCTCGACGCCGACCTTCGTCACGGCCGACACCTACGCCAATGCCCACTTGCAGAAGTGGAGCGTGAAGAACGCTTCGCTGTTCCACTTCGTCAACTTTAAGCGTCCCCACTTATTGGATTTCATCATGCAGGGGCTCTGGATCAAGACCCAGAGCAGCCCGTTCGAGGCGCCCTATTTCAGCTGCGTGCCCTATCTGCTCGGCGATGGCCAGGCCATGCAGTATTCCTTCTGGCCCGTCTCGAAAAGGAAGACGCCCATCCCGCGCCTCCCCTTGCGGCCACCCGACGACTACCTGCGCGCAGCAATGGTCAAGGCTCTCGATGAGGGTGACGTGGAGATCGAGCTGCGCGTGCAGCTGCAAGCGGATCCGCATCTGATGCCTATCGAGAACGCCGCCGTGCTGTGGCCCGAAAGGCTGTCGCCGCGGGTACCCGTCGCCACACTGCACATCCCGCGGCAGAAATTCGATTCGCCCGAGCAAATCGCCTTTGCCAGACGCCTGTCCTACAACCCCTGGCATTGCATCACCGAGCACCGGCCGCTGGGCAACCAGAGCCGGGCACGACGGCGCATGTACTACGAGCTGTCCAAGTTTCGGCACGACATGAACAAGGTGCCTCACTACGAGCCTGACGGGTCGGAGACCTTCCCCTGAGGAGGCGCTGATCATTGGGCAGCCTGGCGAAGACCAACACGGGCTTCCTGCCCGCCGGGAATCACTGAATCAGTCAGCGTTTCCCTAAGGGGCGAAGGAGAGACCGGGCACCGGATCGATTCGGCAGAAAACTGCCAAGGTGGAGGGAATATGTCTGAAGCAGATGAACATTCCGGTCCGCACCTGAGCGGTGACGTGCTGTCCCACACCCTGGCTGCCGCCGTAATGGGCAGGGTCAGCTTGACGAAGCTGGTCTGCCCATCCGGCAGTGCCAGCTCCATCCGCGTCGACCGGATCGTCCTCGGCAGCGCGAGCGTCGCTAGCGTGGATATCCAAAGGGTCCACACGGCTCTCGACACTGGCAAGGTTACGCTGGAGGATGCGCGGGCCGTCGTCAGTCTCGCCATCAATTTCAGCTATGGACTTCATGTTCGCCTACCCGGACCGATCCCGGACATCAATATCGACGACGACATCCGGATCGGTACCATTCGTTTTCCATTCGAGATCGGCGATGTCCGGATTCCGGCTCTGAGCAACGTCGACCTGATGATCCCTTCGGCCGGACTGGAGGACGTTCAGGCGTCGGTAGACCCGGTCCGCCAGCTCGACCTCGGCGGAGCGCGCTTCAGCGCGCTGCAGCTCGATGGCACGGTGCTGCCCGCAGCGGGTTTCGGGCTGGGCGGGCTGAGCCTGGGGCCGGTCCGCATTCGCGACGTCGGCATCCCCGCCATCTCCTCGGCCCACTTGGCGGTGGGCGAGCTCTCCCCCGACAATCCCCTGGTGCTGCCTTCCATCGGCGTACGCAACATCGGGCTGCCTGCCGTCTCCGCGCCGCGCGTCGAATCCGAAAGCCCCGTCGTCATTCCCGGCGTCCGATCGCAAACCCGGGAAATTCCACTGGTGCGAAGCGGCATCCTGCGCGCATCCATCACCATCGAGCCCACGCTCACCATCGCGATCAGGACCTTGGTCATCCGGGATATCTCGGCAGCCTCGACCATCGACCGGATCGACGTGCGTGACCTGAGTGCGCCGGTAACGCTGTCGGGTGTCTCCCTGGATGGGCTGATGCTGAACGACGTCGAGCTGGAAAGCATCGCTACCCAGGGATAGTGCAAAGCGACATTTCATTCTGGAGAACCCGATGCCTACGAAAACCACCCCGGAATACACCGCGTTCGAAGAGCTCTGGCAGCTGGCGAGCGCGCGACAGGACGACCTGCAGGTCGGGCAGATCGACGAGCCCGATACCGATTTCTCGCCGGCACCGATGCTGAAGCTCCTTTCGCGCCTCGCGGACGCGCTGGTTGCGGCCGGTGCCATCGACGACGAGCGACACAAGCAGATGCGGTCCGCGATCGGCGTCCTGGAAGAGGTGATACGGACGGTAGACCCCGGTGCACTTGCGACGGCACTCGAGGCGGTCAACGCCCAACCACTCCCGGCCCAGTGAGGAAAGGATCATGACTCGATCAAGTCCAAGACCGGCCGCGACCGCGCACCCCGGGCTCGATGCGGCGCTGTTGGACGCCCTTACCAGCGCGGTGCTGCGTCGAATTCGGGTCGCTCGGCTGGCCGCACATTCCGGTGAGACCGGATCGGCGCGCATCGAGAAGGTGGAATTCGCCAATGTCGGCGTAGAAAAGGCGGACATCGAGAACCTGACGACCAAAGTGAAATGCGGTGCGGCCTTGTTGCGCAAGGTCAGGCTCATTCTGGAGCTGCACTATGAGGTCGGCTGGTCATACGATCTCAAGTGGCTGGGTAGCGACAGCGGCACCAAGACCCTCGGGTCGACGGCCAAGCCGATTCCCTTGCACGATCTCCGGATCCCGGTCCTGCAGGACATAGCCCTCGAGATTCCACAAGCGACGGTTACGGACATTCGGGCCGAAGTCGACAGTGTTGCAGACCTCGACCTCGGTGGGGTGGCATTCGAGGGGCTGGAGCTCAACAACACCAGACTGCCCTCCGATGGTTTCAGTGTCACGGGCTTGAGCTTCGGCTCGTTCGAGCTGGAATCTTTCGGCGTGCCTGGATCCGACAGCGAAGATGTGCGCATCGGACGCTTTGCGCCGACCAAGCCGGTGAGGTTGCCGACTCTCACCGTTCGGGACATCGAGATCCCCGCCGTCGGTATCGACGACGTCGTGTCGGACGGCGCAGTGTCGCTCATGGACATACAGACCGAGGTTTTCCAAGCGCCGGTTTTCAAGATCGGAGACTTCTTCAAGGTGAAGTTTGTCACGACCCCTGTGCTGCACCTGCAAATCGGTGAGCTGGTGCTGACCGAGCTCGAAGGCTCCGCGGCCATCGGCTCCGTCGCTGTAAGCGGGGTAAGTGCCGAGCTCGCCGCACTGGGCGTTGGGCTCGACAGGTTGCATATGGACAGTCTGACCATCGACGATGTACGTGCCTAGGGGAACGCTGATTTATTGCGTTTCTCGCGCTGGTTTGGGTGCAATCGAGCTTTCCACAGAAGGTCACAGCCGAGGTTGCGATGACAGAGACTCAGAATGCCAACGAGCGCTTCAACCGCTTGTGGGACGAGATCGGTGCCGAGCGCATTATCGTGGGAGATGAAGAAAAGGCGGTCGAAATCGTAGTCGACGCCGATCTCTCCCCATTTGCGATTCTCGAAAAGCTCAAGGACGAAGTCGGGCGGAAACAGGGGCAGGGCGACCTTTCGTCCGCTGACACAAAGGCGCTCATCGAGACCACGGACGCCATCAGAAAGAGCGTAACGGGAGGCTTTTTCGATCGGCTCAAGCGGGGATTCACGTAAGGCCAGCACTGAGCGCACGCGGTCGGCGGCACCGTTCCGGCGCTCGGGTCCGAGTCGCAAGCGTAGGGTTCTCGTGCGCATTCCATATCGCAGGAGAAAAGGGAGTCGGATTCATGACTGACTGCGACTATGTTTCATACGACGGTCTGGATGACGAGTACGCAGGGGCGAGCGGCGTGGTCGATGCCGAGCGGAGTCATCTGGGTCTCGGCAAGAACGACGAGGTCGCCGGAATTGCGCTGTCCGGCGGAGGCATCCGCTCCGCCAGTTTCTGTCTCGGCGTACTGCAGACGCTGGCAGGCAACGACAAGCTGAAGTGCTTCCACTACCTGTCCACGGTGTCCGGCGGCGGCTACATCGGCGGCGCCCTGACTTGGCTGTGGTCCGGAAAATGGCTTCACAGGGATTCGACGGGCTGCTTCGATGCGGGACCATCCCGGTTTCCGTTCGGCAGCGGTGTGCGTCACACCAATCCGGACACCGACATGGACAGGCTGCAGGCCAGTCTGATGCGCCACTTGCGGCAACATGGGAAATATCTGGTACCGGGAAACGGCATCACTTCATTGTCGTTCCTCTCCGTGCTCCTGCGCGGTATTCTGATGGGCTTGGGGACCTTCATGGTGTTGAGCGGGCTGGTTTTCGACACGCTGCATCACCTCGACTATTTCGGCGACATTTCTGTCTGCAACATCCCGCAGACCGTCGTACTCCACCCGTATCTCGGCATTCCGGTATCGGGTGGCGCCGCTCTGCTGGGCGTCGTCGCTTATTTTCTCTGCCTGTTGGCTTACGCCTTGCCAGCCGGCCTGTACGTCGGGAACCTCGGCAACGCGTACAAGTGGCGGCGGCGATGGGAGAAAGGCACACCCATTGCCCTGTTGATCGCCGTCGCCCTGGTTTCCCTCTACGCGGTCGATTGGACACGCGCTCAGCTTGCCGGTTACGTCGACAGTGTCGGCGGACTCTCCGCCGCTGTCGGTGCGGTGTTGTCGTGGATATTCAAGGGAAAGGGAGAATCCCGTCTGCTCGGGATGATCCCGGGCAAGCTGGTACTGATACTCTCTTTGGTGCTGTTTCTGTTCGGTCTGTTGGTCCTCGCCGACCACTTGGTCGTGCTCTTGATCAACAACGGGATTCAAGGACTGATCGGGTGGCATCTGCTGGCAGCGACTCTGGTGGTGGTCGCTGCGGCGCTGGTCCCCATTAACAAGGTATCGATCCACCGTTATTATCGGGATCGACTGATGGAGCTGTTCGACCCGGATGTTCTCCGCATCATCGACGTCGACGAGAGCTACCAGTCCCCGCAGGCGAACGAGACAGGCGTGCATGAATGCGTTCCCCCCGCGGGGATCGGTAACGACAGGCAGTCCCGTCCGCCCTATCACATCATCAATACCAACCTCATCCTGATCGCATCCAAGATCGCCAAGTTCCGCGGTCGAGGCGGGGACAACTTCATCATCAGCCCGCTGTACTCGGGCAGCAACGCCACCGGCTGGCGACGCACGCGGGAATTTGCGAACGGCAGTATCACCTTGCCGACAGCGGTAGCGATTTCGGGTGCCGCGGCTAACCCCGATTCGGGCGTGGCGGGTAAGGGTCTGACGACGTATCACATCGTCTCGATTCTCATGAACATGTTCAATCTGCGCCTGGGTTATTGGACGACGAATCCGAACCCGGATCATTGTCGAAACCAGTCGGTAGTTCCGAGTTATTTCAGACCGGGCTTCTGGGGCAGCTTGCGGCGCAGCAAGATCAACGAAAAATCCCGATTCATTCAGCTTTCGGACGGCGGGCATTTCGAGAATCTGGCGATGTACGAGCTGCTGCGACGCAGATGTCGGCTCATCCTCTGCTGCGACGGCGAGGAGGACCCGAGCTCCGTATTCGAGAGCCTGGGCAGCCTCATGGAGCGCGCAAGGGTGGACTTCGGTGTCAGGATAGACATCTCGGATGCCGACTTGGCGGCACTGAGCTATGGCAGAAACGGCGACGACAGCTTGCGTCATGCGGCCAGGGGTTACCTGGTTGCCGATATTCACTATGCCGGCGGTAGAACGGGTCAGCTGGTCTATATCAAGACTACACTTCCGCAGGGGCTACCGGCTGACGTCTGCAGCTACTGCAGGACGCATCCGGCGTTTCCGGACGAGACGACCATCGACCAGTACTTCGATGAGACGCAGATGGAAGCCTATCGTGTGCTCGGAAACGCAATCGCAGAACAGGCGCTGACCGACGCACCTATCCGCTGGTGTCCTTGACTCATGGCTCGAAGCGGGCATGATCCCGCTTCCGGGTTAGAATGCGCGGAACGGGGTCGGCAGATCCCGCGGATTCCGCGTCGCTTGCCGGGCTCCGCAGGTTGTCGAAACAGCCGTCTGGGCACATGGGGTGGCGCCCATTCCCCAGGACCGGCTGAGATCTGGGCCCCATCACCTCACCTGAAGGAGCCGATGCCATGCCCTCCAGCCTCTGCGATTTGGCTCGCCGGGTCGCCTTCGCCCTCGTCGCGCTGAGCCTCGCCGTCGATGCCGCTGCAAAGCCCCGCTACGTCGAGTCCCCGCCCCTCGACAAGGTCGTGACGACGCCCGTCGGAGAGGTGGCGGGCGGCAGCACCCTGCAGGTCCCCATCATCACCTGGGGGGCGGACATCGCCACCATCCTCGCCAACGGCAACGCCGAGCGCACCGCCAAGGGGAGTGATTTCGCGGCCAAGGGTCTGGATCTGAGCCTGGTGCGCGAGGACAAGTTCCCGCAGCAGCTGGCCTCCTACCTGTCGGGCAAGTCGCCCTATCTGCGGGGCACCATGGGCATGCTGAACATGGCCGCGGTCCTGCTCTCGCGCGATCCGCGCACCCGCCCGGTGGTCATCTATCAGCTCAGCTGGTCGGCGGGCGGCGATGCGCTGGTGGTCAAGCCGGGCATCCACAGCGCCAAGGATTTGAAGGGCAAGACCATCGCCCTGCAGGCCTATGGGCCTCACGTGGACTATCTGAGCAAGATTCTGGCGGATGCAGGGCTCTCGCCCAAGGACGTGACCATCCGCTGGCTGCCCGATCTGACCGGCACGGGCGATACACCCATGGCCGCCCTGCACGAGCCGGACGTGGATGCAGCCTTCGTCATCACCCCGGACGCCCTCGCGCTGACCTCCAACGGCACCGTCGGGACGGGAGCGGAGGACTCGGTACGCGGTGCCCGGGTGCTGCTCTCCACCAAGACCGCCAATCGCATCATCGCGGACGTCTACGCGGTGCGCGCCGATTACTTCGCCGCCCACTCGGACCAGGTACAGACCTTCGTGAAGGGCCTGATGGAGGGTCAGGACCAGCTGAAGCGGCTGATGGCGGACAAGCAATCCCCCGCCTACCGCGACGCCATGGGCGCAGCGGCGGAGATTCTGCTGGACAGCCGCCAGGCGGTGAGCGACGTAGAGGGGCTCTACGCCGACGCCGAGCTCGTGGGTCCCAAGGGCAACCAGGACTTCTTCGCCAACCCGGACTATCCGCGCAGCTTCCAGCGCCTGACCCGCGAGATCCAGGGCTCCTTCACCGCCATGGGCCTCCTCGAGGCACCGGTCTCGCTGGAGCAGACCAAATGGGACTATGCCAAGCTCGGACAGGGCCTGACCGCCGGGGCAACGACCGGGGTGCGCTTCGATAGCGAGCAGGTGGCCGCCGTGGTGGCCCGTCGTCAGCAACAGGGCACCCTGGCCGCGGGAGAGATCTTCTCCTTCGAGATCTTCTTCAAGCCTAATCAGAACAGCTTCTCCGTGGACCTGTACAAGGATGCCTTCGACAAGGTGATCGACCTGGCTTCCACCTACGGTGGCGCCCTGATCACCATCGAGGGCCACAGCGATCCTATGGGCTACCTGCGCAAGAAGCAGGCCGGCGAGTCCGAGCTGGTGCTCGGACGGATCAAGCAGTCGGCAAAGAACCTGAGCCTGTCACGGGCGGTGGCGGTGCGCGACGCCATCGTCACCCACGCAAAGTCAGCCGGAATCAGTCTCGATCCTTCCCAGCTCGCGGTGGTGGGCCACGGTATCGCCGATCCAAAGAGCGGGCTTTGCGGTACCGACCCCTGCGCCCCCAAGAGCGAGCGCGAGTGGCGTGACAACATGCGCGTGGAGTTCCGCGTCATCCAGGTCGAGGCCGAAGAGTCGGTGTTCCGGCCGCTGTAAGGGAGTGACGGAATGGCCAGACGACGAGCCAGACGAAGCGCCAAGGGAAGCGCGCTGAGCAAGATCATCGTGGTCGCGATTGCGGCCTATGTCCTGTACTGGCTCCTGGTCGCCTTCGAGGAGCCCGGAGCCCCTCCCGCCGAGCGCTCCGAAAAGCAGGCCACGCCCGCGAGCTCCTACGCCCTGCGGGCGGAGAACAGCTGGCCCTCCCTGAAGGATGCCGGACAGGGTGCTGCTCCCGCTGCCGACCTCTTTGCCGCCAACTACTACGTGGTGCTAGACGGCTCGGGCAGCATGAACGATGTGGACTGCTCGGCGGGCAAGTCCAAGATCGATGCCGCCCGCACGGCGTTGAAATCCTTCGCCGCCTCCGTACCCGCCTCGGCCAACCTGGGACTGGCGGTCTTCGAGCGGCGGGGAATCGGCGAGCTCCTGCCCCTCGGGACCGACAACCGGCAGGCGTTCGGTCAGGCCGTGGCCCAGGTGCGTGCGGGCTCCGGGACGCCCTTGCGCTCGGCCATCGCTCTCGCCTACGACAAGCTGGAGGAGCAGGGGCGCCGCCAGCTCGGGTACGGGGAGTACCACCTGGTGGTCGTCACCGACGGCATCGCGAGCCAGGGTGAGGACCCGACGGATGTAGTCGATCGGATGCTGGCGGAGTCGCCCGTCCTGGTGAGTACCATCGGCTTCTGCATCGGGGAGGACCATTCCCTGAACCAGCCCGGGCGCACCGATTACCGCGCCGCGGACAACCCGGAGGCCCTGCGCAAGGGGCTGGAGGCGGTGCTGGCCGAGGCTCCTGCGTTCGATGTGAGCAAGTTCAAAGACTGAGCCCCTCGCCATGTCACCCCATGTCAAGGCGGTGGGCCTGATCCTGGTCCTGGGTCTGGCCGGCATCCTCGGGGCCAGGTACCTGCTGCCCATCCTTCAGGATACCCAACAGCGCGAGACCTCGGATGCGAGCGCGACCCGGGGCACCCTGGTGGTGGGCACCGACAACTGGATCGGCTACTTTCCCTTGTGCTCCGAGCCCATGGCCAAGCGCATGCGCCAGGCCGGCTGGGTCCTGCGTTGCGAAAACGACAACGCGGACTATCCGGCGCGCTTCGAGCGCCTGAAGTCCGGGAAGACCCAGTTTGCCGTGGCCACGGTGGACTCCTATCTGCTGTCCGGGGCGCCGCTGGGCTTTCCCGGTACCATCATCGCCGTGATCGACGAGTCCAAGGGCGGTGATGCCATCCTGGCGCGCAAGGAGGTCGCCGCCAACCTGGACGGGCTGCGGCAGGCGGGCGACATCGAGATCGCCTTCACCCCCGCCTCGCCCAGCGAGCAACTGCTGCGCGCCATCCGCACCCATTTCGACATCCCCTTCCTGCGGGACCGACGTGGGCCCTGGCGGGTGGAGACGGACGGGTCCACCGCCGCCTTGAAGTTGCTGCTGGAAGGCAAGGTGGGAGCGGCCGTCCTCTGGGAGCCGGACGTCTCCCGGGCGCTGGCCAGCCCGGACGTCGTCAAGCTCATCGGCACCGAGGACACCGAGCGCCTGATCGTGGACATCCTGCTGGTGGGGCGACGCTTCTCCCGCGACCACCCGGAGGCGGTCGCCGCCCTGCTGGACAGCTACTTCCAGACCCTCAAGCTCTACCGGGACAATCCGCAGGAGCTGGAGGAGGACGTGATGCAATCCACCGGTCTGAGCCGCGAGCAGGTGGGCACCATGCTGCGCGGCGTGTCCTGGACGACTCTGGGCGAGAACGCGGCGGTCTGGCTCGGGACCTCCGGCGGGGGTCCCTTCGCCGACGAGGGGTTGGTGGATTCCATCCGGGGCGCCATCCGGATCCTGACGGACAGTGGCGACCTGGCCGGCGATCCCCTGCCTGACGGCGACCCCTATCGCATCACCAACCGCCAGTTCGTGGCGGACCTCTCGAAGCGCCTGGGCGCGACGGCCGGCGGTGGCGATCGGGGGCACCGCTTCCAGCCCCTGGACGATGCGGGCTGGGCACAGCTGAAGGAGATCGGCAGTCTGAAGATGGAGCCCATCGGTTTCAGGCGGGGAACTTCCGACCTCGCCTACGAGGGTAAGCTGGAGCTCGACCGCCTCGCCGAGCGACTGGCCTATTACCCGAACTTCCGCATCTTGGTGAAGGGACACAGCGGCATCACCGGCGACCCCCGGGCCAATCTCCAGCTCTCCCAGGAGCGGGCCGACGCCGTCGCCCGCTACTTGACGGTCACCTACGGCATCGACCCGAATCGGATGCGCATCATCGGCTACGGCTCCTCCCGGCCGCTGCCGCGCCTGCCGGGGGAGTCCGACCGGGCCTACGGCTACCGGCTGCCTCGGGTCGAAGTCACCCTGGCGGCGGAGAACCTCTGAGCCTTTGACGATAGCGTCGTTACCACAGAGACACGGAGGGCACAGAGGAGCTTTCTTTCCGTATTCTTTCGATGTGGCCGGGTGAATTGACGAAACCGGTTGGAACTATGGTTGCTCATTTTTTCAATGCTGCATCTCGAGTAGGGATCTCTGCGCTCTCTGTGCCTCTGTGGTGAATAGTGATGATGCCCGCCATGCAACGTCCGGCTCTCCGCAAAGCCTCCGTAAGGCATCAGGACCTATCCCAGGCCGCCGTGTCCCGGGCTGTGCTGGCGACTACGGTCCAGAAGCCCTATGTGCTCTACCCCGCGGCCATCGGCATCCTGGGCGCGGCCGCGGCCCTGCTCCTGGGCCCGTCCAGCCTCTTCGTCGTACCGGCGGTGGTCGGCGGCGCCGTGGGGCTGGGCAGCTGGGCAGTGGACTATTTCCTGCGTCGCGACCGGCACGCCTCCGAGTATCTGCGTGCCCTGCGCCGGGACTTGAGCGACCGGCGCAGCCGCACGGTACGCGATCTGGAGCGGGAGCTCGGCGAGATCGAATCCAAGGAGGGCCTGGCACAGCTCGGGCGGCTCGGCGAGAGGCTCGCGGCCTTTCAGTCCCTGCTGGACAAGAAGCTCGATCCCTCGGAGCTGACCCACGGTCGTTACCTGGGGATGGCCGAGCAGGTCTATCTTTCCGGTCTGGATAATCTGCAGCGCATCGCACATACACTGGCCAGCATCCAGGCAATCGACGAGGACTACGTCAAATCCCGCATCCGCGATCTGAAGCGCATCCGAGATCCGTCCACTTCCCAAACCCAGGAGCTGGAAAGCCTGCAGGCGCGGCTTTCCCTGAAAGATGCCCAACGTGCCAAGGTCGACCAATGGCTCGCCCAGAACGAGCGGGCCATGACCCAGATCGACTCCACCATGGCGGCCATCGCCGCCATGGACACGGTGCAAGGCCACGCCGCAACCGACCTGGAGACCGCCATGCGGGAGCTGGCGGAGCTGGCTCGGCGGGCGCCGGATTACAACATCGGGGGCGGTGGCGAACAGGATTGAAATGGTTCACCATTACAGACTGGTCGTCCTCGCTTCAGCTGTCGCGCGAGAATATGTAACGGAATTCAATGCCTGAAATCAGCCGATTCCTTGGAATTGTTATTCGCATGTTCCTACACGTCGAAGAAGCACGATACATCGGTGATTACAAGGTATGGCTGTCGTTCAATGATGGTGTCCAGGGCGAGGTCGACCTGGCGCATGAATTGTACGGCGAAGTATTCGAGCCACTGAAGGATGTTTCCTTTTTTCGGTCTTTTACCCTGGAAGGTCATACTTTGTCGTGGAGTAACGGTGCCGACTTCGCGCCGGAGTTTCTTCATGAGCATGTCGCCCGCAGAAGCGCGGCATAGGACGATGATTTCACTACAAACAAAAAGGCCAATAGCCAAGTAATGGGAGAAGGGAACGATGAGCGGCAATAATCAAACGCTGGCCTTTGCCGAAGAGCAGCAGCTTCGCAAGGAGCTGGAGGTCGCCGAGCCGGCGGCCGTTCAGGCGGATGCCCAGGCCGATCCGGAGCTGGCCCGGCAGGCCGATGACCTGGTGGCACGGATCCTCGACACCTCGGTCACGGACGTCGACGCCCGGAACCGGACCAAGGCCGCCATCGAGGCCATGGGCTCCCGGCTCCAGAGGGAGGCCGCCCATCGTAGCCAGATGCTCAAGCAGCCGGTTGCCAAGCTCTACGAGCGCAGCGAGGACGGGGGCGAGGTCGCCAACGCACTGGTGGACCTCAAGGTCAAGGTCGAAGAGCTCGATCCGGGCAAGTACGACCTGGAGGCCGGCTGGTTTACCCGCCTGCTGGGCCGCATTCCCGGGGTGGGCACGCCGCTCAAGCGCTACTTCTCCCGCTACGAGAGCGCCTCGACCGTGATCGATGCCATCATCCGCTCCGTCGAGGACGGCCAGGAGCAGCTCAAGCGCGACAACATCACCTTGGTGGACGACCAGAAGCTGATGCGCGAGCTGACCCACAAGCTGGAGCGGGCGGTAAAGCTGGGCCAGCTCATCGATGCCGGGCTGGTGGACAGGCTGCAGACCGAGATCCCGGCGTCCGATCCCCGCTACGAGTTCATCCAGGAGGAGCTCCTGTTCCCTCTGCGCCAGCGTATCCAGGACCTGCAGCAACAGCTCCTGGTCAACCAGCAGGGCTTCCTGACGATCGAGATGATCATTCGTAACAACAAGGAGCTGATCCGGGGCGTCAACCGGGCCCGCAACGTCACCGTGAGTGCCCTGCAGGTAGCGGTGACCCTGGCCCTCGCCCTGGCCAATCAGCGGATCGTCCTGGAGAAGGTGCAGGCCCTGACGAGCACGACCTCCAATCTCATCGCCGGCACCGCCGAGCGGCTCAAGACCCAGGGCGCTGCCATCCACAAGCAGGCAAGTGCCACCCAGATCGATATCGATGCCCTGAAGCGGGCCTTCGAGGACGTCCGGACCGCCCTGGACGATATCTCGCGGTACCGGCAGGAGGCCCTGCCCAAGATGGCCGAGCGTATCCTGCAGATGGACAAGATGGCCGCCGAGTCCAACGAGGCCATCGCCAAGGTCGAGCAGGCCGAGCATGTGGCCAAGGATTTCCCCATCGAGATCATCGACTGACCCGGAAAGACTGATTGAACCGCCGAGGCGCCAAGAACGCCAAGGTTAATTCCCGGGGAAGATAAAGGCTCAATTTCGAGTTAACCGAGGAGACACGACCATGAAGCGGACCCTTTCCCTGCTGATCGTCGCCCTGCTGGGGCTGAGCGGTGCGGCCCAGGCCGCGGAGCACTACCGGGTGGCCTGGTCCCACTACACCGGCTGGGAGCCCTGGGGCTACGCGGACCACGCCGGCATCCTGAAGAAATGGGCCGACAAGGAAGGCATCGAGATCGACCTGACCCTGGTCAACGACTACATCGAGTCCATCAATCTCTACACCTCCGGCCAATTCGACGCCTGCGCCATGACCAACATGGACGCCCTGACCATTCCCGCCGTCGGTGGAGTTGACAGCACCGCCCTCATCGTCGGCGACTTCTCCAACGGCAACGACGGGATCGTCATGAAGAACGGCAAGAGCGTGAAGGACCTGAAGGGCCGCACCATCAACCTGGTGGAGCTGTCCGTTTCCCATTACCTGCTGGCCCGGGCGCTCGGCATGAACGGAATGTCCGAGAAGGATGTGAAGCTGGTCAACACCAGCGATGCGGACATCGCCGCCGTCTTCGCCGCGGAGCCCGATGGCGCCGTGGTCACCTGGAACCCGCCCCTGCAGCAGGTGCGCAACGTCAAGGGCGCCGAGATGGTGTTCGACTCCTCCAAGATCCCCGGTGAGATCATCGACCTGATGGTGGTCAAGACCGACGCCCCCGATAGTCTGAAGAAGGCCCTGGTCGGGGCCTGGTACGAGACCATGGCCATCATGTCCGGAAGCGACAATGCCGCCAAGGAGGCCATCGAGTACATGGCCGCGGCGGCGGGCGCCACGGTGCCCGAATTCAAGGCCCAGCTGCGCACCACCGCCATGTTCTACGACCCGGCCAAGGCGGCCGATTTCGCCCGCAGCCCCAAGCTCGGGGAGACCATGGACTATGTGCGCAACTTCTCCTTCGAAAAGGGCCTGTTCGGCGAGGGCGCCCAGTCCCCGGATTTCGTTGGAATCGCGTACCCGAATGGCACGATCGCGGGTGACGCGAAGAACGTGAAGCTGCGCTTCAACGCCGATTATATGGCGGCGGCTGCGACCGGCCAGTGAGCCCCCGGTGAGCACCAAGGCCCCGCGCATCTGGGGCATCCACGCCAGACCCGGTCAGCTGCTCGCCTGGGTGCTGGCCGTCCTGCCCTTTGCCCTGGTGCTCGGGGCCTATCTGATCGCCTCCGACGTCCGCCACCGGGAGAACCCCAGCGACAAGGTGCTGCCCGGCTTTACCCAGATGGCGCACGCCGTCGACCGTATGGCCTTCACGGAGGACAAGCGCAGCGGCCATTATTTGATGCTGGAGGATACCAAGGCGAGCCTGGGACGCCTGCTCACCGGTGTCGCCCTTGCGGCGGCGGCCGGCCTACTGGTTGGGATCAACATGGGCCTTTTCCCGGGCATGAGCGCCGGCATCCATCCCTTCATTACCTTCATCTCCATGGTCCCGCCGCTTGCCATTCTGCCGATCCTGTTCATCGCCCTCGGCGTGGACGAGCTGGCGAAGGTGAGCCTCATCTTCCTGGGCACCTTTCCCATGATTACCCGGGACATCTATCTCGCCACCCGCAAGCTGCCCGGGGAGCAGATCACCAAGGCCCTGACCCTGGGCGCCGGCCAGCTCGACATCCTCTACCGCATCGTGCTGCCCCAGGTCCTGCCCAGGCTCATCGATACCCTCCGCCTCTCGCTGGGGGCGGCCTGGCTCTTTCTGATCGCCGCCGAGGCTATCGCCTCCAGCGAGGGTCTGGGCTACCGGATCTTCCTGGTACGTCGCTACCTCGCCATGGACGTGATCCTGCCCTACGTGATGTGGATCACCTTCCTCGGATTTGCGCTGGACTGGCTGCTACGGGTGCTGCTGCGCTGGAGGTTCTCGTGGTACCTGGTGACAAAGGACTGAACCCTAAAATCTGGCCGTATCCCCATAATAGGAACGATACCAGTCGACGAAGCGGGACACCCCGACCTCGACCGTCGTATCCGGCCGGTACCCCGTGTCCCTGACCAGATCCTCCACGTCCGCGTAGGTATCGGGCACGTCCCCCGGTTGCAGGGGCAGTAGCTCTTTCTTCGCCTTTTTCCCGAGACAACGCTCGAGCACATCGATGTAGTCCATCAGCTCCACCGGGTGCTGGTTGCCGATGTTGTAGAGCCGGTAGGGCGCCGAGCTCGTCGCCGAATCCGGCGTCTCCCCGTTCCAGGCCGGGTCGGGCTCGGGGATGCGGTCCAGGACTCGGATGACACCCTCGACGATGTCGTCGATGTAGGTGAAATCCCGGCGGTGCTTCCCGTAGTTGAAGACGGGGATGGGCTCGCCGGCGAGGATGGCGCGGGTGAACTTGAACAGTGCCATGTCCGGACGGCCCCAGGGACCGTAGACGGTGAAGAAACGCAGCCCCGTGGTGGGAAGACGGTACAGGTGGCTGTAGGTGTGGGCCATCAGCTCGTTCGCCTTCTTGCTGGCGGCGTACAGGCTCAGGGGGTGATCCACGTTGTGGTGGACCGAAAAGGGCATGCTGGTGTTGGCGCCGTAGACTGAGCTGCTCGAGGCGTACACCAAGTGCTCGACGCCGTGGTGGCGGCAGCTCTCCAGGATGTTGGCGAAGCCGGTCAGGTTGGTGTCCACGTAGGCCATGGGGTTTTCGATGGAGTAGCGGACCCCGGCCTGGGCGGCGAGATTGACGACCCGTTGCGGCCGGCGCTCGGCAAAGGCTGCTGCTACCGCAGCCCGGTCGTGGATGTCGAGGCGCAGATCCGTGTAGCCGTCGTAGGCCAGGGTGCGCGCGAGCCGGGCCCGCTTCAGCTCCACGTCATAGTAGTCGTTGAGGTTGTCGACGCCGACGACCTCGTCGCTGCGCTCGAGCAGGCGCAGGGAGAGTGCGGAGCCAATGAAGCCGGCGCTGCCGGTTACCAGAATCTTCATGATTTGTCTCGCAATGATGCGGTGATCGTCCCGTCCCGCTTGGTGTGCTGCATGTGGACGGTGTCCTACAATCTGCCGTCCACGGCGTTTGCCGGGAGTGCATGCTTGACGTCGAAGAGCACGGCGCCGGGTTTGCCCAGCGCGCGCAGCGCCTCGACCCCCATCTCCCGGAACTGGCGGTGGGCCACGGCAAGGATGATGGCGTCGTAGCTCCCTGGCTGTGGCTCGCCGATCTGCGTGATGCCATATTCCTGCTGTGCTTCCTTGGGTTCCACCCAGGGGTCGTAGACATCGGCGGCGAGGCCGTAGTCTTTCAGCTCGGCGAGGATATCGACCACCCGTGTGTTGCGCAGATCCGGGCAGTTTTCCTTGAACGCCAGTCCGAGCACCAGAACCCGGCTGTCCGGTGCCAGGAGATTGCTCCGGGTCATGAGCTTGATGACACGCCCGACGACGTAGGCGCCCATGCTGTCGTTGAGGCGGCGGCCGGCGAGGATGATCTCGGGATGGTAGCCGACGGCCTGTGCCTTGTGGGTCAGGTAGTAGGGATCGACACCGATGCAATGCCCACCGACCAGACCAGGGCGGAAGGGCAGGAAGTTCCACTTGCTGCCCGCCGCCTCGAGCACTTCCTGGGTGTCGATTCCCAGCCGATCGAAGATGAGGGCGAGCTCGTTGATCAGGGCGATGTTGACGTCGCGCTGGGTGTTCTCGATGACCTTTGCCGCCTCGGCGACGCGGATGCTGCTGGCCTTGTGGGTGCCGGCGGGGATGATGCTGCGGTAGAGGGTGTCGATGAAGTCGGCCGCCTCCGGGGTGGAGCCTGAGGTGACCTTGGTGATATTGATCAGCCGGTGCTCCTTGTCGCCGGGATTGATGCGCTCCGGGCTGTAGCCGACGAAGAAATCCCGGTCGAGCGTCAGGCCGGACACCTGCTCCAGGATGGGGACGCAGACCTCCTCCGTAGCACCCGGATAGACCGTCGACTCGTAGACGACGATGTCTCCTTCCTTCAGGACGGTGCCGATCGTTCGGCTGGCTCCTTCCAGGGGGTGCAGGTCCGGCTCCTTGTGGGCATTCACCGGCGTGGGGACCGTAACGATGAAGAAGTTGCAGTCGGCGATTCCGTCCGGGCTGTCCGTATAGGTCAACCGCTCGACCGCCGCCAGCTCGTGCGGCTCCACCTCGAGCGAGCGATCCTTGCCCGTACGCAGCTCCGCGATGCGGATCCGATCCAGATCGAAGCCTACCGTCGGATAACGCTTGCCGAGCTCGACCGCCAGCGGCAGCCCTACGTAGCCGAGGCCGACGATCGCGATGCGGATGCGTTGAAGATCGAATTCGGTGGACATATCAGCCGTTCCTCGGGCTGGAGAGACGGGTGCGTGAGGCTCGTCCGC
The DNA here is from genome assembly GCA_964471705.1 of uncultured Chromatiaceae bacterium. Lineage (GTDB taxonomy): Bacteria > Pseudomonadota > Gammaproteobacteria > Chromatiales > Chromatiaceae > Thiosymbion. The sequence continues at coordinate 34,266 of CAYYHR010000004.1, forward strand.
CCCACTTCCTTTGAGGCCCGCATACTATCAAGTCGGCCATCGCCAAAGCCATAGTCAAACGGGGATGCCGCCATTCAGGGCGATGATCGCGGCCCCGTAGGCCGCCTCCTGGTGTTTGGCCGCAGTTACGGGAACGCCCAGTAGCCTTTCCCGGATTCGGGCCCAGTTGGTGTTCTTCGCGCCGCCTCCGGTGGTCAGAACCCGGCGCGGCGGGGGGGCTCCCAGCTCCTCCAGGCGGCGATATCCGGCGGCCTCGATGGCGGCGATTCCCTCTAAGAGTCCCTGGAGGAAACGAGTGTCGTCGGCAGGTCGCGGGCTCATGCGGGGCTCGAGCTCGGTTACGTTGAAGGGAAAGCGCTCGCCGGGGGCGGGCAATGGATAGTAGTCCAGGCCGGTGGGCAGGTTCGGCCGCAGGGCTTTGCTCAGCTGCCGGATGCGCGCATCGTCGAAGTATTGCCGCAGCACGGCCCCGCCGCTGTTCGATGCCCCGCCGATCAGCCAGCTGTCGCCGAAACGGTGGCTGTAGACCCCGTAATCTGGCGCTGCTACCGGCGCTGGTCCGACGATCTTGAGCACCAGTGTGCTCCCGAGGCAGGTGATCGCCTCACCCATCCCGTGGGCACCGGTGGCGACCACGGCGGCCGTGCTGTCGGTCGTTCCCGCCAAGACCAGCGTCGAATCGGGCAGTCCGGTCGCCCGGCTCGCCTCGGGGCTCACCCGGCCCAGGGCGGCTCCCGGTGCCACCACCTGTGGTAACGCGACCGGCTCCAGTCTGAGGTGCTCCAACCAATGGGGCCAAGCCCCGGTCTGCGGGTCGACGCCGAGCTTGAGGCAGTTGTTCCAATCGCTCACACCGAAGCGGCCGCTAAGACAGCCGAGGATCCAGTCCGCCTGGTGCAGGGCGAGGGCGCCGCGGGCCGGCTCTAGAACACGCTTCAGATGCAGCAGCTTGGCGAGGCTGGAGCCGGCACCGCGTGCGGCGCTCGCCGAGGGCGCGACGCTGGCGATCTCCTCCGCTTCGGCCCGGCTGCGGCTGTCGTTATACATGAGCGCCGGTCCCAGGGGGGATCCATCCGGGCCGCACAGGAGCAGGGTGGAGGAGGTCCCGTCGACGCACAGTGCCCGCGGGTCGAAGGAAACGAGCTGGCCAGTCAGCTCGCGCAGGACGCGGAAGAGTGCGTCCCTCCAGATCAGCGGGTCCTGCTCTACCTCCCCGTTGCCCCAGCGCACCGGCTCCGGCAAGGCGGTGCGGGCCTCGGCGAGGATGCGGCGCTCCCGGTCGATCGCTGCCGCCCGGCAGCCGGAGGTGCCAAGATCGATCCCGATGTAACAGGGCTCGGCCAAGGTGCCGGCCCGCGCATCAAGGCAGGGAGACGGGGGAGGGCGGTTGCCAGCCCCTCGCCCGATGCTCGGCTACGACCCGCGTGTAGATCCCCCCGCGCACGTTGAAGTCGGCGCTAAGACGCATGAACCTGGGGTAGATTGCGGCTACCAGATCATCGAGGATGCAGTTGGTTACCGCCTCGTGGAAGGCACCCTGGTCGCGGTAGGACCAGACGTACAGCTTCAGGGACTTGAGCTCGACGCACAGCTCCTCAGGGACATATTCCAGGGTCAGCTCGGCGAAGTCCGGCTGGCCGGTCTTGGGACAGAGGCAGGTGAACTCGGGGACCCGGATGCGAATCGTGTAATCGCGTCCGGGCCCCGGATTGGGAAAGGTTTCGAGCTCGCGGCTCGGGGTGCTGGGCATGTAGGGGCCGCCCCTCGGCTGGACCGGTGAGGAATGGGAACGGCGGGTCGCGGTGTTGTATCGGCCCCGCGACCCGCCACCCAAGGCGTCAGTTTCCGGCCTCGGGCTTGTCCTGCTGCTCGGGCTTCGCGGGTGGCACCTCCGCTTTCGTGCCTTCCTTTTTCGCCCCATCCGTGCCCAGCATGTCGTCGATCGCTTTCTGGAACACGGGGTAGGGCTGCGCTCCGGTGATGCGCTTGGTGAGCCTTACCTTGCCGTCCTCCTGGATCCTGCCGAGAAAGAGGGATGGTGTTCCGGTGACGCCTGCCTTCCTCCCATCGGCCTGGCCCATCTTGACCTCCTGGGCGGTTTCTCCCTTTTCCAGACACGTCTTGAATGCATCCTGATTCAAGCCGATCTCCTTTGCATATTCGATCAGATGCTCCTTGTCGAGGGACCTTTGATTCTTGAACAGGAGGTCATGCATTTCCCAGTACTTGCCCTGGCGATCGGCGCAGTGTGCCGCCTCCGCCGCCTTTTCTGCGTTTTGATGGAACGGCAACGGGAAGTCGCGCACGACGTACTTGACCTTGCCGGTATCGATGTAGTTCTTGGATATCTGCGGCATCACCATCTTTACGTGTCGCCCGCAATAGGGACATTGGAAGTCGGTCATTTCGATCAGGACCAGTGGGGCATCTGCATCGCCTTGGAAGGGGGCTTTCGATACGTCCATCGCCACATCGATGTCCTGGATGGGCTCCGGGCGTTTTCGCGGCTCGTTCAGCTTCTCCAGTATCTGTTTGATCGCCGAGACGTCTTTTCCGATTTGTTGCTGGCCAGCCTTCAGGGCCTCGATCTCTTGCTTGATACCGCTCAGGTCCTCGCCTTGGGCTTCGTCTTCCGCCGAAGCCGAGAGGAAGCAAACCAGCAGGGCCGCTCCCATGCAGATTGCAGACAGATTTTTTCGTACCAACATGTTTCGGTTTCCCCCGATTGAAAAAAGCACAGCCAGTTTTCAGGGATGTTTGCAGGTCCCGCCAGTCGAAAATCTCAAAGTCGCAAGGGGCTTGGACCCGAAGACACCGAGCCGGGGCATCCACCGTGGCGTAGTGGACAGACAGCCTTTTCCGGGTCGCGTGGCGGGCAATCTTACCATCGAGTCGGGTCGGGGCTTCACTCTCTCCGATTCTTTCTTTTTTTTCGAGAAATCGCCTTATTTCCCGAGTGCCTGTAGAAACTCTCCGATGCCCCCCCAATACAGCTGTCCGCCGAATGCCATGATGCTGTTGTGGTCCGCGTTCGGGATCATCACCAAGCGCTTGTCGGGCGATGCCGCGTGCTCGTAGATTTTCCGCCCGTTCCAGGGAGGAAGCAGGGTATCGCCTTCGGCATGCAGCACGAGCAGGGGTATCCGCACGTTTACCATCTTGTCTTCGTTATCCATTCCCGACATGTTCGCCAAGCCGAGGGATTCGGGGGAGATCCCGAACAGGGCGAGCAAGGGCGGTGTCTGGGCGAATCCGCTCTCTATGATGAGGCCGGCGATGTCATCACCGCGCGTCGCGGCGAGCTCGATGGCCGGTGCGCTGCCGAGGCTGCGGCCCATGACCACCAAGGGTCCCTTATGGCCGTGCTCTGCGAGGAATCCGATGACCTGATCCAAGATAATAGGCGCATCCTCCACGAGAGCGCGGGCCGAAGGTGAGCCGGTGCTGCGCCCGTAACCCCGGTAATCGACGGAGACGAGGGATGCACCGACCGAGTGGAAGACCGGTGCCAAGCCATCGTAATCGGCGACGATCTCGCCGTTGCCGTGAAAGTGCAGGATGGTCGGGAGCGACGGGTTGGACGGATAGTAGCGGGCAGCCAGAGTGATGCCATCTCCGACGGCTATGGTCAGGTCCTCGCTTCCAGGCGGTGCTGGAAGACCCGGATCCGGACGCGGGAAGAAGATGGCCGAATTCACGGCGGGGTGATCGAGCTTCTGCAATAGGCTGAGATTTCCCACTCCGACACCTCCGACAAGGGTGGAACGATCTTCCGCGAGGGATGCTCCGCTGCCGAAAAACAGCATTACCGAGAAAAGGGTACGCATCAACATCGGGGCAGTCCGATTGCATTTCCAGCGACAGGCCGCCTTGGAAAATGCAAGTCCCCTGTGGAGATGCCACCCAGGATGATCTGGCTTATCTGATGTCGGATTCATCGACCACCAGACCGGTATCGAGACCATCGATACTGACTCGGTTGTGCTCACGCCGATAGTCGGCGAGACCCGCTTCGCCTTTGCGTTGCGCCCATTCCACCAGCTTTGTTCTTTCCCTACCGGCATCGAAGACGGGGACCCCGAAGCCGCAGGAGGTTTGGGCGGATTCGATATCCAGGATCACGATCTGCCGTACGCCTGGGATGGCCGGAAAGCTGGGACGGAGCGCCTCCCAGTCCGCGGTGCCGGGTCCGGCGACCCGCCCCTTGCCGTACAGGCGAAGGATCAGAGGTTGCTCGGAGAAGCTGCAGCACATGATGGTCATGCGCCTGTTCAGGCGCAGGTGGGCGGCGGTCTCGTTGCCGCTGCCGGTGAGGTCCAGGTAAGCCACCGTGCACTCGTCCAGACAGCGCAGCGTATCCATTCCGCGGGGTGAGAGATTGATACGGCCTTCGATCGGTGCCGTGGCGGTGAAGAAGACCAACTGCTCGGACAGAAAGCGCTGCAGCTCCGGGGTCAGTCGGTTGTAGAATTTGGCCATTACAGCTCGCTACGGCTCGCGATGGTGTTGGCCTGAGTCTACCATGGCCGCCGACCCCGGATTGATCCTGAACGGAGGGCAGAGGGGGCGGTTATCGACGAGCTGCGCCTTGCCCAAGAGGCGGAGTGAAGAAATTAGGTGGGCCGCCCTATCGCCTATGCCTGCGTCGGCAACGGGTTGCGGACCTACCGCTTAAGCACCGCCCCGTTCGCTCTCTCCGAGGGGTCAATCTCTTTCCGACCGCTTGTCCACGAGGCCCGTCAGCTCCCAAAGCAGATCGATCTCTTCACGCATTGTTTGGATCTGCGCCTCGAGGACCGCGACCCGATCATCACCAACATCCCTGGGGATTGCAGCGGCAGCGGCGGTGGGCTCCGGTTGCTCGACCTCGCCACAGAGAAGATGGCCAAAGCGCTCTTCGCGCTTGCCGGGCAGACGCGGCAGTCTGGTGACCAGGGGAGGGTCGCGGTCCGCCAAATCGGCGAGGCTTTCCGCTACCGCCTGCAGGCTTGCAAACTCCGCCATGCGCCCCGCGTTGGTGCGCAGCTCGCCCTCGGTTTGCGGGCCGCGCAGCATGAGGGCGCACAGTAGTGCCTGCTTCTCCCGGTCGAGCCGGTAGGTGGAGACCATCTTGTGGTCGTAGCGCTCGGTGCGCCCGGTGAAGCTGGCGTGGATCAGGCCCCGGTCCCGCAGCCGGTTCACCGTATGCCCGACCTCGCCGGCCTCCAGGCGCATCACCGGGCTGCGGCTGGTCTTTTGGTTGCACGCCTGGACCAGGGCGTTGAGGGTGAGGGGATAGACGTCCGGGGTGGTCCGCTGCTTCTCCATCAAGCAGCCGAGCACCCGCGCCTCCACCGGCGTCAGGTCGGGCTCGGAGATCTCGCCGGACTCTTCCGGGGTTTCACTGGACATGGCAGCATCCAAGGCTCGTGGGCGTTTGCGGGAGATGTTACCCGGAGACTCGCCCCCGTGCCCAATCGAGGACGGCCGCGATGCGCTCGTTCACCAGGGAGCGGGCGTCCTCGTAGCTCACCCAGCGGAATTCGTGGTGCTCGGGGGTACCCAGCTCGGGGCTGACGGGGAGACTGACTTCGCCGGCGGGGGATTCGGCGAGGTAGTAGCGTGCCACCTTTCCCTTCGCATAGACCGGGGTCTCCGTGTAGACCTCGCCCCACAGGAACCGCAGGTCCGTCAGGTCGGTCTCCTCCTCCGACTCCCGACGCGCGGCTTGAAGCGGATCTTCACCCTGCTCGATCTCTCCCTTGGGGAAGTCCCAGTAGTTGTAGCAGCGCAGGAGCAGGTAGCGCCTCTCGCCATCGATCCGGCGGGTTACCACGACGCCGGCGGAGCGCTTCTTCACCTTCATATCGTCTCATCCGGGCCTAAGCGCGCGGGTTTGTGGGATACCGGGTCGGGATCTGCTTTCCCGAGGGATACCAGCAACTGCTCGCGGTATTGCTGCTGCACGGCTGCGGCGAGGCCCCGGCCGCGGCCCTCCGCCAGACGCGCCTCGAGCAGCCGCAGGCGCCGTACCCGCAGGTCTCTCTCCGGCGAATCGACGACCTTCGCGAGGATGGCCCGCAGGTCGCGGATCTCCCGCAGGGATTCTACCTCCGGCGGCAGGTAGCCGGCGTTCTTCAGCAGTCTGTAACCGGCGCGCAGCTCTTCCGGGACCATGCGGTGATCGTCGAGGGTGAGGGGCTTGCCGGTGCCGGGAAGGTCGTCGAGCTCGCCCCGCTCCATCGCCTCGAGGATGTGCCGTTCCGCGATGTCGTCGATCAGTGACACTCTTGGAAAAAAGGAAGCAAATGTGGTCTAACGGGTGCTTTCGTCAGCTTCGGTGGGACGACTCTTCGTGCTTCTCAGACACCGTATCTTCTTCGCGATCCTGATTCTAGGCGCCTACTCGCAGATTTTGCAGGCGATGCTGATCCGCGAGGGGCTGGTGGTTTTCTACGGCAACGAGGTCAGTCTCGGGGCCTTCTACGGGAGCTGGCTGTTCTGGTTGGCGGCCGGAACCCTGCTGGTGATCCGGCTGCGCCGGCGGGACTGGGTCCGCGAGCCCTTGCCGAGCCTGCGCAGGCTGCTGCTCCTCCTCCCCCTCGCGCTGGCCCTGCAGATCCTGGCCCTGCGCTCTGCGCGGCTGTTCCTTACCGTATCCTCGAGCGAGTTCGTTCCCCTGGGCGAGCTCTTCCTGTCCCTGTTTCTGGTCACCAGTTTCAGCGGGCTGATTTTCGGAGTCGCCTTCCCGCTCGCCTTCAAGGCGGTTCGGAATGCCATCGATGACGACAGTACCGGTGCGGCCGTCGGGCTGGTCTCCTGGCTCTACGTGGCCGATGCCCTGGGGGCCCTGGCGGGAGGGGTGATCTTCACCTTCGTGCTCCTGCGCTGGCTGGGGACGGTCGAGACCCTGGGGCTCTTGACCCTGGCGCTGGGCCTGACGGCCTGGTGGCTCTACGAGCGGCCGATTCGCCAGGGCTGGATCGGGCTGGTGCTCGGGGTCCTCGGGCTCGTGCTGGTAATGGGTCCTGTTGCACCGCGGCTGGATCGGGCACTGGAGGAGCTGCGCTTCGGGACCCTCCAGCCCGGTCTTCAGCTGGTGGATGCGGTGGACACCCGCTACGGGCATGTGGAGGTGGGCCGGCTCGGCGATCAGTACTCGGTGGTCGCCGACGGCCAGATCCGGGACAGCTTTCCCCTGCCCCGGGAGGTCGAGCGCGAGGCGGCCTTCTTCGCGGCCGAGGCGGACGGACCCGAGCGGGTCCTGATCTTCGGCGGCTTTGCCGGGGGCCTGCCCGCGGAGCTGCTGCGCTACCCGGTAAAGAAGATCGATGTCGTGGAGGAGGACCGCCGGGCCTTCGAGGAGGTTCGGCCCTTCCTGACGAAGGAGAGCCGACAGGCACTGAAGGACCCGCGTCTTGCACTGCACTTCGAGGACGGGCGGCGCTACGTCAACCAGGCGGGCGCAGACGCGCGCTACGACCTGGTGCTGGTGCTGAGCGCGGCACCCTCCAGCGCCTACAGCAACCGATACTTCACCCGCGACTTCTACCAGCGGGTACGAGAGCTGCTTTCGCCGGACGGGGTCTTCTGCACCCAGGTCAGCGGGGCCTCCAACTACCTGGGCAAGGAAGTCGGGAGCTACACGGGGTCGGTCTACCGCACCCTGGGGCAGGTCTTTCCCAACATCGCAATCGAGCCGGGGGACGTCCAGGTCTTCTGCGCGTCCCCGGCCCCGGATCGGGTCAGCGAGGAGCCGGTGGAGCTGGAGCGGCGCTATCTGGCGCTACCCCTCGACGAGCACCGCTTCCCGGCCGCCTCCTTCTACAGCCTCTTGCCGGCGGAGGAGATCTCCTACGTCCGGGATCGCCTCGAAGAGGCCGCAGAGCAGGGTAATGCCGAGATCAACACGGACGAGCGGCCGGTGACCTACTACCTGAACATGGTCCTCTGGGGCAAGCTCAGTGCCTCCGGCTTCGTGGACTGGCTCCAGAGGGTTCGGGAAATGGGGCCCTGGCCCTACCTGCTGCCCCCGTTCCTGATCGTGTGCCTGTGGCTGCTGCGCTCGGCGATGGAGGGATTCCAGCGGCCGGCGCTCCAACGCCGTGCGGCCACCTTTGTGCTCCTGATGCTCGGCGCCATTGCGATGGCGGCGGAGCTGGCAGTGTTGTTCGGCTACCAGTCCCAGGTCGGCTTCATGTTCGAACGGGTGGCCCTGCTCAACGGCCTCTTCATGACGGGCCTCGCCCTGGGGGCGGGTGGCGGCACCTGGCTGGCAAGGAGGGCGCCGCCCGTGATGGCCCTGACCTTGGTCATGTTGCTCGTCGCCGGTGGCCTAGCCCTGCTTCCGCCCGCTTTGAGCTCCCTCGGTGTCGCCGTCCCCGCGGTGCAGGAGGCGGGCTATCCGGGCCTGGCCCTGGTGGCCGGACTGCTAACGGGCCTGGGCTTTCCCCTGAGCGTCCATCTAGCGCACCGGGACCTGGGAGAGGTCGTGCAGAGCGGCGGCATCGCCCTGGCGGCGGACAATCTCGGCGGGGCGATCGGGGGGCTGGTAACCGGCGCCCTGATGGTGCCCCTGCTGGGTGTGGAGGCGACCTGCCGGGTCCTGGCGGTGCTCTCGCTCCTGGCCCTGGTGCCGCTGCTCTTTGCTCGATTTGCTCCGGACGTCATTGCCACGAGCGGCGAGCGGGCGTTCAGGTCATTTCCCTGGTCGGGGCTCGGCTGGTCCCTGATCTTCGCGGTTCTGCTGGTCTATGGCTGGCAGCTCCTGGAGTGGGGCGTGGAGCCTGGACCGCGGGTCCTGTTCGACGATGCCAGGCTGGAAAAGGTCAGCGGCTCCAAGCAGTTCGAGCTGACGCAGGATCCCTTTCCCTACTATCGCGGACTCGAGGGGAGCGAAGGCAATACGGAAACGGTTTCCCTTTCCACCATGGCCACAGCCCCCGAGGTGAAGGGCTTCGCCGGCCCGATTAACGTCCTGCTGTCGGTCGATCGGGAGGGGAAGCTGCGGGGATTGAGCTACCTGGAGTCCAAGGAGACCCCCTCCTACATCGCCGACATCGAGTCGTGGCTGAGCACGCTCGTCGGCGCCGACCTGGCGACCCGACCCCTGTCCTTACAACGGGTAGACGCCATGAGCGGGGCCACGGTCACCAGCCGGGCGGTGCTGGAGGCCGTCAACCGCAGTGCACGCCGGGCGACCGAGGCGGCCTTCGGCAAGCCGATGCCGGCGCCGGCATCGGCGCCGAAGCAGCGGCTGGATGTGGCTTTCTGGGCAACACTCGCCCTGCTGCTGGCCTTCTTTCCCGTCTACTTCTCGGGCAGCGAGCGGGCGCGTCTGCTGTTCCAGGCAGCCAGTCTGGGAGTGCTGGGAATCTGGCTGAACACCCCGATCACGGAGATCGACCTGGTCAACCTGAGCCTCGGCCATGCCGCGTCCCCCTGGGAGAACCCCCAGCGCTGGCTGCTGCTCGGATTCATCGGAGTTGCCTCGATCCTCTTCGGACAGGTCTGGTGCGGCTACCTCTGCCCGTTCGGCGCCCTGCAGGAGCTTGCCTCGAGACTGGGGTGGCTTCTCGGCCTTCGCACCTACCCGGACCGGAGGCTGGATCAGCGCGCGCGCTGGCTCAAGTTCCTGCTGCTCGCCTTCGTCCTGATCGCGGTCTGGGTCAGCGGTGACGTGACCTGGGCCTCCTTCGACCCCATGCAGCACGCCTTTGGCGGTCGCCTGGCGGGCTGGATACTGGTCCTGGTGATCCTGGTGGTGCTGGGGTCGCTCTTCTACGTGCGCTTTTGGTGCCGCTACTTCTGCCCCATGGGGGCCTTCCTGGCGTTGGGCAACAAGATCGCCCTGCTGCAGAGGTTGGCCCCGAAGCGGCGCTTTGAGCACTGCGACCTGGGGGTGCGCGGAGAGTTCGACCTCGACTGTATCCGCTGCGCTCGCTGCCTCAGCGGAACGGATACTCGGGTCCGCCATCATCCCCACGTCGAATAAGAATCAGTGGAGATGACGCGAATAAAATGAATCGCAAGTCGTCTAACCTTTGCAGATGCACGACGTAAGATGGTCAAAGCGCAGCGTGCCCATCAACCTGGTCGAAGTGGTGGGCACGCTACGCCTTGCCCACCCTACAGTGCTTCGGTTGTTGATACCGAACCGAGCGATGATTCAAAAGATCAGACATCCGCGACCACGCGATCTCAAATTCCTCGGGCTCGTCGCCGTGACAGGGCTGACGATCGTCCTCTACCTGGATACGGGTCTGCGTCTCGCCGGCGAAACGGGCAGCGGTTGGCGCAAGCTGGACCTGGATGCCCTCAAGCAAAAGATCGAGAGCGGCGAGCTGCGGGAGCGAGAGGCCGAGTGGTATCACCCGGCGACGGGGGAGGAAACGCGTGGCGCAGGAGGGACCATCCCATGAGTGCCGTCACCTGCGAGCTTTGTCCCCGGGCCTGCGTGATCCCGGAGGGGGGGGCGGGGGATTGCCGGATTCGGGTCAACCTGGGCGGCAAGCTGCGTGCCACGACCTATGGCCGGCCGTCGGCGATCCACATCGACCCCATGGAGAAGAAGCCGCTCTACCACTTCCACCCCGGGGCACCCGTCTTCTCGATTGCGACCGCGGGCTGCAATCTGCATTGCCTCAACTGCCAGAACTGGCAGCTCTCCCAGCGCGGCGGCGAGGAGATGGAGCAGGTGTACCGTGCCGATCCGCCCGATCTGGTGAAGGCCGCCAAAGAGGAGGGCTGCAAGGCCCTCGCCTACACCTATTCGGACCCCATCGTCTTCTACGAGTACGTCTACGACAGCGGCGAGCTGGCCCATCGCGAGGGCATGTACAACGTCTTCGTGACCGCCGGCTATATCAATCGCAAACCGCTGCGGCGCCTGTGCAAGGTGCTGGACGCCTCCAATGTGGACATCAAGGCCTTCGACGACGGCTTCTACCGACGGGTGAACGGCGGCACCCTGCAGCCGGTGCTGGACGGCCTGGTCACCATGCGGGAGGAGGGGGTCTGGATCGAGGTCACCAACCTGCTTATCCCCACCTTGAACGACGATCTGGCCATGATCCGCAAGATGGCACGCTGGGTCCGCGACGAGCTGGGGGAGGGGACGCCTATGCACTTCAGCCGCTTCCACCCGGAGTACCGGATGCGCAACTTGCCGCCGACGCCGGGGCGCACCCTCGACCGCGCCCGCAAGGAGGCCATGGACGCGGGCCTGCAGTTCGTCTACGTGGGCAACGTCATGGGCCATGAGGGCGGGTCCACCTATTGCCCCAGAGACGGGACCCTGCTCATCGGGCGTGCGGGGTTCTGGATCACCGAGAACAACCTGACGGCGGACGGCCGCTGTCCCACCTGTAACGAGAAGATACCGGGAGTCTGGACATGAAAAACGAGCGACGAGCCGAGCGCGGCGAGCGGACCGAAGAGCGCAGGCGCTTCCTGGGCCTCTTGGGCACCGTGGGCATCCTGGGACTGCTCCTGCCGTTGCGGCAGGCGGCGCAGCGTCCGCGAGAGCTGAGCCTGAAAGAGGCGGACTTCTACCGCGATCACGATCTGGCGGGCTGAGGGGTGTCGTCATGAGGGGGTATCGGTCGACTGCACACTTGTGGGGGGTGCTTCTCGTTTCTTTGGTTTTAGCACAGCCCGCCATGGCGGCGAACCCTGTACGTCCCAGCGCCCTGGCGGGGACCTGGTATCCGGCGGATTCCCAGGAGCTCACCGAGTATCTCGACGGGCTGCTGGATGCTGTGAAGCCGGAAAAGCCCAGGATGCCGATTCGGGCCCTAATCGTTCCCCATGCAGGCTATCCTTTCAGCGGTGCCACCGCCGCCAAGGTCTTTGCCAAGGTGCGGGGGCACGACTACAAACGGGTGATCGTGCTTGCCCCCTCGCATCACAGCGGGTTCCAGGGGTTGTCCATTGCAGACGTCGACGCCTACAGGACCCCCCTGGGGGACGTGCCCCTGGATGGTGCCGCGCTGGCCGAGCTGCGCAAGTCCGACCTGGTGGTCTCGGATCCAATGGCTCATGCCCGGGAGCACTCCATCGAGATCGAGCTGCCCTTCCTGCAGCGCACACTGAAGCCTGGATGGCGGCTCGTGCCCATCCTGGTGGGGCAGATGGAGCGCGAGGATTACAAGAAGGCGGCGGATCTGCTGCGGCCCCTGGCGGACGCCCAAACTCTGGTTTTGGTCTCGAGCGATTTCACCCACTATGGACTCCGCTTCGGCTACGTGCCCTTTCCGGTGAACGCCGAGACACCGGAGAAGATCCGGGCCCTGGATGAGGGTGCGATCAAGTACATCGTCGCCCGCGACGCGACCGGCTTCCTGGACTATCAGGAACGTACCGGCATCACCATCTGCGGCTACCGCCCCTTGGCCTTGCTACTGACCCTGTTGCCGCCGGATGACCAAATCCGGAAGATCGCATACGCCACCAGCGGCGAGCTGACCGGCGACTGGGCCAACTCCGTGAGCTACGTGGGCATGCTGGTAACCGGCCCGACCCCCATCTCCGCGGATTCCCCGAGCACGAAGCAGGTCGGGTCGGGGCTCGAAAAGGCGGATCTGGAGAACCTGCACCGTCTGGCGGTTCTCGGCGTGCAGGAGGCCGTGCTCGGCCCGTCCGAGGCGCGCACCGAGGACATCCGCAAGATCGTCGACGGGCTGCCAAAGCAGCTCGAGGCGCCTTCGGGGGCCTTCGTCACGCTGAAGGAGGGCGGGCAGCTGCGCGGTTGCATCGGGTACATCTTCCCGCGCAAGCCGCTTTACGAGGCGGTGCTCGAGAACGGCGTCAACGCCGCCCGCAACGACCCGCGGTTCATGCCGGTGCGCCCCGACGAGCTCAGCGACCTGGAGATCGAGGTGAGCGTGCTCTCCGTGCCCGAGCCCATCGCCTCGTACGACCAATTCGTTGTCGGCGAGCAGGGAGTGATCCTGTCCAAGGACGGGCATCAGGCCGTATTCCTGCCGGAGGTGGCCACGGAGCAGGACTGGACCCGCGAGCAGACCCTGTCGCACCTGGCGCGAAAGGCGGGCCTGCCTGAGGATGCCTGGCGCGAGGGGGCCAGCTTCGAGGTCTTTACCAGTACCAAGTACACGGCGCCCTACTCGGCACGAGACGGGGATACCCAGCCGTCCCCCGACTAGCAGGTCGGGGGAAATCGCAGACCACTGATCCTCGTCTGCGATATCTGTTACTGCGACCTGTCTCACAGGTCGTGGGGCTAGGGCTCCCTGGCCCTAACGGTACCGGCATACTTCTTCGGGCTCTGTTGCTAGAATCGGGCGACTCGTCCGAATCTTGCCCGGAATCCCGATCAGCCATGACCGTTCGCACCCGATTCGCCCCTTCTCCCACCGGATATCTTCACGTCGGAGGTGTCCGCACGGCGCTCTTTTCCTATCTCTTCGCACGCAGACACGGCGGCGTTTTCGTCCTTCGCATAGAGGACACGGATCTCGAGCGCTCCACGCCCGAGTCGGTGAACGCCATCCTGGAGGGGATGACCTGGCTGGGGCTGGAATACGACGAGGGGCCCTTCTATCAGACGGAGCGTTTCGAGCGCTACCATCAGGTCATCGACGACCTCCTCGCCAAGGGGCTCGCCTATCGCTGCGACTGTCCCAAGGAGCGCCTGGATGCACTACGCGAGGAGCAGATGGCCAGGAAGGTCAAGCCCCGCTATGACGGTCACTGCCGCAACCGAGACGTGAGCGCGGATGGGCCGCACGTGGTGCGTTTCCGGAATCCGGACACCGGGGATGTCCTGGTGGACGACCTGATCCGCGGTCGCGTGCTCTTCAACAACGCGGAGCTGGACGACCTGATCATCCGCCGAACCGACGGCACTCCCACCTACAATCTGACCGTCGTGGTCGACGACGGGGACATGGGGATCACGCACGTCATCCGCGGCGACGACCACCTGAACAACACCCCGCGCCAGATGAATATCCTGCGGGCCCTGGGGAAGGAGCCCCCACGCTACGCCCATGTGCCCATGATCCTGGGTGAGGACGGGGCGCGCCTCTCCAAGCGCCACGGGGCAGTGAGCGTCGTTGACTACCGGGAGCGGGGCTATTTGCCGGAGGCCCTGCTGAACTACCTGGTGCGCCTGGGCTGGTCCCATGGCGACCAGGAGGTCTTCACCCTCGACGAGATGGTCGAGCTGTTCGACATCGACCAGGTCAACAAGGCCGCCTCCAGCTTCAGTACGGACAAGCTGGATTGGCTCAACCAGTACTACATCCAGCAAGGCGACCCCAAGCGTATCGCCCACCTGCTGAGCCCGCACATGGGACGGCTGGGGATCGATCCCTCGGGAGGGCCGGACCTGGTCGATGTGGTCATCGCCCAGCAGGCGCGCGCCAAGACCCTTGTGGAGCTGGCGGCGATCAGCGCCTTCGTCTATCGGGACTTCGACGACTACGACGAGGCCTCGGCCAAGAAGCACCTGCGACCCGTGGCCAAGGAAGCCCTGGAGCGGCTCCGCGATCGGCTCGAGATGCTCGCCCTCGAGGATTGGGAGCCCCAGACCCTGGGGTATACGGTCGAGCAGGTCGCCAACGAGCTCGAGACCAAGATGGGAAAGGTGGCCCAGCCGCTGCGCGTGGCGGTCGTGGGTCGCGCCGCATCACCGGGTATCGACGTGACCCTGCAGGTGGTGGGAAAGGAGGCGACCCTGCGCCGCATCGACAAGGCCCTGGACTTTATCCGCAGGCGCGAAGCGGAGAGCTGAGAGCCGGGGGGGCGCGAAGCCGCTGCTGAGGCCGTTGATCGCAAGCGGTTGCCTTTACAATTCCCAGGATCTGCCTCTGGCAGAGGCAATTGCGCGCTACAGGTGTATGCCGAAAAGTACACCGCTCAGAGCTTGTGAAAAATACGGACGCCGTAGCGAGGGCGTCTCTAGGCGTTCGTGACAAGGCGCCGTACGTGAAATGGCGCGAGTTTAGTGGACTAAAATGACCGTCATTTTCACATACGGCAACGCCGTCACGGACGTTCATGGCCGTCCTCAGTAGTCGTGCGATTTTTTCACAAGTTCTCGGAGTTCTCTGAGGATCAGGACCGGGCTTGGCCAAGCGCTGTGATGCAAGTGCATGGGCTTAATGCGATCAGCTCGGCATAACAATAGTTGGACAATATGTGTGACAAATCTGATATTCGTAGTCCTTGCTACCTTCCTTTTTACGATAAAGGGGTATCCATCTGAGTGCT
>CAYYHR010000005.1:0-44301 GCA_964471705.1 uncultured Chromatiaceae bacterium
GCGGCGGCAGTCGGCAAGAGCGGTCAAGCGTGCTTCCCATACTTCACGTAAACCGCTTTATGGGAGCCGTCTCCCACCGGACGCTCTTCTATCGCGAACAGGCCAAGGTTAGGCTGGGTCCAATCACCGTAGATGCGCCTGACGCTGGAAGTGCCGTATTTCTCGACCTCCGCCAGGAGTCCTTCCACGATTGCAGGCTGCGCGTTGTCGGCATCGATCAACACCGCCAACCGGTAATTCTCATTGTTTGCCATCAACATCCTACTTCTCGAGTATTCGCGTCGGAACGACGCGACTCACCACATCAAATCGTCCGGTACCTTGAAGTCCGCGTAGGCGTCGTCTCCGTCGGCCTCGTCCCCCGCCTCGTTGAGAAGGACGATCAGCTCCGGACTGCGCAGGCGGATCCTCTCTGCGATCTCGGGGAGCACCAGCTCATAGCCCGTGTCCTGGCGTACGACGGCCAGATACCCCTTGGCGAGCTTTCGTTGCTGCTCCGCCGTCACATAGATGCGCTTGACGCTGCCTTCGTCGAGAAAGCTGTAGGCGACATCGCCTTCACCCCGCGGTACGCGGTTCTGGTGGATGAGCTGGCGCAGCTCGTTCGCCTCGGCCTTGCGCTTCGCTTCCTCTTGAAGCCGGCGATTCAGCTCGCTGTCGCGCCGCGCCTTCTCGGCTGCTGCCTCTTGTGCCCGTCGCCGTGCCTCATCGCCCGTGGTCCCTTTGCCGCTACTCTGCTTGGTGTGCTTGCGTTTGGATGATCGGACCTGCTTCGTTTGTTGCTTGCTGACCAGACCGGCCTCGAGGAGCTGGTCCTGGAGTGATTTCCCCATCGCTTCGGCCTCTCTCAACGCTCTGCCCTTACCGGCGGCAAGAATCCAACAGCCGGGCGCCGGATGCAAACCGGGACGAAGGTCTACGGCCAGGGAGGATTCTTGGCGCGGGCGAGTGGCTCCCCCTCGCGCGCCTATACCGGCATCTTCTCCGGACGGGTAGAATCCGGTGGCAGCGACCAAACCGGCACAATTGGAGGAATTTGCGATCATGAAACTTCTCGTACGCTGCGTCCTGCCACTCCTGTTCCTGGCCGCGACGGCCTCTGCCGCGGCACCGCCGGGGTCGATCGGCTACGTGGACATGCAGGTGATTCTCGATAAGAGCGCCATGGGCAAAGAGGCACAGGCTACGCTCAAAGAGAAGTTCTCCGGCAGACAAGCGGAGTTTGCCGAGGAGGAGCAAGAGATTCGCCGGCTTCAGGGGACCCTCCAGAGAGACCAGGCCCTGATGAGCCAAGCGGAGCTCGACAAGAAAAAAGCGGAGCTTCAGAAACGGGTAAAGAAGCTGCAGAAGGAAGGGGCGAAGGCACAACGGGAGCTGTTGGAAGAGCAAAACAAGCTCGGCAAGTCCATCCTGGGCCCGGCGCAGGCGATCATCACCGCCGTAGCCAAGGAGAAGAAGGTCTCCGCCGTCTTCGAGCGCCACCAGAGTGGTCTTCTCTACATCGACCAGGCACTGGATCTGACCGACGAGGTCATCAAACGGCTCGACGCCAAGAAGAAATAAGAGGGCGGCGGGTCATCGTGCGGGTGCCGGGACCGATGCGCGGGGTTTTGTTACCATCAGGTTTCCTGAATCAACGCGAAATAGGAGACGAGGACCCATGCTTGGCGAACCCCACGATCTTCTTCATGAGTTTCCGGATCTGGAGGAGAGGATTTCCGTCCTCTCCGATTCCGATGGGAAGTTTGCGGACCTGATGAATGATTACGATAGCTTGGACGCGCGGGTCAGGAAGCTGGAAGAGCTGGGCACCCCGGTGGCGGACGAGACCATCGAGACCCTGAAAAAAGAGCGTCTGATGATGAAGGATCGACTCTATGAAATGCTGCGGGAGGACTGACCGGGCTGCCGTCGGCTTCGGTGCCGGAGGGGGCTGCAGTGTCCGGCGACTCGCCGCGAGACCTTCCCGATGTTGCAATTCAAGATTATCCCTGTAACCCCCTTTCAGCAGAACTGCACCCTCCTCTGGTGCGACGAGACCGCCCGGGCCGCTGTCATCGACCCGGGCGGCGATCTGGAGCTCATTCTGCGAGGAATCCGGCAGGCGGGGGTGGAGCCGGTCAAGATCCTGCTCACGCACGGCCACGTGGATCACGTGGGCGGGGTCGCGGATCTCGCGGAGCGTCTCGACCTGCCTATCGAGGGCCCCCACCGGGACGATGACCTCTGGCTCCGGTCCCTGGCCAGTCAAGCGCGGATGTTCGGCGTCGCCGAAGCTCGCTCCTTCACCACGGGTCGCTGGCTCGCAGACGGTGATCGGGTGGAGCTCGGTAGCCGGGAGCTCGAGGTCATCCATTGCCCCGGCCATACGCCGGGGCATATCGTCTTCTTCGATCGGGCGGCCAAGCTGGTGCAGGTCGGGGATGTGCTGTTTCAGGGCTCCGTCGGGCGTACGGATTTTCCCGGCGGCAGCTACCAGGATCTGGTGAGCTCCATCCGCTCTCGCCTCTTCCCGCTCGGCGACGATGTCAGGTTCATTCCCGGACACGGGCCCATGTCGAGCTTCGGCATCGAGCGTCGGAACAATCCCTTTGTTCGGGACCCCGGGCCCTGATGCTCGGGCCCTTTGCGGGCAGATTCGCGACCCGATGATCTTCAAGCGACTCCTCGGCAGGAAGAAGCCGCCCGTTCCCTCCCGGGACGATCAGGAGGCCCTGATCCGGACCGCCCGTGAGGCCCAGGATGCGGCTGCCCGCTGCGAAGCCTGCCGACGCATCAGGAGTCTGCAGGCACTGCGCGACTTGGCCGCCACGGACGCGGATGCGTCTGTGCGTGTCATCGCCTCTGCCCGCTACCGCACGCTGCTCTGCGCCGGCGAAGAGGGCGCCCCGGCCTTGGCGGAGCGATTGACGGAGGTTGCCGCCCTGGACGACGAGGAAATCCTCGAGCAGGTGGCCCGCAAGGGGCGGGAGGCCGAGCTGCGACGGGCGGCCATCCTCGTGATCCGAAAGCCGGAAGTGCTCGCGAGCTGTGCCGTGAGCGACGCCACGGCGGCGAATCGAAGCGCGGCGGTCGAGCTGCTTGACGACAAGGAGGCCCTCGCGCGGGTCGTCAAGAACATCGGCAAGAAGGATACGCGTGTCTATCGCACCGCGCGCCGGCGGCTCAAGGAGATCGCCGAGCGCGAGGCCCTGCCCGAGCGCATCCGCGCCCAGTGCGAAGACCTGAGCGAGAAGCTCGAGCGTCTTGGTCGTTTCGGGAAGTGGGTCCAGGACCGGGCCTTCCTGGATCTTCTGGACCGCCAATGGGCGGAGATCGAGGAGGAAACAGACCCGGAGCTCAGGGCCCGCTACTCGGATCTGCGTGAGCGTTTTCTGCATGCCTACGAAGAGTACCGGAGCGAGCATGAGGCCCAGATCGCGGCAGAAGAGGCCCGTGAGGCCGTCCGTGCGGAGCGCGAGGCTCTGATCGAGGAGCTGAGCTCCGTGTCCGCCTTGGACGGCGAATCGCCGCTTGCCGAGGCGCTGGAGCGAATTTCTGCCCGCTGGGACGAGCTGACCTTCCCCAAGGACAAGGACAAGGAGCAGGGAGAGCTGGATCGCGAGTATGAGGCGGCCTTGGGGGCGGCATCCGGGCACCTGAGTGAGCTGCGGGAGGCGGCCCGACGCAGCTCACGGCTGCAGGATCTGGTGGGGCAAGCGGAGAAGCTCCTCGAGAGCGCCAAGCCCCTGGACCGACAGCAGATCCGCGGGCTGATCGATGAGGCCCAGCAGCACCTGGACGCCAAGGGAGTCGACAGGTCCAGCGCAGGGCGTTTGTCCGAGGTGCGCGAGAGGCTCGACGAGCGCCTGCACAAGCAAAAGACACAGGCGGAGAAAGGACTCGAGCGGCTACCAGGGAAGCTCGACGACTTCACAGAGGCCCTCGATAAGGGTCTTCTCAAGGAGGCGGAGTCCCTCTACCAGAGTATTACCGCGGGCATCGAGCTGATCGAGCACAGCGGGTTACCGCCCAAGGCGTACGCAGAGGCTGTCGCGAGACTGCGTGCCCTGGTGCCCGGTTTTCGGGATCTGCAGAAGTGGCGCAAGTGGGGGGCAGATCAGCATCGTGAGGGACTGTGTGTCGCCATGGAGGCGCTTGCCTCGGAGGACCTGCGTTTGGAGGCCATTGCCCTGCGATTGCACGACCTGCAGATGGAGTGGAAGGGGCTCGATACGGGCGGCTCACCCGTGAACCACCCCATGTGGGACCGCTTTCACGCGGCTTCCGAGCGGGTCTACGCGCGCTGCAAGCCCTATCTCGACGAGCAAGCGGCCCAACTGGAGATTAACCGACGGGAGCGCGAGGCGCTGTGCGCAGGGCTCGAGGACTTCCTCGATCAGGCCGACTGGGAGCGCATGGACTGGAAGAAGGCGGCGCGTGCGGACCGGGAGATGCGACAGGCCTGGTCCGAGATGGGACCCGTGGAAGGTCGTTACCGCAAGGGCCTGGAAAAGCGCTTCCGCGGTGCCTTGAAACGCCTGGACGGATATCTTGCGGAGGAGCGGGAGCGCAACCTGGCACACAAGCGCGAGCTCATCGCCCGGGTCGAGGCCCTCGCGGAGGAGCCGGATCTCGGGCGCGCCATCGAAGAGGCCAAGCGCCTGCAGCGGCAGTGGCAAACCAGCGTGGCGGCTCGGCAAAAGGAGGAACATCGGCTGTGGCAGCGCTTTCGCGCGGGCTGCGATGTCCTCTTCAACCGCCGTCGGGAGCAGCAGGAGGCCCAGGATGCCGAGCTCACCGAGAATCTGCATCGGCGCGAGGACCTTTGCTTAGAAGCGGAGAACCTGGCCGATTCCGACTCCGATGCCGGTCCGGACGAGCTGAGCACCGCTTTGCGGGAGCTGGACAGTCGCTGGCGGGATCTGGATGCCTTGCCCGTTCCCCGCCGCTCTGCGTCCGCCCTTGTCCAACGCTGGCGAGCGGCGCGGCGCCGAGCTGAGCATCGTCGTCGGGAGCTTCTCGAGGAGCAGCGCAGTCGGGATTTGGATCTGCTCGCGGAGCAGGCCGCTCTGTGCGAGCGATTGGAGCGAGCATTGGAGGTGGTGGACGCGGATCTCGACCCGGCCCTGACCGCCCTGGAGGCGGATTGGCTGGCGCTGCCGACCCACCGCGATCCCGAGCTGCAGGGAGCGATGGCAATGAGATTCGGGCGGGCGCTGGAGGCCCTGAAACAAGGCGGAGAAAAGCTGCAGGCTCTGCGCAGCGCCTTCGCCGCCGATGGCGAGCGGCGCGCGGAGTTTTGTCTGCACCTGGAGATCCTCGCCCAGGTCGAGTCTCCCCCGGAGCTCGCCGAAGAGCGCCTTCGTTTCCAGGTCACACGCCTCACCGAGCACATGAGCGAGGGCGAGAAAGATCCCTTGGAGGCCAGCTTCCGGCTGCTGCAACAATGGTACCTGTGCGGTCCCGCTCCGGGGTCAGTGGCCGCTGGCCTGGAGCAGCGCTTTCTGCGCGCCCGCCGCGCTCTCGAAGTCGTTGAGCCGGACAGGGAAGCGGGGGACAAAGAGAACCGGGCGCGGACGGCGAAGGTAGATGGCCAGTAGAGAATTTGACTCGCCCGAGGCCGTCGAGGCCGCCTTTTACGAGGCATTTTCCAGGGTCGACCTGGACCTGATGACCGTGGTCTGGTGCGACGGCGAGCATGCCTTGTGCATCCACCCAGGGAGCGGGCTGCTCCGGGGAAAGGCAGCGGTCATCCAGAGTTGGATGGAGATCTTCTCCGGCAACGTGCCGCCCGCCATCGAGTATCGCGTCATCGAGAGCATCGTTGCCGGGAACCTGGCCGTGCGCCTGGTGGAGGAGCGGATCCGACCTCGCAACAGGCCACCGGAGTCCGCCAATCGGGTACTGGCGACCAATGTCTACCTGCGCGAGGCCGGGTCCTGGCGGCTGACCGAGCATCATGCCTCCCTTCCGCTGGTGGCGCGCGACCGGGGTGCAGGCAGCTCCCAGCTGCTGCACTGACCTCGGGCTCGAGTCAGCCTCCTGAGGAGGGACTGATTCTTTACTATCCCGGCCGAAATCAGCAGTGTTTCCCTAATGATCGGGCAGATCGGGATGTGAGGGGCTGACAAGAACGCAAAAGGTGCGAAAATGCGCGAAGGATGATTCCGGGATCGAGCCGGTTCACGCGAGTTGGAGGTTCTCTGGCCTTCACGAAGTTTTCACGTACGGCGCCTTGTTTCGAACGCCCAGAGACGCCCTCTCGCTACGGCGTCCGAATTTTTCACAAGCTCTGAGGCTCCGCCTCGCTAGTGTAGGAACCGCCCATGCCCAGGATTGCCATCGCCGTCGTCGTCGCAGTCGTCCTCCTGGTCGTTGCCGTACCGCAGGCGCGGCGAGCAGTTTTTTCCCTGCTGGGTCTCCTTGCCATCATCACGCTCGGGTCCGCAATCTTCGGCACCCTTGTTTGGGGGCTCTACGAGGCCAAGCCCTGGCTGACGGAGCGCTCTTCCGTCGCCGTGAAGGATATCCCTGAATCCGCGACCTCGCCCCCCTCGGAGGACGTGGACGATCTGGCCGGGACAGCTGAGGCAGACTTGGCATCTGCGCTTGCCGAGGAGGAGGCCGAACGCCTCGATGCGGCGCAGCAACGTTTGGCGGAGCAGAAGCTTCACAAGGCGCTCCTGGTGGCCAAGGCCCGCGTCATACTGGAGGAAGACCGCAAGCTCGCGGCCCAGGCCACCGCCTATCCCTTGCCTGCCGGCGCCGGGGATCTGGTGGGCGATATCATGGCGATCCGCATCCCCGCCTGGCGCGACAAGGCGGTGCAGTCCGCTCAGAAGGAATCAATTCGCAAGTGGCTGGCCTCGCTCGGTCTCGAGGCGGATCAGACCGCCGGCATCGTCACGGCGAAGGCCTGGGGGTCCGTTTACGACCTCTGGGTCGCGGAGAATCCCGATGCTGTTCCAAAGGCATCATCCGGCCAGCCGCAAGTCACGACCACTTCTGCCGAGCCGGAGCCCGCGTCCGGTGAGCCGGAAGCCGCCGCCCCCGAGCCGGTACCGTCCGCTCCATCGGAGGCTGCCCTGACACTTCCGCCGGTAAGAAATCCGACCCCTGCCCCGAGACGGGCGCCTCGCCCATCGGTACCTCCTCGTTACCGTGCCCCACCCCCTCCGCCAAGGCCGAGGTGGATGCCGCCGCCGGAACGGGAAGTAGGTCCGTTCGGCTACTGACCCCTCATTCCAATCGCGTCATCTACCAGCCGTCCGTTGGTACGCTGACTCGCTGGGCCTAAGACCAGTGCGCCGCTGGCGGGACCCGGAAACTGGGGTCAGCTCGCCCTGCCGTGGCAGTGCTTGTATTTCTTTCCCGAGCCGCAGGGACAGGGCTCATTGCGCCCGATCTTGCGATGCTCGCGGACGTAGGGTTGCTGCTCCACCGCGGATGCCACCTCGGCTGGCTGCTCTTGCGGCTCGATATCCATGCCGTGAAACTCCTCATGCTGGAACTGGAATTCCCGTTCCGCCGGCTCCGCCTCACCAAAGGTGTCGAGGTTCCCAGAGGGTTGGAACTGAAGCTTGGAGAGGGTGCCGACCACCTCCTGCTTGATGCTGTCCAGCATGGCGCTGAACATCTCGAAGGCCTCGCGCTTGAACTCCTGCTTCGGGTTCTTCTGTGCGTAGCCGCGCAGGTGTATTCCCTGGCGCAGGTAGTCCATGGCCGCTAGATGGTCCTTCCACTGGGTATCGAGCGTCTGGAGCATCACCGCCTTCTCGATCTGCCGAACGACATCCGCGCCAACCACCTTCTCCTTGTCCGCATACTGCTCGGCTACACGCTCCGCGATGCGCTCGCGCAGGGTCTCTTCGTGCAAGTCCGGGTCTTCTTGAAGCCACTTGGCGATCGGCCAGTCGCCGTCGAAACCCTCGGACAGCGCTTTCTCCAATCCCGGGATGTCCCACTGCTCCTCCAGGCTCTGGGGTGGGATATAGCCATCGATGGTTCGTGACAAAACATCGGCCCGCATGGCCTCCACCGTATCGGAAACGTCCGTGGCGTCCATGAGCTCTCGGCGCTGCTGGTAGGTGACCTTGCGCTGGTCGTTAGCCACGTCGTCGTATTCCAGCAGCTGTTTGCGGATGTCGAAGTTGCGCCCTTCGACCTTGCGCTGGGCGTTCTCGATGGCCTTGGTGACCCAGGGGTGCTCGATGGCCTCGCCCTCCTCCATTCCCAGCTTCTGCATCATGGTGCCGACACGCTCCGAGGCGAAGATGCGCATCAGGTTGTCTTCCAGGGACAGGTAGAAGCGGCTGGAGCCCGGATCGCCCTGGCGTCCGGAGCGGCCCCGCAGCTGGTTGTCGATGCGCCGCGACTCGTGGCGCTCGGTGCCGACGACGTGCAGCCCGCCGGCTCCGATGACCTGACTGTGGCGTTGCTTCCACTCCTCGCGGATGCGCTCCTCGGCATCCGGATCGGTGTTCTGGTCCAACTCCACATCCAGATTGCCGCCTAGAACGATGTCCGTCCCTCGCCCGGCCATGTTGGTGGCGATGGTGACCGAGCCCGGACGTCCGGCCTGGGCGACGATACCTGCCTCGCGCTCGTGCTGCTTGGCGTTGAGCACCTCGTGAGGAACCTTCTCTTTGGTCAGGAGCTCCGAGATGAGCTCGGAGGTCTCGATGGAGGCCGTGCCCACCAGGACGGGCTGGCCCCGCTTCACGCAGTCGTCGATATCCGCGATGATGGCCGCGTACTTTTCCTTCTGGGTGAGGTAGACCAGATCCCCCATGTCGTTGCGGACCATGGGCTCGTTGGTCGGAATGACCACCACCTCCAGGCCGTAGATCTGCTGGAACTCGTAGGCTTCGGTGTCGGCGGTGCCCGTCATCCCCGAGAGCTTCGGGAAGAGACGGAACAGGTTCTGGAAGGTGATGGAGGCGAGGGTCTGGTTCTCCTGCTGGACGGGCACCCCCTCCTTGGCCTCCACGGCCTGGTGCAGGCCCTCGGACCAGCGCCTACCGGGCATGGTGCGGCCGGTGAATTCGTCGACGATAATGATCTGACCGTCCCGGACGATGTACTCCACGTTCTTCTGGAACAGGGCGTGGGCGCGCAGGGCGGCATAGACATGGTGCATCAGCACGATGTTGGCCGGGTCGTAGAGACTCTCGCCCTCGCCGAGCAGGCCCATCTCCCCGAGCATGTCCTCCACCTTCTGATGGCCGTCCTCGCTGAGATAGACCTGGCGCGCCTTCTCGTCCACCGAGAAGTCCCCGGGTCCGAAGTCCGGCTGTCCCTCTTCGTTGGTGGTGGGCGGCTGGCGGGTTAGGCTCGGGATGATCTTGTCGATCTTCTGATAGAGCTCGGTGCCGCCCTCGGAGGGACCCGAGATGATCAGGGGCGTGCGGGCCTCATCGATGAGGATGGAGTCCACCTCGTCCACGATGGCGTAGAAAGGGTCGCGCTGCACCCGCTGCTCGGCCACGAAGGCCATGTTGTCGCGCAGGTAATCGAAGCCGAATTCGTTGTTGGTGCCGTAGGTGATGTCGGCGGCGTATGCCTCCTTGCGGGTGACCGGCTGCATATGGCGGTGGCCCTCGCCTGCCGGCGGCTCGTATCCCGGGTCGTAGAGATAGGACGCGGCATCCGGCCCCATGCCGCCGGATGAGTTGATCACACCCACGGACAGTCCCAGGAAGCGGTAGATCTTGCCCATCCACTCGGCGTCACGGCGGGCCAGATAATCGTTCACCGTGACCACATGCACACCCTTGGCGGGCAGGGCATTCAGGTAGGCGGCGAGGGTGGCGACCAGGGTCTTGCCCTCGCCGGTGCGCATCTCGGCGATCTTGCCGTCGTTGAGGACCATGCCGCCGATGAGCTGGACATCGAAATGACGCATGCCCAGGACCCGCCGGCCCGCTTCGCGCACCACGGCGAAGGCCTCTGGGAGCAGGTCGTTCAAGGCATCACCCCCCTGGAGTCGTCCGCGGAGCTCGTCCGTCTTTGCCTGCAGCTCGGAGTCCGACAGCTGCTCGATCCGGGGCTCCAGAGTATTGATCTGGGCGACCGTCCTCGCCATCCGTTTGATCAGCCGTTCGTTGCGGCTGCCGAAGACCCTTTTGAGCAGTTTACCTACCATTGATTGGGAACTACCGATACGACAAAAATGCTGAGATGATACTCCAAAAACCCGGGAGACGCAGCGGACGAGGTGCCGTCGAGGCGAATCGGCGAGCCAACCCGGCTCGCCGCTCGCTCGACACACCTTGCGAGCTTACCGGAGTGATTTCTCGGGTCTCCCGGGCTCAGAGATCAGGCGGCTACCAAAGAGATCCTTCTCGGCCACCAAGACCCAATGGGCCATCGCGGCGCACATCTGCGGCAGCACAGTACACCCACATCCATTTCCCTGATCAGAAGAGGCCGCGGACCTCCGGAAAAGTAAGACCCGGAGCCGCGGACACGGCCTCTTCTGTGATCAGGGATCTATCAGGAGCTTGTTGGAGGAAAGTGATCAGGCGCGCCAGGTCCGAAAGGGACCCGTATCTACATGCACGAAGTTCGAGCGGGGGTAGTATCCGACCCCGCCGCGGCCCATCGCTACGGCGGTGTCACGAATATTGCTGATGGAGCATCCGCAAAGCCGCAGGTCGATTGCCTTTCCGCTCATGTGCAGACTGTGCTTGGCCACACGCTTGGAGTGTCTGCGCAGCATGGCGTTGGTCTTGGGGGAGCGGTACCCGCTATAGATCTCGAACTCGCCGTCGGAACTTTTAGCACGCCTCTGAAGATCGTAGAGGAGATCGAAGAGCTTGGGGTCGATTACAGCGATATCGTCGGTGCGGTAATCCCGCAAAAATCGATTGAGCTTTCGCAATGCGTCCCGTTGGTAGTAATCACCGATGCGGTAGGCTACTTCGATTGATTCGTTCGTATGGAGGTTGTGAAGGGCGAGAACGCGTCGTGGTGTGTGGTTGTGTTTTGCGGCGAGGACCGGAGCTGCGGCAGTGGACAAGGCCAACCCGAGAAAATGGCGTCGATTCATAATCCCCCCTTTCTGCATCAGCATGTGGAATGGGAGCATTAGTATAACCAAAGAAGTAGAAATCTCAAGAGAAATATTTGGGAAATATATGTTAAGTCGAAGAAAAGCTATCCTTATTTATTCGGGTAGCGACTTTCTCGGAGTTCGGGCTCGGGCATCGCTATCCCCTCCCAATCGGCGGTGACTAAGGACGTCGATCCAGTCCTGCGTCAGCTGTTGGTCTTTTTCGAAGTGGTGCGGATGTACTTCAGGGGATTCACTGCTTGGTCGTCGATGCGGACCTCGAAGTGAACGTGCGGACCGGTGGAGTGTCCCGTGGAGCCGAGCTTGGCAATGACCTGCCCTTTCTCGACCATCTCGCCCTGTGCCACCAGGTTGGTCTGGTTGTGAGCGTAGCGGGTAATCATCCCATCCACGTGCCGTATCTCGACGAGACGACCATATCCCGAGCGCCAGCCACTGAAGACGACGACCCCGTCCGCAGTCGCATGCACGGGTGTCCCGCGCTTGCTCGCGAAGTCGACACCGGTGTGGAACCGGGTTCTTCCCCCGGTGGGATTTCTGCGATACCCGAACTTCGAGGAAATGTAACCGGAACGGATCGGCCACCCGGACGGAGTAGCTTGCTTCTCGAGGTCCTTCTCCATGATCGATTGTTCGAGCTGCTCGAGCTTGCGCTTGCGGTCGCTGATGAGGGCGACCATGTCTTTCGTCTCCCCCATCAATTCGTCCAGGCTCGTCGCGTTGGCCGCCCCGACGTCTTCCGGTCCGCCCACCGAAGGAGGGCTCTCGAAATCGAACTCTTCGGAGTCCAGGTCGGCCATGTCCACCAGGCGCTCCCCCAATGCGTTCAGGCGCAGGATCTCGGCTTGCATCTCGCCGACGCGAGCGGCAAAGGCATCGAGCTGGGCCTGAGACTCCCGACTGGCATCGTCCAAGGATTTGCGCTCCTGTGCCAACACGGATTCGATTCTGGAAAGCGCTTCGCGCGACATCTCTCGGGACGGAGCGACCGTGCGTCCGTACCAGTAACCCCCACCCCCGACTCCGGCTACTACCACGATTACAGCAATGACGCCCAGAAGGGCTCGGGCGACGACTTGGCAGCGCCTCTCGTTCGGCAAGGGGAATCGATTCATATTGTGTCTACCACAGAGCAAGAAATTGCCGTACCCTCTACACAGAAGCTCCGGTCCTCCCTCCCAGAAGACGCAAATCCGATCCGCCCTCCCTGTCGTGCCCAAGCGCTTTCAACAAGTCAGCCGCTTTCTGCGCCCTGACGAGGCAACTGCCGTGGGCCTCGCGGCGGTGCAGCGAAACGGGAGACTGTTGCGGAAGATTCGTGCTTTCCTCGGGTCGCCGCTGGACGAGCATTGCCTGCATGCCTCGCTCGATGGCCGGGTGCTGACGCTTGTGACCGACTCGCCTGTTTGGTCTTCGCGCCTGCGATTCTTTGCGCCGGAGATCGAGCGGGGCCTCGATCCGCGTTATGGTCCCATATCCGCTTGGCGCATTCGAGTCCGGCCTTCCGCCGGCGAGCGCCGGACGGGGCCGAGACACAAGCTTTCTTCCGCAGCAGTACAGCACT
The DNA here is from genome assembly GCA_964471705.1 of uncultured Chromatiaceae bacterium. Classification (GTDB taxonomy): domain Bacteria; phylum Pseudomonadota; class Gammaproteobacteria; order Chromatiales; family Chromatiaceae; genus Thiosymbion. The sequence continues at coordinate 12,621 of CAYYHR010000005.1, forward strand.
TGATGGAAGCGGCAGCAGGAATCGCCGATGCGCGAATTGCAGCGGCCTTGCGCAGGCTTGCGAAGACCGGAGCCGGCAACGGCTAGGAAACGGCCAGCGGCTGCATGTAGGAGATAGGGGAGCGGTCCGTATCCTCGAAAGTGACTTGCTCCCACGCCGCTTCGTCCGCGAGCAGGGCCTGCAGCAGTCGATTGTTGAGGCCATGGCCGGATTTGTGCCCGCGAAAGGCGCCGATCAACGAATGACCAAGCAGGTAGAGATCCCCGATGGCGTCGAGAATCTTGTGCTTGACGAACTCGTCTTCGTAGCGCAAGCCCTCTTCGTTGAGCACCCGGTAGTCGTCCACCACTACGGCGTTGTCCATGCTGCCGCCGAGGGCGAGATTCTTTTGGCGCAGGGCCTCGACGTCGCGCAGGAAGCCGAAGGTGCGCGCGCGGCTGACTTCCTTGACGAAGGAGGTGGTGGAAAAGTCCATACTCGCCTCCTGGATCCGCGAGATGAACGCCGGATGATCGAACTCGATCGAGAAATCCACCTTGAACCCCTCGAAGGGCTCGAAAACGGCATGTTTGTCTCCTTCCTCCACGGCCACTCGCCGCCTTATGCGAACGAAGCGCTTCGGACGATTTTGCTCAGCGATCCCCGCCGACTGGATCAAGAACACGAAGGGACCGGCGCTTCCGTCCATGATGGGAACCTCCGCGGCGGTCACGTCCACGTAGGCATTGTCGATCCCCAGGCCGGCAAAGGCGGAGAGAAGGTGCTCCACCGTCGAGATTCGCGCGTGCCCGCTCACCAGAGTGGTCGACAGGCTGGTATCGCCGACGTTTTCTGGACAAGCCTTGATCTCTACAGGCTGTGGCAGATCGATGCGGCGAAACATGATCCCCGTGTCCGGCTCGGCCGGACGCAGAGTCAGGCAAACCTTATCGCCCGTATGCAGACCCACCCCGGTGGCCCGGATCACATTCTTCAGGGTTCGCTGCCTGATCATCGCCGTATCTCCCGTCGCGATCCAAGTACATCGCGGATTACCCGCGGAAAAGCCTTGTGCCCCCAAAGGATCGCTCCTTGTTGCGCGGCCCCCAGCCGCTCGACAGCGGTCTGCGGATCCCTGGTATCCTAGCCCGGTGCCACCGATGCCCCGACGCACAGCCGCCTTGCCATGGCATCTGGGTAGGGCTGGCATGCCCAGTTTAGGGATTTCCCCTAATTTAATCAGGCGCGGAACCTCTTTGCAAGAAAATCTATTGATTTTCTTCGTGATCCCGTTTTGGGGATTACCCTGGCTGCAGGGTCGGGAAAAGCGAGAAGAGATGATAGCGTACGAAATCTTATTGGATTTCAAGGCGCGCCGGCAGTCACACAGGAATCCTATGCGGCTGCCGACGCCACGTCGAAGGTGGACAAGATCGAGGCACGCGGGGTCACAAAGCGGAACCCCTGCGGAAAATTGCCTCAGTCCGCCTGCCGGCGCAGAAAAGCCGGGATATCCAAGTAATCAAGGTCTGTTTCCGAGCCGGGCTCTCCCTGCGCCTGGACAGCTGCGGCAGCACCGTGTCCCTTTCGGTAGACCGCCGGGCGGTCCATATCCCGGTAATCGGGTATTGCGGACTCCGGATGTGCCCCTTTTGCCACCAGGTGGATGGGCGGCTCCTGTGTCGCGGACTTGGATACGTGATCACGATGACCTTGCCCGAGGCCGGTGGCAACGACCGTCACCCGAAGCTCGTCATCCAACTCCGGGTCGATGACGGTGCCGACCACGACGGTGGCTTCATCGTCCGCGAAATCGCGCACCGTGTTGCCTACCTCGTCGAACTCACCGATGGAAAGGCTCATGCCGGCGGTGATGTTGACCAGAATACCCCTGGCGCCGGCCAAATCGATGTCCTCGAGCAATGGGCTGCTGATGGCGGCCTCCGCCGCTTCCCGAGCCCGTTGCTCTCCACTGGACGAGCCCGTGCCCATCATTGCCTGCCCCATCTCGGACATGACGGTTTTGACGTCGGCGAAATCGACATTGATGAGGCCCGGACGGGTAATGAGCTCGGCGATGCCCTGGGTGGCGTTCAGAAGCACGTCATTGGCCGCCTTGAAGGCGCTCAGCAGGCTCATCTCCTTACCGAGCACGGCGAGGAGCTTCTCGTTCGGAATGGTAATGAGGGAGTCCACGTGACGACCCAGCTCCGCGATGCCTTCGGCCGCCACCTTCATTCGCTTGGTGCCCTCGAAAGGAAAGGGTTTGGTCACCACGGCAACGGTCAGGATGCCGAGCTCCCGCGCTACTTGAGCGACGATCGGTGCGGCGCCCGTGCCTGTCCCGCCACCCATGCCGGCGGTGATGAAGATCATGTCGGCTCCGTCCAAGGTATCGTGGATGCGCTCCTTGTCCTCCAACGCGGCCCGTTTGCCCACCTCGGGATCGGCTCCGGCACCGAGCCCCTTCGTGATGTCGGCCCCGAGCTGCAGTATGGTCTTGACGTTGGAGCTCTTCAGGGCTTGGGCATCCGTGTTGGCGCAGATAAAGTCAACGCCCTCAATGGACGATTCGACCATGTGATTGATTGCGTTGCTCCCTCCGCCACCGACGCCGATCACCTTGATCACCGCATTCTGGGTCTGGGTATCCATCAACTCGAACATTGGTTGTCTCCTCTCTCGCTCTAGTTGCACATCTTTGGGCTCTCTGTCCGGGGGTCGCACGAAAACCCCCAAGGGTTGCTGCTCGGTTGCGCTCGCGACGTCCCGACCTGCACCCCTCGCAGTCAGAAATTGCCTTGAAACCAGCTTTTCATCCGCTCCCAGACGGCCTTCAGTCCGCCGGACTCGGACAACTCCGGGTGCCGGGCGAATCGGTGCTGCTGGGCGTACATCAGGAGGCCCACGCCGGTGGCGTAGATGGGATCGCTGGTCACCTCCTGCAGGCCGGTCACGTGCTGGGGGGCACCTAGCCGGACCGGCATGTGAAAGATTTCCTCCGCCAGCTCGCTGAGTCCTTCCATCTTGGAGCAGCCGCCGGTCAAGACCACTCCCCCCGCCAGGAGAGCCTCGAAGCCGCTGCGGCGCAGCTCCGCCTGGATCAGTCCGAGGAGCTCCTCGTAACGGGGCTCCACCACCTCCGCGAGCGTCTGGCGGGACAGGCGCCGTGCGGGTCGCTCCCCGATGCTGGGAACCTCGATGGTTTCTCCGCTGCGAGCGAGCTGGGTCAGAGCACAGGCATATTTGACCTTGATCTGCTCGGCATACTGGGTCGGTGTGCGCAAGGCGACGGCAATGTCGTTGGTCACCTGATCGCCGGCGATGGGGATCACCGCCGTGTGTCGGATCGCACCGTCCGTGAAGACCGCCAGGTCCGTGGTACCGCCGCCCATGTCCACCAGGGCAATTCCGAGCTCCTTCTCGTCCTCGCCGAGAACGGCATAGCTGGAGCTGATCTGCTCCAGGACGAGGTCGTCCACCTCCAGCCCGCAACGGCGGATGCATTTGACGATGTTCTGGGCCGCGCTCACCGCCCCCGTGACCATGTGCACCCGCGCCTCCAGCCGGACCCCACACATGCCGACGGGCTCGCGGATACCCTCCTGATCATCGATGATGAATTCCTGGGGCAGGATATGGAGGATCTTCTGATCGGCTGGGATCGCTACTGCCCGCGCCGCTTCGATGACCCGGTCCACGTCGGCCTGGGACACCTCCCGTTCCTTGATGCCGGTGATGCCGTGGGAGTTGAGGCTGCGGATGTGGCTGCCGGCGATACCGGCATGCACGGAGTGGATCTCGCATCCGGCCATGAGCTCCGCCTCTTCCACCGCCCTCTGGATGGACTGCACCGTGGACTCGATGTCCACGACGACGCCCTTCTTGAGGCCCCGCGAGGGGTGAGTACCGATCCCGATGACCTCGATGTGCTCGTCCTCCTTCAGCTCGCCGACGAGGGCAGCGATCTTGGACGTGCCGATATCCAGTCCGATCAGGAGGTTCTTTTCACCTCGTCTCGACATTCGGTCTAGCTCCTCGAAGGCCCTGAGGGCCGTGAATTCAACTGCGCCGAGCGGGTCGTGTCCCCGACAGTGGCGCCATGCCCGTCTCTTTCTGGATCCGCCCAACGGATCGCGAGTCCATTGCTGTAGCGCATATCGATGAGCGACGGCATCCCGACTCGGATCAGCTCCGGGTAGATCCGCAGAAACCTGGAGATCCGTTCCTCCACCTGGGCTTTTCCCAAGGCCAGGGTGAGTCCCCGGCTCAGGTGAAGGGTCCATGCACCACGCGCATCGCAGCCGAGCGCTTCGATACGAAGGTCGAGGTTTGCGAGCCTCGTCTCCCAACTCTGGAAGTGCTCCACTACCCTCTGGGACTCCTCGTCCCTGCCCGAGAGCTCGGGCAGGCCGTGCGGAAAATCATGGGCCGGCGGTCTGAATACCACTCCGTCGGCGGATACCAGCGCATCCTTGCCCCAGCGCGCCAAGGGCACCTCTTCCACCACTGCGAGCTCCAGACGATCGGGCCAGTGGCGGCGCAGACTCGCGGATCGCACCCAGGGCATCGCTTCCGCCGCCGCTTTGAGCTGCGCCAGGTCCTGGGTAAGGATGCCGCCGTTCAGATGCTCGATCACCGTCGCCTGCAGTTGCTCCGGCATCAGGTGCTCGACTTCCCCGTCTACGGTGACGACCCGCACCGGAAGTCGTTGTGGCTCCCAGACAACCACAAACCGAGCGGCCACACCCAACATGGAAAGCAGCCCGAGTGCCAGGAGCCAGTGCAGAACCCGCCTACCCATACCCGCCGCCTCAGCACTGAGGTCTTGGCCTCGCGTTTGGTCAGGGCCGCTCAAGGCTGGTCTCCAGGATGCGCCATACCAGAGTGTCGAAGTCCAATCCCAGGACCTTCGCTGCCATTGGCACCAGGCTGTGATCGGTCATCCCCGGCACCGTATTCACTTCGAGCAGGTGGGGGTGCCCCTCGCCGTCCAGCATGAAGTCCACACGACCCCAGCCTCGGGCATCGATTACCTGAAATGCTTCCAGGCACAGGGTTTGCAGCTGCGATTCCACTGCCGCGTCCAGACCGCTGGGGCAGATGTACCGCGTGGTACCGGCGGAATACTTCGCCTCGTAGTCGTAGAAGGCATGAGGAGTTTCCAGGCGGATCAGGGGCAGGGCCTCCTTGCCCAGAACTGCGCAGGTGTATTCGGGACCCTCGATCCAGCGCTCGGCCAGGACCAGGGCGTCGTATTTGGTGGCTGCGCGCCAAGCTGCGGCGAGCTCCTCCGGGCTATCCGCCCGAGACATTCCGATGCTGGACCCCTCATTGGCTGGCTTGACCATGAGTGGGAAGCCCAGGTCGCGCGCCCGCTCCAGGTCGGGCTCCTGTCTGAGCACGACGAAGTCCGGTGTCGGAAGACCGCGGCCCCGCCACAGGAGCTTGCAGCGATACTTGTCCATGCCTAGTGCCGATCCCAGGACTCCCGAGCCGGTGTAGGGCAGGCCGATAGTCTCCAGGGCACCCTGGATCTGCCCGTCCTCGCCGCCACGGCCGTGGAGCATGATGAATACCCGCGTGAAGCCCTCCGTACGGATGCGCTCCAACGCATCGGGCTGCGCCGTGTCCACGGCATGGACATCCACACCCTTGCGCTCCAGGGAGGCCAGAACGGCAGCGCCGCTCTTGAGCGAGATCTCACGCTCGGCGGAGCGCCCGCCGAGCAGCAGGGCCACCTTGCCGAGCTCGTGGACCTTGGAATTCACGATCCCCAACCTCCTACCCGATGAACCTCGGGTACCAGGTGTACACCGCTGGCACGCTCGACCTCCGATTGGACCCGCTCGATGAGGCGAGCGATGTCGCGGGCGCTGGCCGATCCGGTATTGATGATGAAGTTGGCGTGCTTTTCAGACACCTGGGCACCTCCCTCCCGCAATCCCTTCAGTCCCGCCGCCTCGACAAGCCGAGCTGCGTGATCGCCGGGAGGATTGCGAAATACGGATCCGCAGCTGGCAAGCCCGATGGGCTGGGTGTGTCCGCGCCGCTCGAGCAGGTCGCGGATGCGCTCGAGGCTTTCCGCAGCATCGCCCGGCCTCAGCTCCAGCTCCGCTTCCAGGAACCACTCGCCCGCAGGGCCCTCGACCCGGCGATAGCCGATTTGAAAATCCACCGGAGGGTGCTCGCGCACCTCGCCGAGCCGGTCGATGGTGCGCACGCAACGAATCCTCCCCCAGGTTTCTCCGCCGTAGGCCCCCGCGTTCATGGCGAGGGCCCCGCCGATCGTCCCTGGGATTCCGGCGAGGAACTCCACTCCGCTGAGCCCCAGCTTGGCGGCGAAACGCGCCGCCTTGGCGCAGGAAACGCCGGACTCGGCCCGTATCCCTTGCGTCCCGGAGCGGGCCAAAGCGGTGAGGCAGCCCTGGGTTTGGACCACGGTGCCGCAAAAGCCTTCGTCGCTGACCAGTAGGTTGCTGCCCAGCCCGAGCCAGAGCAGGGGCTCCTCCGGGTCCAGACCGCGCAGAAAGTACGCCAGGTCGGCCGCATCGGCCGGGCGATAAAGGCGACGGGCCGGCCCCCCCACCCGCCAACTGGTGTGACGGGCGAGGGGCTCGTCCAGGCGGAGCTCTCCGCGCAGGCCAGGGGTGTTGGTCCAAGGCGCGCTCATCGATGGGTCTGCCCCCCGACGAAAACAGGCGTCGGACGTTTGCCGCTGAACGGGGCCCGCAGCCACCGTGCCGGCCCGCGAAGTCGACATAGCCTGCCGCTCAACGGCTCTCCGCATCCCATGTGAAGCCTAGCTTTGGTCTGATGAGGCATAGCTCCCTCCTTCCGCCTGCAGAAGATCCGGCAATCGGGTGGCCAGGGAGCCGATGTCGCCGGCGCCCAAGGTCAGGACGAGATCATCGTCTTCGAGAAGAGTCTGCAGCAGCCGAGGCACTTCACTCAGATCTCGCGCCAGCACCGGGTCCACCTCGCCGCGGGTGCGGATGGCGCGGCTCAGGGTGCGGCTGTCGGCACCGGGCAGGGGTGTTTCCCCCGCCGGGTAAACCTCGCACAGGATCAGGAGGTCCGCGTCGGACAATATCTGCACGAAGTCCTCGAACAGCTCCTGGGTCCGGGTGAAACGGTGGGGTTGGAAGACCAGCACCAAGCGGCGTCCAGGCCAAGCGTTTCGCGCTGCTTCGAGGGTGGCGGCCACCTCGCGCGGGTGATGGCCGTAGTCGTCCACCAGAATCAGTCTGCGACCGCCCCGGACGGCCACTTCCATGACCGCGAAGCGGCGGCCGATGCCCTCGAAGCTCCGCAGTGCGCGTTGGATTGCAGCTTCGTCCACACCCAGCTCCAAACCGACGCTGATCGCGGCCAGGGCATTGAGGACGTTGTGGCGTCCGGGCAGGTTGAGCTCTACCTGCAGAGGCGTCGCGCCATCCGACCGGTGCACCGAAAAGCGGGTCCGCAAACCGTCTTGGCGGATGTTCTCTGCCCTGATGTCCGCCTCCGGGACCGTGCCGTAGGTGCGTACAGGGCGCGCGATCATGGGAAGCAACCCGCGGATCTCCTCGTCGTCCACGCACAGCACTGCCAGGCCGTAGAATGGCAGGTGGTGCAGAAATTCCTTGAAAGTATCGCGCAGCCGGCCGAAATCGTTGCCGTAGGTGCGCATATGATCCGCGTCAATGTTGGTGAGGACCGCCAACATGGGCTGCAGATAGAGGAAGGATGCGTCGCTCTCGTCCGCTTCGGCCACCAGATACTGTCCGGTGCCGAGCCGGGCGTGGGCGCCGGCGCTGTTCAGGAGCCCACCGATGACGAAGGTTGGATCCAGCCCACCCTCTGCCAGGACGCTCGCGACCAGGCTGGTCGTCGTGGTCTTGCCGTGGGTCCCGGCCACGGCGACCCCGTAGTAGAAGCGCATCAGCTCCGCCAGCATCTCGGCGCGGCGAACTACTGGGATGCGATGCTCTCTTGCGGTGCTGATCTCCGGATTTTCCGGATCGATGGCGGTGGAAACGATGACCGCGTCGGCGCCCTTCACCTGCTCCGGCCGGTGCCCGATGAAGACGCTTACGCCGAGATCTTCGAGGTGACGGGTCACGGTGCTCACTCGCCTGTCGGAGCCGGAGACCTGATAGCCGAGATTGGCCATGAGCTCGGCGATTCCGCTCATCCCGGAGCCGCCGATGCCGATGAAATGCAGATGGCGCATCCGCCCCATCCGGCTGGCTCCGAAGCGCAGGGCCACGCTCATAGCCCGGCGACCTCCCGGCAGGCCTGGGCGATGCGCTCGGCCGCATCGGGCCTTGCAAGCTCGCGCGCAGCCTCCGCCATAACGAGCAGGCGTGACCTGTTGCCAAGGAGCTCGGCCAGCGCCGTGCCGAGGGAGGCCGGTGACAGGCTGGGCTGCGGCATCAGGAGCGCCGCGCCCACATCGGCCAAGTAATGTGCATTTCCGGTCTGGTGGTCATCCACCGCGTACGGATAAGGCACCAGGATGGAGCCCACCCCCGCGGCCGCCAGCTCGGAGACGGTCAGGGCCCCAGCTCGGCATACGACCAGATCCGCCCAGGCGTAAGCCTCGGCCATGTCGGCGATGAAAGGAACCACCTTCGCTGCGACGTCTGCATCGCGATAAGCGGCACGGGCTTTGTCGAGGGTGAGCTCGCCGGCTTGATGGCGGATCCGCGGCCTCTGCTCGGACGGCAGAGAAGCCACGGCGCCGGCGACCGTCTCGTTCAGGACCTTCGCCCCCAGTGAGCCACCCACCACCAGCAAATGGCGGGGACCGCTCCGTCTCGCCAACCGCGTACCCGGGACCGGCAGAGAGGCGATCTCCGGCCTGACCGGGTTGCCACAGGCGATGGCGCCGCGCTTCGCGGGGAATGACTCCGGAAATCCCTCGAAGACCCGCGCAGCAATCCGGGACAACCACTGATTGGTGAGCCCGGGCACCCGGTTTTGCTCCTGGATCACCAGGGGCACACCCAAGACCTTGGCCATGAGCCCTCCGGGCCCCGAGGCGAAGCCGCCCATCCCCAGCGCCAGGGCCGGACGGCGCCGGCGCAGGATGCCCGCCGCCTGCCGGAGGGCGACGAGGAGCTTGAAGGGGGCGGCAAGCATTTGCCGCATGCCCTTACCCCGCAGACCTTCGATGCTGAGCCACTCGATCGGAAAGCCGCGCTGGGGGGCCAGACGTGCCTCCATGCCGCGCCTGGTGCCGATCCAGAACACCTCCATGCCCTGCGCCCGCAGCAGCTCGGCCACGGCCAGGGCCGGGAAGACGTGACCGCCAGTACCGCCAGCCATGACGGCTACACGCGCGTCCATGTCGCCCCCCTCACGGGCCCCTGCTCCACGGCCTCGCGACGCAGGTCCAGGTCGATGCGCAGGAGGATCCCCGCGGCCACGCAGGCGATGATGATGCTGTTGCTCCCGTAGCTCAGGAACGGCAGGGTGAGCCCCTTGGTCGGAAACAGGCCGAGGTTTACACCGATGTTGATGAATGCCTGCAGAGCCAAGCCAAGGCCCAGTCCGTGGGCGGCATAAGCGGCAAACCAGTGGCCGGCCTTCTCGGCCCGTGCCCCGATACGAAATGCCCGCCACAGGATGAAACCGAAGGCGGCGATGACGGCGAGGGTTCCGGCGAGCCCGAATTCCTCTCCGATGACGGCCATCAGGAAATCCGTATGGGCCTCCGGGAGGAAAAACTGCTTCTGAATACCATTGCCGATACCTACCCCGAGCCACTCGCCTCGTCCGAAGGCGATGAGTGCCTGGGAGAGCTGAAATCCCGTGTCGAAGGGATCGGCGAAGGGATGCATGAAAGAAGTCACCCGCTGCAGCCGATAGGGCTCCACGATTACCAGCATGGCCGCCGCCCCGGCCAGCATTGCGAACAGGGCGGCGAAGTGGGTGACCTGGACGCCGCCGAGGAACAGCAGAGCCATTACCGTGGCCAACATGACCGCCGTGGTACCGAAGTCCGGCTGGCTCATGATCAGGGCGCTGGCGATCACCATCAGGAACATGGGCTTGAGAAAGCCCGACAGGCGCGTCGTTACCTCCTGGCGTCGGCGGACCAGGTAGCCGGATATGTAGATGACGGCGAAGAGCTTCATGAGCTCGGAGCTCTGCAGGTTCAGCGGTCCGAGCGGGATCCAGCGGGTGGCCCCGTTGACGGTGCGTCCGATACCCGGGACCAGAACCAGTACCAGCAGCAGGAGACCGATGAAAAAGAGCGCGGTGCTCGACCGCTCCCACCAAGCTGTCGGGACTGCAAAGGCCAGGATTCCGAGCCCCATCGCCAGACCGAGGGCCAAGGCGTGCCGGGTAACGAAGTGGAAGGGTGCATCGAAGGTGCGATCGGCAATGGACAGGGACGCCGAAGACACCATCACGAAGCCGAATGCCAACAGCAGCAGCACACAGAAGAGGAGCGACCAATCCATGTCGGGCAGCTTGCCGATGCGCCGCCGACTCAGCTCCCGCACCCTGGAGCCCTGTCCGGTCCGTCTCTGGCCCCCGATGTCCTGGACCCGGGTTGCGTCGCTCATAGCTCCAGTCCCACCACGGCTGCGGCGAATGCCCTGCCCCGATGGGCGTAGCTCTCGAACATGTCGAAGCTGGCGCAGGCGGGAGAGAGCAGGACGCAATCCCCGGGTTGGGCCGCTTGGAGCGCGAGGCACACAGCGTCCTCCATGTCACGGGCGTGCAGGATCTCGGCACGACCGCTCAGCTCTCGCTCGATCATCGGGGCGTCGCGTCCTATCAGGACCAGGGCGCGTGCCGCACGCTCCACGACTGGGATCAGGGGAGCAAAGTCCGCTCCCTTGCAGTCACCGCCCGCAATGAGGACAGCCCGCGCTGACCCGGACGGATCGATGAGGCCTTCGAGGGCGGCGATAGTTGCGCCCGGATTGGTTCCTTTGGAGTCGTCGTACCACTCGATGCCGCCCTTCCTGGACACCAGCACCGTGCGGTGAGGAAGCCCGCGGAAGGTCCGCAATGCCTCGAGCATGGCGATTTCCGGGAGCCCGCAAGCCTGGCCCATGGCCAGCGCCGCCAATGCGTTGGACAGGTTGTGCCGGCCTCGCATCGCAATCTCGCAGGTCGGCAGCAGCGGGCTTCGTCCACGGGCGAGCCAGGTCTGCCCGCCCTGCTCGACCAATCCGAAATCCGATGCCTCTTCCGGCGCACCCAGGGTGAATCCGATGTCTTGCCCCGCCATTCCCGCCATGGTCCGGACCAAGGGATCATCCCAGTTGAGGACGGCGGTCCGGGCGCCTTCGAGGATGTGCGCCTTGGCGGCGGCATAGTCGGCGAAGCTGTCGTAGCGATCCATGTGGTCGGGCGTGACGTTCAGGACAACCGCCACCTTTGCTTGCAGCGACCGAGTTGACTCGAGCTGGAAGCTGGAGAGCTCCAGGACGTACAGCTCCACGCCATCATCGAGCAGGTCCAGGGCGGGTCGCCCGAGGTTGCCACCCACCGCTACCCGTACACCTGCCAGGTGCGCCATCTGTCCCAGCAGCGTGGTCACCGTGCTCTTACCGTTGGAGCCGGTGATGGCGGCTACCGGTGCGCGGGCGGCTCGGGCGAACAGCTCGATGTCCCCGATCACCGGCACCCCCCGCGCTGCGGCCGATGCAATCGCAGGCTCCCGCACGGAAACGCCGGGGCTGACGATCAGGCGCTGGGCAGTCCTTATGACCTCCGGGTCGAAGTCGCCGAGGTACAAGTCGAGGTCAGGAATTTCCCGCCGCGCTTCCTCCAGTCCGGGCGGGGCCTCTCGCGAGTCCATTACTGCCAGGGGGAGGCCCTTGGATGCCAGATAACGGAGGCAGGACAGGCCGGTCGTACCAAGGCCCAGGATCAGCGTCCGGACCTCCGTGGACTCTCGCATGTAGGTGGTGAAAGGCATGGGCCCTTGTGCGGTCATCTGATCTTCAGGCTGGCGAGCCCGATCAGCACCAGGATCACGGTCAGGATCCAGAAGCGCACGATCACGCGGGGCTCCGGCCAGCCCTTGAGCTCGAAGTGATGGTGCAAGGGCGCCATGCGGAAGATGCGTTTGCCCGTCATCTTGAACGAGGCAACCTGAAGCACCACCGACAAGGTCTCCACTACGAAGACGCCCCCCATGATCAGGAGGACCAGCTCCTGTCGCGCGGCGACCGCGATGATGCCGAGGGCCGCTCCCAGAGCCAAGGCGCCCACGTCGCCCATGAAAACCTGTGCCGGATAGGTGTTGAACCAGAGAAAGCCCAGACCGGCGCCTACCAGCGCGCTACAGAAGATCACCACCTCGCCCAGACCGGGAACGTGCGGAATCTTGAGGTAGCCGGCAAAGTCCGCGCGCCCGGAAGCGTAGACGAAGACCGCCAAGGCGCCGCAGACCAGGACCGTGGGGAGCACGGCGAGTCCGTCGAGACCATCGGTGAGGTTCACCGCATTGCTAGAGCCGACGATGACCAGATAGGACAGGAGCACGAACCAGGGTCCGAGCTGAAGGGAAACCTCTTTGAGATAGGGCACGAGCAAGGCTGTCTCCGCGGGGGTGGAGGCGATCGTGTAGAGGTAGAGGGCGGCAGCTAGCCCCACGAGCGACTGCCCGAGAAACTTGTAACGGGAGGCCAGCCCGCGCGCGTCCTTGAGCACCAGCTTGCGATAGTCGTCCACGAGGCCGATGGCCCCACAGCTCAGGGTGACCAGCAGCACCAGCCAAACATAGCGGTTGGACAGATCGGCCCATAGCAGGGTGGAGACGCCAATGGCTGCCAGCATCAGGGCGCCTCCCATAGTGGGCGTACCGGCCTTGGACAGATGGCTCTGAGGTCCGTCGTCCCGAACCGTTTGGCCGATCTTGTATCGGGTCAGGCGTCGGATCATGGGCGGTCCGAGCAGGAAGGAGATCACCAGTGCAGTAAGCACCGCGAGGATTCCCCGCAATGTCAGGTATCGGAAGACGGAAAAGGCCGTCTCGAGCCGGGCGAGCCAATCGGCCAGCAAGAGCAACATGTCAGCCCCCGCTCCTTTCGCACAAGGCATCCGCCACTCGCTCCATGGCGGCGAGCCGAGATCCTTTCACCAGCACCAGGTCGTCCGGACCCAGGCGCGCTCGAAGATCGGCGATCAGGGATGCTTGATCGGTGAAATGTCTTCCCCCAGCCCCGAAGGACTGGGCCGCGAGGGCGCTTTGGCTACCCACCGTATAAAGGGTATCGACACCGGCCGCGTGCGCCTCTTCCCCGAGCCTGCGGTGAAGGTCCTCGGACTCCGGCCCCAACTCCCGCAGGTCGCCGAGTACGAGCCAGCGGCGCCCCGGCAGACCGGCCAGCACATCGATGGCTGCCCGGACCGAGTCCGGATTGGCGTTGTAGCTGTCGTCGATCAGTCGCAGCCCAGCGACACCGCGTCTCGGATAGAGGCGCCCGGCAACAGGCCTCAGGCCGGCGAGCCCGGCCCGGACGAGCTCTGGACCAACACCCAAGACCTCTGCAACGGCCACTGCGACCAGGGCGTTGCGCACGTTGTGCATGCCCGCTAGGCCCAGCTCCAGGCTCAGATCTTCGTCGCCGAGCCGCACCTTGAATCCGGTGCGGAACCCTTGCTCGTCCCAGATACTAGTCAGGCCATCGGTATCGACTCGCACATCGGCGGAGGCATCCTGACCGCAGGTGACCACCCGGTGAACGGCGGCGAGCTCACGCCAAAGGGCCGTCCAGGGCGAGTCCGAGGGCACGATGAAGGTCCCGTCGGTCGGCAGGCCCCGAGCGATCTCCCCCTTGGCGCGGGCGACTCCTTCGAGATCGCCGAAGCCCTCCAGGTGGGCGCGCCCAGCGTTGGTGATCACGGCCACATCCGGACGGGCGATCTCCGTCAGATAGGCGATCTCGCCGGAGTGATTGGCGCCCATCTCCAGAACCAGGAAGTCCTGGTCCCGGGCCGCGAGGAGGGTCAGGGGCATGCCGATGTCGTTGTTCAGGTTGCCCTGGGTAGCGTGCACCGATCCTGCTCGGGCGAGCACGGCGGCGATCATCTCCTTGCAGGTGGTCTTGCCGTTGCTGCCCGTGACGGCGATCAGCTTGCCTCCGATGCGTCTGCGCCAAGCAGCGGCCAGCCTCCCGAGGGCGAGGCGGGTATCGTCCACCACCAACTGGGGAATCGCGGCATCTACCAGGTGATCCACCAGGGCCGCTACTGCTCCCTGCTGTCTTGCCTGGCCGACGAAGTCGTGGGCATCGAACCGCTCTCCCCGCAGAGCAACGAAGAGCTGCCCTCGGCAATCCCCGCGACTGTCCTTGCCGACCGAGTCAATGGCGACATCGGGGCCCTGGAGTCGGCCTCCGATGTGGGCTGCAGCTTCGGAAAGCGTCCACATCATTGTTGAGCCTCCGTGCCTGCCTGCACACCGGCCAGCAGCAGGGTCGCGTCGGGATCGTCCGGTGGTACGTTGTACAGGCGAAGGGCCTCTTCCATGACGCTGGCGAAAACGGGGGCGGCGACCAGGCCGCCGTAATAATACTTTCCGCGCGGCTCATCGACCAGGACCGCCATGACGAAGCGGGGCTTGGAGGCGGGCGCCATGCCCGCGAAGACCGCTTGATAGCGCCTGGAGGCATAACCGCCGCGTACCGCCTTCTTGGCCGTTCCCGTCTTGCCCGCGACCCGGTAACCGTGGACAGCGGCCCGTCGCGCCGTCCCTTTGTTGGAGACCACCGTCTCCATCATAGCCCGTACCTTGCGCGCCGTATCGGCGGAGAGAATCCGCTCCTCGGGCGCCGGCTCCCGGCGCTCGAGCAGGGTAACCGGGCGTTTGACACCGTCCGCGGCCACAACGGAATAGGCCTGGGCGAGCTGCAGCGTTGTAACGGAAAGACCATACCCGAATGCCTGTGTGGCGTGCTCGAACACACGCCAGCTCTTGTAGGGGCGCAGATGCCCCCGGACCTCACCCGGAAACTCGATCCCGGTGGGGCGACCGAAACCGAGGTGGTGATAGAGCTGCCACAGGACGGATTTGTCCATGCGCATGGCCACCTTCACCACACCCACGTTGCTCGACTTGGTGATGATGCCGGTCGTATCCAGCAATCCGTAGTTATGGATGTCCCTCACCGTGCCGCTTCCGACCCGTAGGTGACCGGGATTGGTGTTCACCGGGGTGTGGGGTCCGACCAGGCCGGCCTCCAGTGCCGCAGCGATGACAAGGGGTTTGACGGTGGAGCCCGGCTCCATCACGTCGGTGACGGCCCGATTGCGGCGGGAGCTCGCCTTGCCGCCGAGCTTGGCGTTGGGGTTGTACCCCGGCTGGTTCACCATCGCCAGCACCTCGCCGGTGCGAACGTCGAGCAACACCGCGGAGGCCGAGACGGCACGGTTCTTGGTTACGGCCCGCTTGAGCTCCCGGTAAGCGAGGAATTGCAGGCGCCTATCGAGACTGAGGGTCAGATCCCGGCCATGACGGGGAGCCTTGATGCGCTCTACTTCTTCTACGATGCGACCGTGCCCGTCCTGAATGACCCGCCGTTTACCCGGCTCGGCATGCAGCCAGGAATTGAAAGCCAGCTCCAGGCCTTCGATACCCCGGTCGTCCACGTCCGTGAAGCCGATGATTTGACCAAAGATCTCGCCGCTGGGATAGAAACGGCGGTATTCGGACTCCATGCCCAGTCCCTGCAGCTTGTACTTCTCCATGATGGCCTCGACCGCGGCAGCCTCCTCCGGCTCGATTCTCCGTTTCAGATAAAGGAATGCGCGCTTGCGCTTGCCCTCGAGACGGGACATCAGCTTGCCCTCGTCGAGGCTCAGTGCCTTGGCGAGGTCGTGCACGACAGCCGGCTCCTCCGCCAGTTGGCGAGGATCGCCCCAGACGGTGGCTACCGGTGTGCTCACGGCGAGCGGCTCCCCGTTGCGATCCAGGATCATGCCGCGCCGGGCAGGGATCTCGCGCACCCGCAGGTAGCGCCGCTCACCCTCGTTGCGAAGAAAATCCTTGTCCAGTACCTGGCGCTCGAAAGCGCTACCCGTCACCGCCAGGAGCAAGAGGCTCATGGCGGCGATTAGGATTCGGCGCCGCGCCTCGAAGCTCGGTCCCGAGCCGCTGCGGCGCTCTTCGCGCTCGAGGCGCTTGCGTCGCCGCTCTCTAACCGCCATCCGCGCCTCCTTCGATGACCCGCACATCCACATCTCGGGGCAGATGCATATCGAGCAGCTCCCGTGCCTTCGCCTCGACCCTGGGATGGGTCGTCAGAGCAGCCTCTTCAAGGCGCAGCTGGTTCCAGCTCACCTCCAAAGCGTCTCGCTCGGCACCCAGCGCCTGGAGGCGGACGAACTCGGCTCGCGTCAGATACTTCGCGTATACGACGCCGATTCCACTGGCGACGATACCAGCGATGAGCAGTAACAGGAGCCACAGATTGGTCCGCGTCATGCCAGCCGCTCCGCTACCCGCATGAGGGCGCTGCGCGCGCGCGGATTGGCCCCGACCTCGGCGCTCGCGGGTCGTACCGGCTTGCCCACCGCTCGCAGGCATGGGCTCGTCTCCCTTACCGTCACGGGGAGTCCGCGAGGGAATTGTCTTCCCCGTGCCTCATCGCGGATGAAGCGCTTGACGATGCGATCCTCCAGCGAGTGAAAGCTGATGACGACCAGGCGCCCGCGGGCAGCGAGCAGTCCACAGACACACACCAGGCAGGCCCGCAGCTCATCGAGCTCGCGATTGATATGGATACGTACGGCCTGAAAGGCACGAGTCGCCGGGTGCTTGCCGGGCTCCCGGCTGGGGCTGGCGGACGCGATGATCTGCGCCAGGGCGCGCGTCTGCTCCACCGGCCTGTCGCGCCGTGCCCGTACGATGGCCCGGGCAATGCGCCCGGCGAACCGCTCCTCGCCGTACTCGCGGAGGATACGCGCGATCTCCCCTTCCTTTGCTCGGGCCAGCCACTGGGCGGCGGTGGGTCCGGCGCTGGTGTCCATGCGCATATCCAAAGGTCCGCCCCGGGTGAAGCTGAACCCCCGGGCCGGGTCGTCGAGCTGAGGCGAGGAGACCCCCAGGTCGAGCAGCAGCCCATTCACCCTGCCGAAGAGTCCGCGCCTCCGCGCCACATCCTCCATCCGGGAGATGGGCGCATGCTCGATGGCGAAGCGGGAATCCTGGCGTGCAAGAGCGACGCCCTCGGCCACGGCCAGCGGATCGCGATCCAAGGCCAGCAGACTTCCGGTCGGACCGAGTCTCGCCAGCAAGGCACGGGCGTGCCCCCCGCGGCCGAAGGTGCCGTCGATGTAAAATCCAGAGGGGTCGATCGCCAAGGACTCCAAGCTTTCCTCCAATAAAACCGGCGTATGGGGCGCGTCGATCATTCCGCCCGGCTAAATGTTCAAGGATGCGATTTCCGGGCTGGACTCCAGGTGCGACAGATCGGCCTTAGTCAGCCACTCATCACAGTTGCCGTTCCAGGTATCTGCATCCCACAGCTCGAGCTTCTTGCCCTGTCCTACCAGGGCTATGTGCTTGTCCAAAGAGGCGAAGCGGCGCAAGGCCGGCGGCAGCAGAACGCGTCCCTGGGCATCCATATCCACCTCCTGAGCATGACCTATATAGAGTCGCTGCAGCCTGCGCGCCTGCTCGTCGAAGGAGGGGAGCTGGTCGAGCTTGCGCTCGATCTCCAGCCAGGTGGGCTCGGGATAGACCAAGAGGCAACGGTCGCGATCGACGGTTATGATCAGGCGGGAGTCACAACAGGACTGCAGGCGCTCCCGGTGTCGCGCCGGTATCGCGAGCCTGCCCTTAGCGTCCAGATTCAGGAACGAGACCCCCCGAAACACACCGAGATTCCCCCTTCATGTAGCATTCCCTTTTTCCCCACATCTCCCCACCTTCTCGGAATGGTAGGCAACGAAATTCCGCCAGTCAAGGCGTATTTGCGTTTTTTTCTTGTCGGTCAGCAACTTAAAGGGACCTCTTCAATAAAGATTGAAGGCCAATGAAATTGTCGATATTTCATCGTGATACACGCAAAATATTGCGTATAATATGAAGCGGAGGCCGTCACCCCTGGACGAGGGGCGTGGTGAAAAGTGGGAAAGGTGGGAGCCGGCCTGTAAGCCGGGTTCTGTCGGGGACAGCCATTCATCTGGGATGCACGTCACCGTGCACCTCGAGCGACCTACCCGGGAACCCGTGCGGGCCGCACGTCGCGGACGGAATCCGCTCGTTCCCCTATTTGGTCTTGCTCCGAGTGGGGTTTACCCTGCCGCCGGTGTTGCCACCGGCGCGGTGCGCTCTTACCGCACCATTTCACCCTTACCGACCCGCCGACAGCGGGTAGAGGCGGTATGTTTTCTGTGGCACTTTCCGTAGGCTCGCGCCCCCCAGGCGTTACCTGGCACTCTGCCCTGCGGAGCCCGGACTTTCCTCCCCCGCGTGCGAGCCGCGGGAGCGGCTGCCCGGCCGACTCCCGTTCAGGAGTTTACTACGCATGGGCCGACACTGCCCGCAAAGGCGTGCCTATTCTTCGCGATCGCAGCTCGCCTGTCGCCGCAACCCGAGCTGGTAGAGCCGATTCCTCTTGCCGCCCGTGATGCGGGCGGCGAGTGTAGCGGCTTGTTTGAGCGGGAGGGTCTCTGACAAGATGGCCATAACCCGTTCTTCTTCCACCTCCTGGGCGGTTGTTTCATCCCCCTTCTTCAGCCCTTCCACGAGCAGCACGAGCTCTCCGAGCTGTTGCTTCGGATCGTCGCGCAGACGCTCGGCGAGGGAG
Organism: uncultured Chromatiaceae bacterium; assembly: GCA_964471705.1. GTDB lineage: Bacteria > Pseudomonadota > Gammaproteobacteria > Chromatiales > Chromatiaceae > Thiosymbion. The sequence continues at coordinate 31,367 of CAYYHR010000005.1, forward strand.
CCCAGGGTCCCGTCGAGGAAGGTCTCGAATTGTTTCGTGAGCTCTCTGGCAATAACGGCGTGCCTCGTCGAGCCGAGCACGTCGGCCATGTCCTCGATGGTGGTCCGAGCCCGGTTGCCGGCCTCATAGACGACCAGGGTCCCCGGCTCGGTGCCGAGGTCAGTCAGCCATTCGCGCCGCTTGAGCATAGAGCGCGGGGGAAAGCCGAGGAACAGGAAGCGATCGCAAGGCAGCCCGGCAACGGAAAGGGCGCAGATGGCCGCGTTGGCTCCCGGCACGGGGACTACACGGAAGCCTCGCAGGCGTGCTGCGCGGACCAGTGTAAAACCTGGATCGTTAATCAAGGGTGTGCCCGCATCCGACACCAGGGCGATGTCTTCGCCGCGGGAGAGCGAGGTGAGGAGGCGCTCGGCCATTCGGTCTTCATTGTGATCCTGATAGGACCAGAGCTTTGCCTTGATGCCGAAATGGGTGAGAAGCTGGAGGGTGCGGCGCGTGTCTTCGGCGGCGACGCCGTGGACTTGCGCGAGCACTTGGCGCGCGCGATCGGTGATATCGCCGAGATTGCCGATGGGTGTCGCCACCACGTATAGTATCCCTGGATTGCTCAATCCCGAATCTCCTTACATCATCCGAATGACACAGCGTGAACAAAGATGTTCCAGATCAGGAATTCGACCTCAAGCACGCGCATCTCCATCCCATCCTTGCTCGCCGTCATCGCCGGCGCCCTGGGCGGCTGTGCCGGCATCCCCATGGGTGCGGATTCCCGGCTCGACCGCGCCGTCGCCGGAGGCTACCACAGCGGCGAGACCCTGGCCGTGCTGCTGCCCCAGTCCGGCCGCTACGCCGGTGCATCGCAGATCGTCCGCGACGGGATTGTCGCCGCCCAGCAAGCCGACCCGCAAGGAGCGCGGCCCGACCTGCGCTTCTATGACAGCGAGTCCGGCTCGGCCGTAGCGCTGGTAAAGCGAGCGGCCGCGGATGGCGCGAGCTTGGTCATCGGCCCCTTGCAGAAGTCGAAGGTGGACGACCTTGCAGACGCGTCCACATTGCCGATCCCCGTCCTGGCGCTCAACCAGGCGTCCGGTGCTGCGAAGCCGACTCCCGGTCTTTATCAATTCTCCCTCTCGCCGGAAGGAGAGGCGTCCGAGGTGGCCGCCAAGGCCCGGGAAGCAGGATTCAGCAGGGCTTTGGTGCTGTATCCGGAGGGCCCCTGGGGGAATCGGATCGCTCGCGCGTTTCGTCAGTCGTGGAAGGGCTCGGGCGGCCAATTGGCGGGCGCGCAGGTCTATTCTCCGTCCACGTCGGATTACTCCGAGTCCGTGACGAAGCTTGCCGAACGGGGCTCGGGTGCGGACTTTCTCTTCCTGGTGGCAACGGAGGAAGAGGCACGCCAGATTTATCCGCAGATACGAGGGAAAATGGGCAAGGAAATCCCGGTTTACTCGACCTCCCATGCCTATGGCGGGCGCTTCGATCCGCAGGCGGACCGCTCTTTGGTGGGGCTGAATTTCGTCGAGATCCCATGGCTCGTCGAGCCGGCACGGGGCGACGCGGTTTCAACGAAGGGTCTCTACGGAAATCTGCCGCGGCTCTATGCCATGGGGGTGGACGCCTATCGCCTGGGCTCGCGGTTGCAATGGCTATCCGAACACTCCGATGCGCGGGTTTCGGGCAAGACAGGGATACTCGGCATGGATTCCCAGGGCCGGATCTATCGTCAGCTGACCTTGGCGCGAATCGAAACCGCCGGCCCCGTCAAGATGGCTCTTGCCGAGCCGAAAAAGCTGAAGTCATTCGTGTCGGCCCTGTCACTGGAAGGCATCGGTGTGCGCATGGCGGGACTGGGGTCGCCACGCCTTGCGGCCGTTCAGCGCTAGCCGGCCTGCGCGGGTCGGCGGCGACAAGGAACGCCTCGCCTGCACCTATCTCGAAAGGAGCGGCCTACGCCTGCTGGAGCGCAATTACCGCTGCCGCCGCGGTGAGATCGACCTGGTGATGCGCGACGCGGACACCCTAGTATTCGTCGAGGTCAGGTTTCGGACGTCCTCGCGCTTCGGCACGGCGGCGGAGACCGTCGATATCCACAAGCAACGGCGACTCGCGTCAGCCGCCGCGCATTATCTTCAACGCCATCCGACCAAGCTGCCTTGCCGCTTCGACGTGGTCGCAGTCAGCGGCACAAACAGCATCGACTGGATCCGGAACGCATTCGATGTGGATTGATTTGCGAAATCGACTTTCTACAGGGATCGGGATACTGATGTGCCGAGGGGCAAAGACGATGCTCATCCTGGTCTTTGGCGTTCCCCTATTACAAGGATGCGCTGTCCTTGCGGCGGGCGGCATCGCCGCCGGCGCATCGGTGGCCCATGAGCGGCGTCAGTCGCTCACTGTTTTGCAGGACGAGCATACGGAGCATTCCGCTGCCCAGCTGTTGATCGATCATCCGGATATCAACATGCACAGCCGGATCGCCATCACGAGCTACAACCATCTCGTGCTCCTCACCGGCCAGGCAGAAACTCAGGCGATCAGCGATCGCTTCGCCCAGATGGTTGCCCGCCTGCCGAAGGTAACAAAGGTCGTCAACGAGGTGACGATCGGCCCCTCGGCAAGCTTTGCCCGCGAAAGCGAGGATGCCCTGATTACCTCCAGGGTTAAGGTCGCTCTGACACAGATCGATGTGCCGGGCTTCGATGCCACTCGCGTCAAGGTGGTTACCGAAGAAGGGACCGTATACCTAATGGGCCTGGTACATCCCAGGGAGGGGAAGGAGGCGGCGGAGAAGGCCCGCTACGTACCCGGCGTTGTCAAGGTAATCAAGGTATTCGAGTATATCGAGCCCTGACCACCAGGCTGTGTTTTCCCAACAGGTCCTGCGCGAGCTGCGGGCGCTTTCGGGCCCTGGCGGACTGCTCACCGATCCTGCCGATTGCTGGTCCTACGGCTACGACAGCAGCCAGCGGCAGGTGCTGCCTCAGGCGGTTGTTTTCGTTGTGGAGCCAACTCAGCTGGCGGAGGTGCTGGCCCTCTGTAGCCGCCGGCAGATACCCGTGGCGGCGCGTGGCCGGGGAACCGGAACCACGGGGGCGAGCGTGCCCGAGCGCGGTGGTATTGTCCTCTCCTTCGAGCGCATGAGGCGCATCCTGCGCGTCGACGCCGCCAACCGAATCGCAGTGGTGGAGCCCGGCGTTACCAACGAGGCGCTGCAACATGCCGTCGGCGATCTGGGCTTCTTCTGGCCTCCCGACCCAAGCAGCGCATCGACCTGCACCATCGGCGGCAATTTGGCATGCAACGCGGCGGGGCCGCGGGCGGTCAAGTACGGAACGACCCGCGAGAATACCTTGGGCTTGGAGGCGGTGACGGGGGCCGGCGAGGTCATACGCACCGGTGTGCTCACCACCAAGGGGGTCGTCGGTTACGATCTCACGCGCCTGATCATCGGCTCGGAGGGGACACTGGCCTTGATCACTCGCGCAACCCTAAAGCTGACTCCATTGCCGGAGGCGAAGCGCACCCTCCGTGCTACCTACGAGGACATGGGGGCCGCGGCGAGGGCCGTTTCCGCGATCATGGGGCAGCCCGTGACCCCTTGCACCCTGGAGCTCATGGACGGCGCCGCCATCGAGCTGATACGCGGGTACGGCGACCAGGAGCAGGGCCTGCTCCGCGGTGTCGGGGCGCTTCTAATGATCGAGGTCGATGGTCCGGCACATTGCATCGAGGATGCGGCGCGCGCCGTTGCGTCCGCTGCCCGGGTCGCGGGGATCAGGGATCTGCACAGCGGGGCAACGGATGCTGAGACAGCCGCCTTGTGGAAGGCGCGTCAGGCTTTAGCTCCTACGCTGCGTCAGATCGCGCCCAAGCGGATCAACGAGGACGTTGTGGTCCCCGTCTCGCGTCTGCCCGATCTCGTCAGTGGCCTCGAGCGTTTGTCCCGAGAAACGGGTGTCCGGATTCTCAGCTTCGGCCACGCGGGCAACGGCAACCTGCACGTCAACCTCCTCGTGAATCCGGACAACCTCGACGATCTAGCGCGGGCCAATAGCTGCCTGGATGCCCTGTTCACGCTGGTAATCGAGCTCGAGGGCACCATTTCCGGCGAGCACGGCGTGGGGATCCTGAAGCGTGATTTCGTAGAACGGGAGATCGACTCCGCGACCCTGGGCCTGATGCGCAACATCAAGCACCAGTTCGACCCCGAAGGAATCCTGAATCCGGGCAAATCGCTTCCCGGCATATGACGAGGAACGAGGGTGCCTCCAATAGCATTTCAACGCGACTATTGCTTGCCGATTAGGGGCCCCGCTGATAATATGTACAGCTTTGCTCGCGCGATTCTCTTAATTCTCTCGTAACTTCGCCGATGCGGTGCTGCAATGAACTCCTTGGGGTATTCGCCAGCGGATGTCCGCGACCTCGATCGGCAGTGTAGACCCGGACAACGACGACCTCGAGTTTTGAGCTAGGACCAACATCATGGCGAAAATCTTGGCAATGTTCCCTGGCCAAGGGTCCCAATATGTGGGCATGGGCAAAGACTTGTGCAACAAATTCGATGTCGCACGAAATGCCTTTGCAGAGGCGGATGAGGTGCTGGGCTTCAGGCTGAGCAATCTCTGCTTCGAAGGACCGGAAGAAGAGCTGTTGTTGACCGCTAACCAACAACCAGCTATTTTGACGGTCAGCGTCGCAACCTGGCGGGTATTGGCAAGTGAAACGAACTTGAATCCAGCGTTGTTTGCGGGACACAGCCTAGGGGAATACTCGGCCTTGGTTGCGTCCGGCAAGCTCGACTTCATGCGCGCTGTCGAGCTTGTGGGGCTACGCGGCCAGGCAATGCAAAAGGCGGTTCCGGAAGGAACCGGCGCTATGGCCGCCGTAATTGGTATGGACGCAGAATCACTGTTGGAAACATGCAAGGCGGTCGACAGCGAATTCGGAAAAGTCGAGGTCGTCAACTTCAATTCCCCACAACAGCAGATCATCTCGGGGCATAAGGATGCGGTGGGCGCCGTAATCAAGGTGCTTGCCGAAAGAAAAGTCCGCTGCGCACCCCTTCCCGTATCGGCACCATTTCATTCAAGCTTGATGGCGCCGGCCAGGGAAGAAATGGCACCAAAGCTCAAAGAGGCCCCGTTGGGGCATACAGAGCATTCGGTCATTGCCAACCTGACGGGAAACTTGTCGCAGCCCTATGATATCGACAATTTGATCAGGCAGATCGATAGCCCTGTCCTCTGGACGGACACGCTATCGACAGCAGTTGACGAAGGATGCGATACCTTCTTCGAGATCGGCCCTGGAAAAGTGCTCTTCGGGCTCGCGAGAAAGGCTGTTCCCAAGGGCTCCAAGATTATTCACAGCGATGTCATCGAAAAAGCCATCGAGGGCGCTCGCTCGCTGAGCTCCTGAGGCGTGCCAGGATTGCGGCTCACTCTGCCCCCCTGGTCGCAAGGGCTGCTCGGAGCACTGCCCCCTCGGATCCACAGCTCCAGGCCGCGTCAGCCCCCCGGCCGGCTGGAAAGCCGGGGCTTCCCCCTGTCCGCATATGGCAGGGTTTGTCCCCGCGCGTGCCTCGCCAGTCGGGGCGTCGCCAAGCGGCCAGGACTCTGGGGCCTTGCCCCCGGCAATCGTCACCGCTAACATCACCGAAACCCCTGTCCAGCATGGTCGACTCTCCCAATGGCTCTCTGTCCCGATGTCTCAGGGGCTCTGTGAGTCTTCAAATGGTCGACCAGAAAAACATAATAATGCACCAAAGAGGAATGCCCGATGGCCCTACAAAGAAAAAGCCGTATACCCTTGCCCAAGTCGTTGTTGATCGACGAGCGCGAGTTGGGAATGGATGCCTCCAGCATTGCCGCTGATATTCGCCGTCATTTCAATTATACCCTGGGCTGCGATAAGCACTCGGTCTCTGCCCACCATGTGTATGAGGCCCTGGTCATTTCCCTCCGCGATCGGCTGATGGAGGGATGGAAGAGCACCCATTATTCGTACCAGGCGCAGGAGTGCAAGCGCACCCAGTACCTGTCGCTGGAGTTCTTGATGGGGCGCAGCCTCGGCAATACGCTACTGAATCTGGGCATCCAGGATGAAGTGGAAGAAGCCGTGAGCGCTCTTGGCTTGAAGCTCGAAGATGTGATGGAAGTCGAGCGCGATGCGGGTTTGGGCAACGGAGGACTCGGGCGCTTGGCCGCCTGTTTTGTCGACAGCTGTGCAACCTTGCAGCTGCCTGTAATGGGGCATTGCATCCGCTACGACTACGGAATTTTCAGACAGCTCATCGAGAACGGCGAACAGGTAGAGCAGCCGGATCATTGGCTGGCGTACGGAAATCCCTGGGAGCTCGAGCGCTCGGAGTTCATTCAGCGAATCAAGTTTCGTGGGCGCGTAGACTACGGGGAAAGCAGCGGAGGCGAGCTCGCGATACGTTGGGTGGATACCGACGACGTACTGGCAGTGCCCTATGACGTCCCGATCCCCGGATACCGAAACGGCACGGTCAATACGCTCCGCATATGGAAGGCCGTGGCCGTCGAGGAGTTCGATCTGGCGCAATTTAATGCGGGCTATTATGTAGAGGCCGTGTCCGGGCGCATGCATGCGGAGAATATCAGTAAGGTCCTCTACCCGAACGACGCGAGCGAGAGCGGCAAAGAGCTGCGTCTGCGACAGCAGTATTTTCTCACGTCGGCGGCGCTCCAGGACGTGATGCGACGATGGCTGCGGGATGTGGGGGCCGACTTCTCCCAGTTTGCTGAAAAGAACTGTTTTCAGCTCAACGACACGCACCCGGCCGTGGCGGTAGCCGAGCTGATGCGGCTCTTGATGGATGTGCAACACCTGGGGTGGGAGCCCGCGTGGGAGATTACGACGCGCTGCATGGCCTACACCAACCACACGTTGCTACCAGAGGCGCTCGAGCGCTGGCCTGTGCGTACCTTCCGCGAGCTGCTGCCGCGAATCCTGGACATCATCTTCGAGATCAATGCTCGCTTCCTGTCACAGGTGGCGAATCATTGGCCGGGAGATACAGAGCGCCAGACGCGGATGTCGATCATCGAGGAAGGCGTGGATCCACAGGTGCGGATGGCCCATCTGGCCATCGTCGGCAGCTTTTCTGTCAATGGGGTGGCAGCGTTGCACACAAAGTTGCTCGAGGAGGGCTTGTTCAGGGATTTTTACGAGCTCTGGCCCGAGAAGTTCAACAACAAGACCAACGGGGTTACCCCGCGCCGCTTTCTCGCGCTCTCGAATCCCGGTCTGGGTAACCTGCTTACGGATGCCGTGGGTGAAGGCTGGGAGGTCGACCTGACGAGGCTTACGCAGCTTCGATCCAAGGTCGATGACGCGGCCTTCAAACAGAGGTGGCGGGAAGTAAAGCTCGAAAACAAGGTGCGCCTGGCACGCATGATAGAAACGGATTGCGGTGTGAAGTGCGATCCCAATGCGCTGTTCGATGTTCAGGTCAAGCGCATCCACGAGTACAAGCGTCAGGTGCTGAATGTGTTGCATGTGATCCACCTCTACGACCGCATCAAGCGGGGCGATACGAGCGACTGGACACCACGCTGCATCTTCATCGGCGGCAAGGCGGCCCCCGGCTACTGGCTGGCCAAGCGGATCATTAAATTCGCCAACAACGTGGCCAGTGTCGTCAATAACGACCCTCTTGTGGGCGAGCTCCTGAAGGTGGCCTTCATTCCCAACTATCGGGTCTCCGCCATGGAGATCATAGCGCCGGGCACGGATCTGTCATCTCAGATCTCGACAGCCGGTAAAGAGGCATCCGGCACCGGAAACATGAAGTTCATGATGAACGGAGCGATTACCATCGGTACCCTGGACGGCGCCAATGTCGAGATTCTCGAGGAGGTCGGTGAGGAAAATTTCTTTCTGTTCGGCCTGACGGAAGGGCAGGTCGTATCCAGACGCAGGGACTATGATCCAGAGCGGATCATCAGTGAGGACGAGGAGTTGAGCCGCGTCATGCAGCTGCTCGACAGTGGGCACTTCAATCAGTTCGAGCCCGGCTTCTTCGACGCCGTCATCGGCTCGCTGCGCAGTCCCAGTGATCCCTGGATGACGCTGGCCGATTTTCGCAGCTTCATCGATGCCCAGAAGCGCGCATCGGATGCCTACCGCGACCAGGACCGTTGGACCAGGATGAGCATTATCAACACCGCATGCTGCGCACGATTCTCGAGTGACCGCACCATTAGCGACTATAACGAGGACATCTGGAAGCTCCAGTCCGTCTCGCCGGAGTCGGCAGCCAAGCCTGCATAGCCAAGGTGTTCGGAACCTTTGGAGGCAAGGGGGCAGACAGGAGCGGCCCGAAGATTGCCTTGAATGCTGCCCGCCGAAGAAGGACAGATGATCGAGTCAGGGACATCCACGAGCTGCTTCCCCTGATGCCCCTCCTGCAGGGGTATCAGGGGGCAGCAGTGTTTCCATGACAGTCAGTCCTTGGGTAATAACTGTCTACGAAATCAATTAATTAGCGGATGGTTCAGGGGTTTGCAGATTTGTCCCTAGCTCGCTTGCAGCTCTGCATCATGAAAGATCGAGCACGAGATGCCTGATTCGACCCTTACCCACCGCCCAACCATCGCACTAGGGATTACAGGAGCGTCGGGCTCCAGGTACGGCCTTCGCCTACTTCAATGTTTGGTGGAGTCAGACGCCAGCGTCTATTTGATGATCTCGCAGGCGGGTCGGATGGTGCTGGAGTTGGAGGCGGGCCTGAAGATTCCTCCGAGTCCCGCCCATGCGGAGCAGTTTTTCGCCGAGCGGTTCCAGGTACGCCCGGGTCAAATGCGGGTCTTCGGGAGCCGCCAGTGGATGGCCCCGGTCGCCAGCGGTACCAATCCCCCGGATGCCATGGTGATCTGTCCCTGCACGACCGGGACTCTGGCGACCCTCGCATCCGGAATCTGTCAGGACCTCATAGACCGCGCTGCGGATGTCGTTCTCAAGGAGCGCCGCAAGCTGATTCTGGTCGTTCGTGAAACCCCCTTCTCCGTCATACACCTGGAGAGCATGCTGCGCCTAACCCACGCGGGAGCCTTGATCATGCCCGCCAGTCCCGGCTTCTACTTCAATCCTCAGACTGTGGATGAGCTCATCGACTTCATGGTTGCCCGTGTGCTGGATCATCTACAGATCCCCCACCATTTGTCGAGACGGTGGGCCAGCGATTAGGCATCCCTAGTGCTGTGCTTTGGAAATCCCGAAACCATTATGATTGCAGCAACCGATTGAAAAATAGGAAGCGTGCCCGTTGAGTCAGGCTACCATAGCCGACTCTTCCCGCTTACGATAGTAGTCTTCCTCGAATTCCGCCGGTGATATGTTGCCGATCGGCGCGAGCAAGCGACGGTTGTTGAGCCAGTCGACCCAATCGAGCGTGGCAAACTCGACTGCCTGCAAGCTTCGCCAGGGCCCGCAGCGATGAATGAGCTCGCTCTTGTACAGGCCGTTGATCGTCTCGGCCGGGGCATTGTCGTAGGAGTCACCGCGACTGCCGACGGATGCCTCCACGCCAGCTGCTGCCAAGCGCTCGGAGTAACGGATCGACAGGTACTGTCTGCCCCGGTCACTGTGATGAATCAGCCCCTTTGGCTCGTGACGTGCCCACAGGGCCTGTTCCAGGGCATCGAGCACCAACTCGGTCTTGAGCGAACGAGCGACGCGCCATCCGAGGATGCGACGGGAAAAGACATCGGTGACAAAGGCAACTTAGAGAAAGCCCACCCAGGTGGCGACAGAGGTGATATCAGCCACCCATAACTGGTTTGGTCGATCTGCCGTGAACCGTCGCTTCACCAGATCCACTGGCCTGTCCTGTGCCTCATCGGCAATCGTCGTGCGGCAAGGTTTTCCGCGAACGGCACCCTGCAGGCCCAGAGTGCCCATCAGCCGTTCGACGGTGCAGCGGCAACAACCACCTGTTCGCGATTCAACTGCCGCCAGACTTTCCTGGCACCGTAGACACCGCGGTTTTCTTCCCAAACCCGTTGGATTTCGGTGCGAAGGACCTGCTCGCGTAGGGCCCGCGCTGGCAGGCGCTGCGGATCTGCCACTCGGGCCTTTTGCTCGTAGTAGGTGGACGGGGCGATCGGCAACTGCGCACAGATCGCTCGACCCCGTGCTCATCGCGGTGCTCCTCGATGAACGCCACCATCATTTGGGTCGGCGGTCGAGCTCCGCCTGGGCGAAATATGCCGACGCCTTGCGCAGAATCTCGTTGGCCCGTTTCAGCTCCCGGTTCTCACGCTCCAGTGCCTTGAGGCGCTCTCGCTCATCGGTGCTCAGACCAGCCCGTAAGCCCAGGTCGTGCTCGGATTGACGCACCCATTTACGTAACGTCTCGGCTGTACAGCCAATCTTTGCCGCAATGGAGCTCACCGCTGCCCACTGCGATTCGTACTCCTCCTGGTGCTCCAAGACCATGCGCACCGCCCGGTCCCGTACTTCTGGGGAATATCTCTTTTGCGTGTTCATGACTCCATCCTCTCGAAGATTGGAGTCTCCGGGAAACCCGGGGCGGTTCAATGCGTACGCTGCCGGCGTTCTTCTCCGACATCCCTGACCCCCGACGCGCACAGGGCAGACGCCACCCCCTGCCGGTGGTGATGGCCATTGCCGCTGCGGCTGTTCTGTGCGGGGCTCGCGGCTACAAGGCCATCAGCGCGTGGGCACAGGATTTGGGGCAGAAGGCGCGTGCCCGCTTTCGCTGTCGCTACCGAAATGGGTGCTATGGGGTACCCAGCCGCACCATCTTCCGCGATGTGCTCATCCGTGTGCAGCCGCACTTTCTCGATCAGGCCCTGCAAGGCTGGAACGCGCAGTATGCGAGCGAGGACGAGGGCTTGGCCATCGACGGCAAGACGATGTGCAACGCCATCGATGAGCAAGGCCGCCAGAGCCACATCCTCGGCACGGTCGGTCATGAGAGCAAGATCTGCCACACTCAAAAAAAGTCGCCTCTTTGCCCGTAGAGGGCACAGATGCGGTCACACAAACCAACGAGATCGGGATGCTCGTGCCCCTGCTCGAAGGGCTGGATGTCACCGCCAAGACGATTACTGCCGATGCTTTGCTCGCCCAGCGCACGCTTGCCCGCTACTCGGTCGAAGAACGCTACGCGCACGATCTGTTTACGGCCAAAAACAACCAGCCCTCCATGCCGGAGGATATTCGCTTGTTCTTCCAAGACCGCGCGGAGCCGGACTTTTGCCAGCCGTTCGAACTGCAGCACGGACGCCTGGAATCGCGCACCATCTGGACCACTACCGCACTGAACGACTCTCTGGACTTTCCCCGCGTCGGACAGGTCTTCTCCATCGAGCGCCGGCGTATCGAGAAAAAGACAGGCAAGGAATCCACCGAGATCGTCTATGGCCTGAGCGATCACACTCCCCAGAGCGCCAACGCCGCGCGGCTACTGGCGTTCAGCCACGCCCACTGGGGCGTCGAGGCCCACCATGACATCCTCGATTGGCACTGGGACGAGGACCGCTGCACCATACGCACCGCTCACGGCCCGCAGAACATCACACGACTACACCGCTTCGCCATTGGCTTGATCAAGTCCAAGGGCCGCGACAGCGTTGCCGCCACCATCGCCAAGCTCGCCCGCAATGTCCGACGCGTCTTCGACTATCTGCGCATGACCGAGAATTCCCGCCCACAACGGCTACCTCCGGCTGCGGAAGTCGCTTAGAACGGATTTGCCGTGGGCGATCAGCGCGCGGGCTCGAAGCCGGTCCCGATTTGGGACCGGTATTCAAGACAGGGTAGGCGACTGATGCGTGGTCTCGACCTACCCGTTGACGATCCGGGCGGAGCCGCGCGAACGGAATATCCGAAACGAGTGTTGTTCGGTTCAAGGCCGAGAGGGAGATGCGAAGATAGTTGGAGGTGCCCCTGCATTTCTTTCCGCTGGCTACACAGCGGCCACATGAACACGAAAAAAACAAATGCATTCGCTAAGTTGATGGGCCGTCAGGGATTCGAACCCCGGACCAAGGGATTATGAGTTCCTGTCCGCAAGGTTTCAAGGGGTCTCATAACGCCTCGGTGGTGTAGCTTAATCCCTTGAATCTAGGTGTCTTTACTCTCGATCTTCCCTAAAATCTCCCTTCATAAGGATTCATAAGAGTTCGCCCCTATCCGCACCCCCAGCTACACCCCCGGGAGGATTCAATGGGAAGTGTCAAACTCACCAATCTGGCCATCGAGAAACTGCCGACCCCTGCGACGCGCAAGGAGGTCTATGACGCCCAAGTCCCTGGGCTGGTCCTGCGCCTGCTGCCGTCCGGAACGAAGTCTTGGTCCTTCACGTATCGCGTCAAGGGGCAGGCGCGTCGACTATCTTTGGGGGTCTACCCTGGGGTCACCCTAAAGCGAGCGCGTGACGACGCCCGAGAAGCCCGCGCGGCGATTCAGCGAGGCGAAGATCCTGTAGAAGATAGAAAGGCCGCTGAGCGCGAACGCCAGGAAAACGGCTTCGAAGCCTGCTCAAGGGATTTCATCCAGAAATATTGCAAGCCTAAACTCCGAACTTGGAAGCAGATCGAAAGGACCCTAGAGCGACTGGCTATTCCCGAGTTCAAGGATCGCCCCGTAAAGGAGATAAGACGGCGAGACATAGTTAACCTGCTAGAGAAAGTAGCGATTAAGACTCCGGGGCAATCGAATCATCTGCGAGCGTACCTCTCCAAGCTATTCAACTGGCTGCTCGAACGCGAAATAGTCGACATCAATCCGGTAATCGGCATTACTGCACAGCACAAGCCGCAAATGAGAAACCGCATCCTTACCGATGCCGAAGTGAACGCCCTGTGGAAAGCGACTGAGCGACTAGGCGGGGCCTTTGGGGATTGCACGCGCCTCCTATTGCTCACCGGCATGCG
>CAYYHR010000006.1:0-18096 GCA_964471705.1 uncultured Chromatiaceae bacterium
CGGCTGCGGCACTGATTCTGGCGGACAAATTGCTGGAAGATCCGGGGCTGCTGGCACTCTTACCGGAGTAACCTGCCGGGCCGGCTGGTCCGGTGCGCCGGACGGGACCGGAGCCCATTATGGGGAAGGGTCGAGGTAAAGGAACGATCAGGGGCGAGGCGACGTGTCATTGCCTCTGGGGTGGCTCGCCTCGCCCTATGATCGTTTCATGGAAGTCCGCCGCTACGCGAACGGCGAGTGCTCAATAGGGCCATTCCCAGTCAGCCTCTTCCTGTGGATCGATGCCGAATCGGTAGGCGTGCTGCTGGCAGGCGATCTGCCGGTCGAGCAGGGCCTCGCGAGCTGCAGCACCCGTCACGCGGAAGCGGGGCATCCGATCGATCGCGTCGATGGCCAGGCTGAAGCGGTCGGTCTGATTGCGGATCGCCAGCTCCAGCGGCGTGTTGATGTTGCCTTGCTCCTTGTAGCCGCGAACGTGGATGTTGTGTTGGCCGGGCCTGCGGTAAGTGAGGCGATGGATCAACCAGGGGTACGAATGGAAGTTGAAGACCACCGGCCTGTCGGCAGTGAAGATCGCCTCGAACTCGCGATCGGTCAGACCGTGCGCGTGCTCCGTATTCGGAACCAGCTTGAACAGATCCACCACGTTCACGAACCGGATCTTCACATCGGGAAGATGCTCGCGCAGCAGTGCGGTGGCAGCCAGCGATTCCATCGTCGGCACGTCACCGCAAGTGGCCATGACCACATCCGGCTCGGCATTCTGGTCACTGCTGGCCCAATCCCAGATCCCCAGCCCCTTCTTGCAGTGGGCGATGGCCGCGTCCATGTCGAGATACTGTAGGTGTACCTTCTTGTCGGCGACGATCACGTTCACGTAGCTCACGCTGCGCAGGCAGTGGTCCGCCACGGACAGCAGGGTGTTGGCATCGGGCGGTAGATAGATCCTCGTGACCGCAGGACTCTTGTTCGCGACCACGTCGAGAAAGCCGGGGTCCTGGTGGGTGAAGCCATTGTGATCCTGTCGCCACACAAGGGCTGTGATCAGCAGGTTGAGCGAGGAGATGGGGGCGCGCCAAGGCAGCTCGTTGCACTTCTCCAGCCACTTGGCATGCTGGTTGTACATCGAGTCCACGACGTGAATGAAGGGCTCGTAGCTGTTGATCAAGCCGTGCCGTCCGCTCAGGAGGTAACCCTCGAGCCATCCTTCCACGGTGTGCTCGCTGAGCATCTCCATGACCCGGCCATCCGGGACCAGCTCGCCGCCGTCCGCATCCTCCGGAAAGTACTCGCCGAGCCACACCTTCTTGCCGACCTCGTAGACGGCGGCGAGCTGGTTGGACTGGGTCTCGTCCGGTCCGAAGATCCGGAAGTCGTGCAGATTCAGGCGCATCACTTCGCGGAGAAATTCGGCCAGGGTGGGAACGCTGCCGGCAAGGGTCGCGCCGGGCTTCTCGACCTTCACGGCGTTGTCCTGGAAGTCGGGCATATCCAGGGGCTTGCGGACCAGTCCGCCATTGGCGATCGGATTGGCGCTCATCCGCCGGCTGCCCTGCGGGGCCAGCGCCTTGAGCTCGGGGACGAGCCTGCCCGACTCATCGAAGAGCTCCTCCGGCTTGTAGCCGCGCATCCACTGCTCCAGCAGCTGGAGATGATTTTCATTCTCGCCGATATCCAGTGGAACCTGGTGCGCCCGCCAGTAACCTTCGAGGTAATGCCCGTCCACCTCTCGTGGTGCCGTCCAGCCCTTGGGGCTCCGCAGGATGATCATGGGCCAGCGTGGCCGGAACGCCTTGCCACTACTCCGTGCCTCCTGCTGGAACTTGCGGATCTCCAGCACGCAGTGCTCCAGCGTGGCGGCCATGGCCTGATGCATGGTGGAAGGATCGCTCCCTTCTACGAAGAGCGGCGTGTAGCCGTAGCCGACAAACAGCGCTTCCAGCTCCTCATGACTGATGCGGGCCAGGACGGTCGGGTTGTTGATCTTGTAGCCGTTCAGATGCAAGACCGGGATCACGGCCCCATCGGTAATCGGATTGAGGAACTTGTTGCTGTGCCAACTCGTTGCGAGTGGTCCGGTCTCGGACTCGCCGTCACCCACCATGCAAAGCGTGATCAAGTCCGGGTGGTCGTAGACCGCGCCGTAGGCATGCGAAACGCTGTAACCCAGCTCGCCTCCCTCGTGGATGCTTCCGGGGGTTTCGGGAGTCGCATGGCTGCCGATCCCGCCGGGGAAGGAGAACTGCTTGAAGAAGCGCTGCATCCCCGCCAGGTCTTCACTCATCGTCGGGTAGATTTCCGAATAGGTCCCTTCCAGGTAGGCGTTGGAGAGCACGGCCGGGGCCCCGTGACCGGGACCGGAAATGAAGATTGCATTCAGATCGTACTTCTTGATCAAGCGGTTGAAATGGATATAGGTGAAGGACTGGCCGGCATCCGAGCCCCAGTGGCCCAGTAGGCGTGCCTTGATGTGCTCGTGCTTCAGCGGCTCGAGCAGTAACGGGTTTTCCTTCAGGTAGAGCATGCCCATGCTCAGATAGAGACTGGCTCGCCAGTAGGCGTCGATCTTTCCCAATTCTTCGGAGCTGAGCGGCTGACCGGTGATTGTCGAGCGGGCCGGCCCGTAGGCGCTGAGTGCTTGGCTCGAAGTCGTTTCGATTGGTGCAGTAGTCATTGGTCGATTGCTCCTCTAGATGCAACTCCGCCCCGTTTCGGGGTCCCGAAGTCGACTGTTGAATCACTGAGGGTGGGGAATAAAACCCACGGAGGTATCCGTACCTGTTTCGCGTTGGGGCTCCGGTCAGCTTTCCACGTGGTGTGTGTCATCCCATAACCGGATGGCGGGCTGCGACAAATCGTGCTCGTAACTGACGGCGCTCAAGCTGGCGGTGCTCAATAGGAAGCACCGACCGAGCGCGGCTTCTAGCCCGAGCCAGCGAGCCGCGAATACGCGCAGAAAATGCCCGCTGGAAAAGATCAGGACATGGTCGCCGATCGCCCGAATGCGTTGGATGACGCGATCGGCCCGCAAGCCGACGTCGTCAGGCATCTCCCCTCCCGGGCAGCCGTCGTAGAACAATTGCCAGTCAGGTCGTTCCTTGCGAATGTCGACCGTGCGGCGACCTTCGTACTTGCCGTAGTCCCATTCCACCAAGTCTTGATCGATCTCCGCCCGTTCACCGAAGCCAGCCAATTCGCTGGTCCGGGCCGCGCGCTGCAACGGACTGGTAAACACCTTGGCGAAGGTCAGCCCGCGCAGCCGGTTCTTCAGGGAGCGCGCGTTGCGCTCGCCGCGTGCGGTGAGCGGCAAGTCGGTGAGTCCCGTGTGTTGGCCCGTGATGGACCATTCGGTCTCTCCATGTCGGGCCAAGTACAGGATCGGAAGTGTCTCGCTCATTGCTTTGCTCCAAGCCGGCAGGCTGCCTAATCCAGCCAAACGTACGCTCGCACTCAGGTCTTGAGCGACTTGTTGCTCGACAGGTCGTCGGTATTGATTTCCCGACGGCCTACGGGCGGAAACGCTGGATCCTCATGGGACATCTCCCCTGGCGATACAGTTGCCCATGGGTGTGGTTGCGATTGTATCAGCAGTATCCGTTCCAAGACCGGGTGGGCCTTGCCCTCGGTGCCTTCCAGGGGTTGGCAGAGTCAGCGTGGTGGAAAACCACCGAAATTGGTCGGGGATTCTGGGCCAGTCTGGTCAGAGCTCGAACTGGACGCCGATCTCGATCAGCAGGTATTCCGGGATATCGAGTACCAGGGATGGGCTCGGGCTGTTCCGCTCCAGGACGGCGTAGAGCTTCGCCCGCCATGCGCGCGGTCCCTTTCGGCTGCGATAACGGATGCGGGCGCGGCTGACGAATACGCTGAGCTTTTCCCGGGCCACCGGGTAGCCGCTGTCGTCCAGCAGGGCGAGGATCGCCTCGAAGCTCGGTGATTCCATGTAGCCGAACCGGTACGAGACGCGGAAAAAGCCGGCCCCGAGCTTCTCGACGCTGAGCTTCTCTTCCAGTCGCACCCGCGGATGGTCCTGCACCTCCAGGGAGAGGAGATAGCTCTCCTGGTGCAGTACATGGTTGTGCCGCAGGTTCTTGATGAAGCCGGCAGGGAGGTGGGCCGGCTCCTTGCTGAAGAACAAGGCGTTGCCGCCAACCCGCGTTGCGGCGGTGCACTCCTCGCTGCGCAGAAAGACGTCCACCGGGGGCGACAACCGCCGCCGTTGCCGGCGGACCAGGTCCTGTCCCCAGCGCCAGGTCAGCATGATCCCGAGCAGCAGAGCGCTGATGACGAAGATCATCAAGGCCCCGGAGAGCAGCTTGGCGAGAAGGGCGACTATAAAGGCGCCGTCCACGGACAGAAACAGGATACCCAGGTAGATGGTTGCCGGCAGACCACACCCCAGGACCCGGTGGAAGTAACGCAGGTACAGCAGCGAGGTGATCAGGGTGACGCCCCCGATGGCCAGCCCATAGGCACTGGCCAGGTTCTCCGGGGAGCGGAACAGCAGCAGCAACACCAGGGTGCCTCCCAGGAGCAGCCAGTTCGCCGCGGCGACATAGATGTGCCCCGACTGCAGCGCCGAGGTATGGCGTACACGCAGGTGGGGAAAATAGTCCAGCTCGGCCAGTTGCTTGAGCAGCGAGTAGCTGCCGGTGATGATCGCCTGGGACGCGATCAATGTGGCCAGCGTGGCCAGCAGGATCAGAGGTATCAGCAGGTAGTGAGGGACCAGCGCGAAGAAGGTATTGCCCGGATGGACCGGGCGGCTGAGAAGCAAGGCCCCTTGGCCGAAGTAGCTCGAGATCAGCGCTGGCCATACCAGCCAGTACCAGGTGCGGCGGATGGGTGCCAGGCCGAAATGACCCAGATCCGCGTACAGTGCCTCGGAGCCCGTGACTACGAGAAAGACGGAGCCGAGGACGAAGAAGGCATTCCAGCCTCCGGTGCCGAGAAAGTCCAGCGCGTAGGTAGGGCTCAGGGCCCAGGCGACGGAAGGCACCCGCAGTACCCAGTGCAGCCCCATGACGGCGATGCAGACGAACCACAGCAGCATGAAGGGGCCGAAAAGGGCGCCGATCGCCGCGGTTCCACGCTTTTGCACAGCAAACAGCAGCACCAGGATCACAGCCGTCAGCTCGGGCACCAGGTCCGCCAGCCGGGGTGAGATCAGCTCCAGACCCTGAACGGCGCTCAATACCGAAATGGCCGGGGTCAGCATCCCGTCCGCGATCAGCAGGGAGCTGGCCACCACCCCCGCCAGGAGCCAGCGTCGGCGTCTCCTGCCCGCTGCGCGGCCGATGAGGGTGGCCAAGGCGATCACGCCGCCGTCCCCCTCGTTGGACGCCTTCAGGACGAATGCCAGGTATTTGATCGTGACCACCAGCAGGAGCGCCCAGAAGATCAGCGACAGGACGCCCAGAACATTGATCTCGGAAGCGGCCATCCCGCCGTGGCGAGAGAACACCACGTTCATGGTGTAGATGGGGCTGGTCCCGATGTCCCCGTATACGACGCCGAGGGCGGCCAGGGTCAGGGAGCTGCGCCAGGGCCGCCGGTTGCGGGGCGGAGATGCTTGGGGCTCGGCCTCTGTATTCGGGGCAGCTTCCGGGCATGTATCCGCCGCTTGGTGCGCTGCCGCGTGCTCGTCGTAGGGCCGGGCATTCCTCTTCCTTGGCGGCTCCACGGCCCTTTCGACAGCGGGTATCTGTTTCATGCGTGTCTGCACTTGCCGCTCCGTCCGAGAGGGACTCCAGGATTTCCAGGCGTCCCAGTCAGTATCCGTGCCAACGGAGGGTAAATCAGCCGGAGCCGGGCGCACCAACCCCGGAGTCGAGCGTCTTCGAATGTGCCCTTGGTTGATGCGGGCCAAGGAGTCTGGGGGATTTCCCCACCAGGGCCGATCCTTCTCGACCCTCGGGGCGAGCCTCTAGTGACCGAGGCTCTGGACATGAGCAAAAAGCGCGGCGGATATGCTCATGAAAAGAGCTCTCGGGCGATATAGGCGATCAGGAACAGGCCCATCAGCACTACCGAGGTGCGGATACAGGCGAGGTTGGTACGCTCGTTGGCGGCATGATCGCGGAAATTGTCGATCATGCACCGGATGCCTTGGTGTGCGCGCAGGGCACGACGAGCAGGGGCAGCTTCAGCTCGCGCAGCAGGGCTTCGGTGGTGCTGCCCATCAACCAGCGCATGAGGCCGTGACGGCCGTGGGTACCGACCACGATCAGGTCGGCCTGCCACGCGGCGGCGGCTTCCGTGATGTGCCGTGCGATCTGTCCGTCGGGCGCTTCGACAAGCTCGCGCTCGGGCTCGAGGCCCGCGGCAGCGGCAAGTGCCGCCGCTTCGTCCAGTAAGCGTTCAGCGTCGCCTTTCAGGCGCGCGTTCAGTCCCTCGTTGTTGAGCCAGCCGAGCTCTGCGCCGCCGTAGCTCCCGCTGGCTTCGTCCGCCACGGCGAGGATCTTGAGCCTGGCCTGCTGTTCCTGCGCCAGGGAGATGGCGGCACGCAGGCCGGCGTGCGCAGCTGGGCTGCCGTCCACGGCAACGATGAGGCGTTGATAGAGGTTCATGAGTCGATGCTCCGGTCGATGTGATTAAGGATAGGTGCCGTGAGGGCGGTGGTCGATGTGTGGATGTATCGTCCGCCCGCCGATCTCGTGCAGGCCGAGCAGTATGAGCACCACGGCGAACAGCGAGCGCAGGATGTGCTCCGGTAGATGTATGGCCAGCATACTGCCGGCGACCGTGCCGATAACGATGCCGAGCCCCAGCAAGGGCAGGGCGCGCCAGCGGACCGAGCCTTCGCGCTGGTTCTCGGCAACACCGCTCAGAATCGGGGGCAGGCGCGAGACCAGCGAGGACCCCTGCGCCAGTTGCTGCGTCATGCCCAAGCCGAGTGCGAAGAGGGGTGTCAGCACCGGGCCGCCGCTGACGCCGACCACGCCGGCTACGACGCCGGCGATCACGCCTACCAGCACCATCCAGGGCAGCGACCATCCGGCAGCGAAGCCGGCATGTAGATCGCCTCTGGCGAGCAGCGTCGCGGCGCTGAGCAATACCACCACGCCGAACAGGCGGCGCAGCAGGTCTTGTGGCCAATCGGCGGATAGGCGCGCAGCCAGAGGTGCGCAGACCAGCGCGGGCAGACCGGTCCAGAGGAGGGTGCGCCAGTCCACGTTTCCATGCAGGCCGTAGGTGATGGTGCCGCTTACGGCGGTGAAGAAGGAGGCGGCCATGGCCGTGCCGCGGGCCTCGAGGCGGCTCATGCCGAGCCATTCGGTGAGCAGCGGGATCAGGAGCGTGCCGCCGCCCAGGCTGGCCAGCCCGCCGCCCAGGCCGCTGACCAGGCCGCTGGTGAGCAGTCGCAGATGTGAGCTCATAAGGTTTTCATGTGGAATAGTCGCAACTCGATCTGACGGTGGTCTATTTCGACGGAGTGTCCGTCTGCTCAACCTCAAGCAATTTTTGCTCCTGCCAGAAACGAATTCCACAGTTTTTATGAGGTCGCACGAGTGAAATTTCCCTCGGGCTTTCTCCTGGGCCTGGGTTTGTCTCGCTGGAAGAGGTTTGGTCTGCCGGAGCCCGGATGGGTTTGATAAAATCAATTTATTTGGCCGATGCGGCTCGACGGGCCAATCCGTTTGCGCGTGACGACCTCATCATGAACTGGCTCTTGCGACTCGACCGAACCCCGCGTCTGATCTTGCTGAGCCTCTTTCTCGGTGTCGTCGGGGCACTCGGGGCGCAGCTTTTCCTGTGGCTGCTTCATCTCGGAGAGATCGCCATTCTGCAGCCGAATACCGGCTTCAGCTACATCAGCGTGGAGGCGGCCCATGCCTTGGGCAAGGCACCACTGATCGACCATTGGTATTGGCTCGTCCCGGTGTCGACCACCCTGGGTGGGCTGCTCGCCGGTTTCATCGTCTACACCTGCGCTCCCGAGGCGGAGGGACATGGAACGGACGCCGCGGTCAAGGCGTTTCACCGCAACGACGGCAAGGTTCGGGCGCGGGTGCCGCTGATCAAGACGATCGCCAGCGCCATTACCATCGGCTCGGGCGGGGCCGCGGGACGCGAGGGTCCTACTGCCCAGATAGCGGCCGGCATCGGCTCCATCGTTGCCACGCAGCTGCGCTTGCCGGTCGAGGAGCGGCGCTATCTCGTGCTGATCGGTATGGCCGCCGGACTCTCGGCCATTTTCAAGAGCCCGCTGGGCACCGCCATCTTCTCGGTCGAGATCCTCTATGCGTCCATGGCGTTCGAGGCGGAAGTGCTGATCTTCAGCCTCATCGCCGCAGCGGTCGCCTATGCCATCACAGGTGTAATCGAGGGTTTTCGCCCTCTTTTCATTCTTCCCCCGAACGTCGGCATCGTTTCTGCTACCGAGCTCGTCTGGTATGCGCTCCTCGGGCTGATCGCGGGGATCGTCGGGGCGCTATTGCCGAGTGTGTTCTACTACATCCGCGATGCCTTCGGTGCCTTAAAGGTCCCGAATCAGGTGAAGCCCGCCATCGGGGGATTCATTCTCGGGATCATCGGGATCTTCGTCCCCCAGTTGCTGGGCGGCGGCTACGGGTACATGCAGCTCGCGTTGCAGGGAGCGGCGGGCATGGGAATCGGGTTGCTCCTGCTGCTCTCACTCGGCAAGATCGTTGCCATGTCGCTCACCATCGGCTCGGGCGGCTCCGGCGGGGTATTCGCCCCCAGCCTGTTCGTCGGCACCCTGCTCGGAGCGGCGATGGCGGCGGCCCTTCACGATCTCGGGGTCCAAGTCGACGAGAGCGCCTTGGCGCTCGTGGGTATGGCGGCCCTCTTTGCGAGCTCGGCACGAGTGCCTATCGCCTCCATCCTCATGGTGGTGGAGATGACCGGCGGCTACCACATGATCGCCCCCGCCATGCTCGGGGTGGCGGTCAGCTTCATGGTGCAGTACGCGCTTACCCGCCGGTTGGAATATCCCACCCTCTATGAGGCTCAGGTGTCGACTCCGGACCAGAGCCCCGTGCACCGAGATGCCTATTACCAGGTCGTGGCAAAGATGTTGCGCGAGCGCAATATCAGGCTGGACCAGGACATCCTTTCCAGCGAGATCGCTGTTGCCTTGGCGAGCGGCGCCGGAGTCTCCATCGACTGCGGTGAGACTCGGCTCTACAGCCTGGAGCTCAAGGCAGGTACGCCGGTGGCGGGCCGTGAGGTGCGTACCCTGGGCCTCGACGAGATGAAGGTGCTGATCGTGGGCATCGTCCGCGGTGAGCACCAGATCGTCCCTCACGGCGGCACCCTCCTGCAGGTGGGAGACAGTCTGTTGGTCACCGGTGCCGGTGAATCCATCCGGCGGTTCGAGGACATGATCTCGGTATCCACGGGCCAGGAAGAGGGGCAAGTCCAGGCCGATGCGCCGTGATCGACGTCTCGAGGCGATTGCCGGGAAATGCCTATACGAAAGAGCGATGAGCCCCCGATGAGCGATCAGCCGACGAGACATCATCCGACCGATATCAGCCTCCACCGCAAGTCGAGGGTACTGTCCATCGCCTTCGATGACGGGGTGAGCTTCGAGCTGCCTTGCGAATATCTCCGGGTGTTCTCCAAGGCCGCAGAGGTCAGGACCATGGGCCGCCCGGCAACCGGCAAGGAAGAGGTCAATATCGAGCGCATCGAGCCACAGGGACAGTATGCGGTCAGGATCGTCTTCGACGACGGCCACGATACCGGAATCTATTCCTGGGACACCCTCTACGCCTTGGGGGCAGAGCGCGAAAGGAACTGGGCATCCTATCTGCAAGACCTGGAGCGCATCGGCTATCGCAGACAGGAGCCGCAGCAGGAAGAGAAGCGGATCAAGCTTCTCTACTTCAGTTGGCTGGCGAGGAAGCTACGCAAGGAAATGGAAGAGCTGGTGGCTCCGGCGAGCGTTTCCGATGTGGACGGCCTGCTCGTTTGGCTCGGACGTCGCAAGCCCGGGGCGGCGCCTCTCTTCGACCCGGAGCGGGTCCGGGTGACGCTGAACAAGCAGTTCACCGAGGGTTTTTCCAAGATCCACGACGGAGACGAGGTCGGTATCGTGCCCAACTCGCCGACAGCGCCGGCTACGCCGGACCTGATCTAGGGGCTGTTGACAGTTGCTTGAGCGAGGGAGATTGCGAGGAATTTTCCGTGCTGACAAGGCGCGGCGAGGAGGAATGGTGGACCTATTGCGACGAACCGCAACGAGGTCAGCGTGGAAAAGGGCCGCAATCGGACCGTGAACGGCAATTGTCAACAGCCCCTAGTCATCCCGGCCAGCGAATCCGCCTCGGCAAGGCTCGTGAGGATACGTCCGATGGGAGAGCTGCAAGCCGCGATGTTGGCCTCGATCTCTTTCATGTGGATCTCGCCTTCCGCCTTGCCGGCCGCCCGGTTCACCACGAAGGTAAACGAGGCGTAACAGAGACCGACCTCCCTTGCCAGGGCTGCCTCGGGCATCGCCGTCATGCCCACCAGATCGCAGCCGTCCCGCTCCATGCGCAGGACTTCCGCTGCCGTCTCCAGTCGCGGCCCCTGGGTCACGCCGTAGGTTCCTCCGTCGACGAGGTCCAGCCCGGCGTCCCTGGCGGTGCCGAGCAGGGCTTGGCGTAGCTCCTCGCAGTAGGGGCGGGTGAAGTCGATGTGCTGAAAATCACCCTCATCCACGTCATGGAAGCTATGGGCTCGCCCGTAGGTGTAGTCGATGATCTGATCCGGGACGGCGAGAATGCCGGGGCTGAAACGGCTGGTGATTCCGCCTGCCGCCGCCAAGCCGACCACTCGCTTCGCCCCGCAGAACTTCAGCGCCCAGACGTTCGCGCGGTAATTGACGCGGTGTGGCGGGATGCGGTGCGCGGAGCCATGCCGCGGGAGAAACAAAATCTCTGCGCTGCCGAAGCGGCCCTGCATGATCGGGCCCGAGGAGGCTCCATAAGGGGTTTCCGGCTGTTCTTGCCCCAGGACTTCGAATCCGGGCAGAGCGGCAAAGCCGGAGCCACCGATGACGGCGAGTTGGCGCATGTGGCAAAATCCATGAACGGTGGTTTGATCGGCTCATGAGATCCGCAGGGCAAGAAAGGCCAGCGTCCTTACCGACGCCGGCCCTCTGCGGAGCCGATACCACGATGCGGCTCAGGCGCGAGCCTCCCGAAACATTCCGATCTCCACCAGCTTCGGGAACAACACCTGATTTTCCCGCTCGATGCGGTACTGAAGCAGATCGAAGACGCTGCGCGTTTCCTCGATAAACTCGTCCGTGAAGTTGAAATCGCACTGCTTCAGCCACTTGTCATAGTAATCGTCAAAGGTCTTGCGCAGGGGCTTTTCTCCGCTGATGAAGCCCCAGGCGATGGACTTGACCTTGGGGTCGTCATGGATCAAGAGGCTGGGATAGAGGCCCTTGTCCTCCTCCGCCAGGTGTTGCTTCACCTTGTCGCCGAGATCGCAGAGGAGCTCGTAGGCAATCCTCGCGTTCGGGCGAACCCTCAACTGCTCCGCAGTAAGAAGCGACTGGAGCTCCTCGATCGTCTCCAAGAGTCCGGACTGGCGTTTGCGGTAGCTCGAGAGTGTTTGCATGAATCCATCCTCCTCGTAATCGTTATGCAGGCGGATTCGACGCAATCAAACGCCGGAAACCGGGATGGAAGGCGGCGTCTGGTCAGGTCTCCGGCTAATGCCTGTATAAAAGCCGGGCTTTTCTGTGTAACGCAAAACGCACCAGAAGTCAAAAAGTATTTAATTATATTAGATTTTATTTGGAACTTAGATGCCGGCTGGCCGGCATCCTCAGAGGTCTTCATCGGCGATTGCATAGACGCCGTCGGCGTTGCGGAAATAGCCC
Organism: uncultured Chromatiaceae bacterium; assembly: GCA_964471705.1. GTDB lineage: Bacteria > Pseudomonadota > Gammaproteobacteria > Chromatiales > Chromatiaceae > Thiosymbion. The sequence goes on from CAYYHR010000006.1 coordinate 11,846, forward strand.
TTGTAGTCCAGGCCATAGCCGTAGAGATAGCGATTCGGCAGGCGCACGCCGACGAAGTCCGCCTCGATAGCGCAGGCACGCTCCCGCTCCTTCTCCACCAGTACAACGCTGTGCACGCTCACCGCCCCGTCTGCGCGGCAGGCATCGATAATGGTCTGCAGGGTAATGCCTTCGTCGAGGATGTCGTCGACGACCAGCAGGTGCCGCCCGCGCACCGCGGCAGAGGGTCGATACAGCCACTGGATGCTCCCGCCGCTGGTCCCGTCCCGGTAGCGGGTGGCATGAATATAATCGAGCTCCAGCGGGAACCCGAGCCGAGGCAGCAGCCGACCGACGGCGATGACCCCGCCCTTCATGACGCAGAGCACCAAGGGGTCCTTGTCCGCCAGGGCGCCGGTAATCTCCTCCGCCAGCCGGTCCAGGATCCGCTCCATCTCCTCACCCGAGACCAACAGATCCGCCCGGGCGGCGACTGCGTCGTACTGCTCCCGCGTGATTTTCACTGTACCGTCGGTCATGGCCACTCCGATTCACTATTGAGCTCCAGAAAATTGAGCCTCAGAGATCCAGGACCGGCTCGTCCGGCCCTTCGAGCTCGGAGACGAATCGAATGGCTTGCTGCCGACGCGGGTCCAGGCGAAGTCCTGCGCGCTCGATGGCGTGGCGCCCGTGCATGCGCAGACAGCGCAGGTGTACCGTCGGGTTGTCGTAGCCGCGCAGGGACTCGATCACAGTTAGGGCGGCGGGGCGGTTATTGCACACCAGGAGTAGATCGCAGCCCGCCTCCAGCGCCGATCTCGCCCGATCGGCGAAGCCGCCGGCTGCGGCGGCCGCCCCCATGCTCAGGTCATCGCTGAAGATGACCCCCTGAAATCCCATCCGCTCCCGCAGGATCCGGCGCAGCCAGAACGTCGAGAAGCCCGCTGGATTGGGGTCCACCCTGGAATAGACGACATGTGCGGGCATTACGGCCTCCAGGCCATGGGAGATCAGGCGCGCGAAGGGGACCAGATCCTCCATCTCGATGTCCGCGAGCGATCGTTCGTCCACCGGCAGCTCTTCGTGGGAATCCTCGGGCACACCGCCGTGACCGGGAAAGTGCTTGCCCACCGCCGCCATGCCCGCCTCGCGCATGCCGTCGATCCAGGCCCGTCCCAAGTCTGACACCAGGTCCGCCCCATCGGCAAAGGACCGGTCCCCGATTACCCGGCTCAGCCCACGGTCCAGGTCGAGCACGGGTGCAAAGCTGAAGTCCACCCCCACCGAGCGCAGCTCCGCAGCCATCAGCCAGCCTACCGCCTTAGCGGCCTGTCGCGCGCTCGCCGGATGCTTGCGGCTCAATTCCCCGAAGCGGCGGGCCGGCGGAAGCCGCGTGAACCCCTCGCGAAAGCGTTGAACCCTTCCCCCCTCCTGGTCCACGGCTACCAACAAATGAGGATCGCGCAGCTCGTGGATGGCGGCGACCAGGGCGGCCACCTGCTCCGGATTCTCGAAGTTCCGGGAGAAAAGAATGACCCCGCCGACCGCCGGATGGCACAGGATCTCGCGCTCCTCCGCGTCGAGCTCGACGCCCGTCAAATCCAGCATCACCGGACCCAGGGACAATGCTCAGCCCTCCGCTTTTGCGAGTCGTTGGCTGACGACTACCAGCCGGATATGCGTATCTGCAATATTCAACGCCCGTCCTGATCTGTCGCCATTGGAAATGATGCCCGCTCTTTTACCACAGCCCCGGGTCAGTGTCCCCCTCGCACCGCCGGTTGCCGTCAACCCCGGGGCAAACGGATGTCGAGCCGATCCCGCAGGGCATCCCCCAGCAGGTTGACCGAGAGCACCACCAGCAGAAGGGCAACCCCGGGCGCCAGCACCAGGTGAGGGGCCACCAGCATATAGGCCACCCCGTCCCGAATCATGCTGCCCCAGGACGCCTGCGGAGGCTGTACGCCCAGGCCGAGGAAGGACAAGCCCGCTTCCGACACCACGGCCCCGGCAATACCGAAGGTCGCTTCCACGATCAGCGGCGCGAGGGTCAGGGGCAGGAGGTGTCTCAGCAGGATCCGTCCCTGCCCGGCTCCAAGGGCACGGGCTGCCACGACGTGGTCGCGCTGCTTCAGCGTAAGGACCTGCGCGCGCACCAGGCGCGCATAGCCGACCCAGCCCACGGAGGCGAGGGCGATGATCACATTGTCGATCCCCGGCCCCAGGATGCCCGCCAGGGCAATGGCGAGCAGGATACCGGGAAAGGCGAGAAAGACATCGATAGTCCGCACCGCCAGGAGGTCGATCCAGCCTCCGGCCAGGGCGGCGGCCCCGCCGACCAGGCTCCCCAGGACCGCGGACAGGGCCACGACACCCAGCCCGACGGCAAGCGAGGTTCGGGCACCGATCAGAAGGCGGTCGAGAACCGGCCGCCCCAGGTCGTCGTCCCCGAGCGGAGAGTCCATTGCCGGGGGCGCCAGGATTCGGGACAGGTCGATGTGGTCTGGCGTGAGGGCCAGGAGGGGCGCGGCGAGGGCGGCTGCGGTCCACAAGAGCAGCAAGACTGCCGGCAGCCGGATGCGCAGTCCCCCCATCAGCCGAGCCGAATCCGCGGATCCACCCAGACGTAGACCAGATCCGTCAGGGTGCTCACCAGGACATAGGCCAGGCTGACGAGCAGCACGCCCGCCTGCACGATCGGATAGTCCCGGTTCTGAATGGCCTCCACCAGCAGGCTGCCGACCCCGGGCCAGGCAAAGACCGTTTCCGTGATCACGGCTCCACCGAGCAAGGCACCCAGCTGCAGCCCAACCAGGGTGAGCACCGGTAGCCAGGCGTTGCGCAGGGCATGGCGCCACATCAGGGTCGCCTCCGACACACCCTTGGCCCGGGCGGTGCGGACATAGTCCTCTTCCAGCACCTCGAGCAGACTGCTGCGCACCATGCGCGCGAGCACCGCCGCCAGGCCGGTCCCCAAGGTGACGGCGGGCAGGATCAGGCTGATCGGGCCGTCGCGTCCGCTCACCGGGGTCCAGCCGAGCCAGAGGGAGAAGACCAGAATCAGCAGCGGCCCGAGCCAGAAATTCGGGATGGAGATGCCGATCAGGGAAAAGCCCATCGCCCCGGAATCGAGCAGACCGCCCCGGCTCCGCGCCGCCAGCACCCCCAAGGGCACTGCCAACACCAAGGCCAATGCCAGGGCCGCCCCGGTCAGCTCCAGGGTCGGCGGGATGCGCTCTGCCAGGATGTCGGCGACCGGGCGCTGTGACTGGAATGAGCGCCCCAGGTCCAAGCGCACGAGCCCCCCGAGGTAGCGCAGATACTGCTCGGGCAGCGGCTCGTCGAGACCCAGGGCCTCTCGCAAGGCTTGCCGGTCCGCCGGGTGGGCATTCTCCCCCAACATGGTCTCGACCGGGTCACCGGGGACCAGATGGATCAGGAGAAATACCAGGGTGCAGACACCGAAGACCACGACGAGCGCCGAGCCGATGCGGGAAAGGATTGGCTGTGTCATCGCGGGGTAATAGAAATCCGGGAGCCCCGCCTAGCGAATGTCCACCAGCGCGCCGGTCGGAACCAGCTCGAAGAGCTCGATCACATCCGCATTGCGCATGCGTATGCAGCCGTGGGAGCAGGGCCGCCCCATGGGCTCGGTGTCCGGACAGCCGTGGATGTAGATGAAGCGGTGCAGGGTATCCACGCACCCACCTCGGTTGCGCCCCGGCTCCAGCCCGGTGAGCCAGAGGATACGTGTCAGGATCCAGTCGCGTTCCGGGTGCCGCCCCGCGAGCTCGGTGCCATAGATCTCGCCGGTCGCCCGCCGGCCCACGAAAACGGCCCCCTGCGGGCAACCGTCACCGATCCGCAGGCGCACCCGGTGCAGTCCGCGGGGTGTGCAGCCGCTGTCCGCCTCCTCGCCGGGGCCGTTGCGGGCGGTGGATACGGGATAGCACCGCAGCCTTCGGTCCCCGTCCAGGAGGTCGAGCCTCTGCCCGGGCAAATCGATCAGGATGTGCCTACTCGTTGCGAGCACTTGCTTTCGCCTTCAAGGTGACCTCGGGCCGCTTCCGAGCCGCACATCCATCAGCCCATCATAATTGCCGTCCGGGGCCAATCGATAGTCCTCGACCTCTTTGCGACAGGCGTAGATCTGATCCTCGTACCAAAGGGGAACATAGGGCAACTCATGCAGCAACAACCTCTGCAGTTCCTGGTAGAGAGCGGCCTGGCGCTCCAGATCCTGCTCCTTCCCCGCCGTTTCGATCAATCGGTCCGCGTCAGGACTTCGGTAGCGGCCCCGGTTGGCTCCTTCCGGCGGGACGGAAGCGCTGTGAAAGACATAGCGAAAGATGTCGGGGGTGCGCACGCCGACCCAGGACAGGCTGTAGAGCTGGAATCGCCCAGCCTTGATATCGCCGTAGAAGGTACCCCAGTCGTAGCTGCGAACCTCGACCCGAATGCCGATCCGCGCCAACTGGGCCTGGATCAAGGTGGCGAGACGTACCCGAAAAGGATCGCTCGAGGTCTTGTAGACCAGGCGCAAGGGCTGCTCGGGACCGTATCCCTCGGCGGCGAGCAGCTCCCTGGAGCGGGCTGGATCATAGGCATAGCCGGCCAGTCCACGGGCGCCGGCCCAGTGCTCCGGGGGAAAGATGGCATCCGCCGTTCTACCGGCGCCCCGAAAGAGAAACCGCAGGATCGCCTGCCGATCGATGGCATGGGCGATGGCACGGCGCACCGTGAGTCGGCCGGTGACGGGGTCCTCCAGGTTGAATCCCAGGTACGAGAAGTTGGCGCCTCGGATCTCTCGTACCCGTACCTCGGGCCGTGCCCGGAGGTAGCTCACCAGCTCGGGTGCCAGGTCGTTCTGCAGCATCTGGATCTCGCCCCGCAGGAGCTTCATGATCCGGACGTTGGGGTCCTTGACGGTGAGCAGCTCAAGGCCCAGACCGTCGCGCCTGCGCTCCAGGCGCAGGCGGCCGGGCCCCGGCCAGCCGGCAAAGAGAAAGGGCCCGCTTCCGACGGGTCGGCTCTGGAAGGGGTGACCCTTCCGAAGCAGTGCCGCCGGCAGGATGCCGATGCGCAGGTAGGCCGGAAACAGGGGGTCCGGCTCCGAGATCCTAAACTCGATGCGGTCCGGTCCATCGGCTTTGATGTCCCGGATCATGCTCAGCAGGGCTCGATGGGGGGATGCGGTCTCCGGATCCAGGATCGAGGCAAAGGTTGCGGCAACGTCCTCGGAGTCGAGGCGGCTGCCGTCGCTGAAGGCGCGCCCCTTCTTGCCGAGGGTGAAGAGATAACGGGTCGGTGTGATCCGCTCCCAACGGGCCAGCGAGGGAGCCGGCAGGCTCGCCGCGTCGAGCTCCACCAGAGTCCGGTAGAGCAGGCGATTGACGCGCTCGGAGGTCGCATCCGTCGCGAATCTGGGGTCCAGGTTACGGGGCTCGTTGGCCAGCCCCATGCGCAGTGTCCCGTCCGCCGCCGGATCGTTGCAGCCGGCGAGCGGGACGCAGAGCAGGGCAGCGAGCGCTAGGGAGAGGGTCCGTAGAAAGACGCAAACGCATTGGCTGTGCCCCCTAATGCCCATCCGGAGGGACGGGGCGGGGATCTCGTACCAATCTCGGCCGGCTCCGGCAACTGCGCTTTCCCAAGCACCCCTCACCAATGCCTGTAGGGATGTCGGGCCAAGTTGACATTGTAGTACCGCCCATCAGCGGTGACCTCCTCTCCCGCCCACCCCGGCCGATCGAAGGGCTCGTCTTCGGAGCTCAGCTCCACCTCTGCCATCACCAGTCCCTGGTTTTCGCCGGCGAACAGGTCCAGATCCCACAGGTGGCTGCCTGCCCGGACCCGATAGCGGATCTTGTCGACGACTGGAAACAGGGCCAGGTCCCGCAACATGGCCTGGGCGTCCTCGAAGGGAATAGGGTATTCGTATTCCATGCGGCTGATCCCGGATGAGGCGCCCTTGACCGTCAGATAGGCTGCATCGCCTTTCACCCGGACGCGGACGGTGGCATTGTCGCCACTCGCCAGATACCCCTGGAGAATCCGCGCCTCCGATACGACGCCGGATCGCCAGGATTGATCTTTTACCAGGAACTTACGCTCGATTTCCAGGGCCATTTGTCCTATCGCGCTACCTGAAGTCGATCGACTCGGGATTCTTCGCGGGATCAAATCGATCTTTCTGGGATAGCCCTGGTGGTGATGATCTTCAGGCTCGTCACATGAGAGGGGGCAGAAGCCGATTTCCGTTGATATCCGCCGCT